>RFYI01000028.1 GCA_009921165.1 Actinomycetota bacterium | reverse complement strand
ATGGCCTCTTCAGATAGCCCTGGACCTTCTTGGCCGAATAGGAAAACACAGCTCTCTGGGAGCTCGTATTCTTCGATCTTCTTGCAACCTTCGACGTTGTCTATAGCGATGATAGGAAGCTTCTCGTTCCGAGCCCAAGCTAAGAACTCTTCAACAGTGTCATGGTGTCTGATGTGTTGGTAGCGGTCAGTGACCATAGCTCCACGTCTATTCCAACGTTTATTGCCGATAATGTGAACCTCTTGGGCTAAGAAGGCGTTAGCGTTTCTGACTATTGAGCCGATGTTTAGATCATGTTGCCAATTCTCAATAGCGACATGGAATGGATGTCTTTTGAGGTCAAGGTCTTTGACGATGGCTTCCATCTTCCAGTAACGGTATTTATCAACGACATTACGGGTGTCACCATGTGTTAGTAACTCAGAGTCATAGATGGACTCAGGTGAATCATAGCCCTCAGGTAGATCCCCCTGCCAAGGTCCAACGCCCCAAGTAGTGAGTTCATGACTTGGGTTGTTTGCTTGTTCTTTATCTGACATCAACTCAAGCCTAACTTTGCTAAAGGTAAAGTAGAACCATGGTTGAACGTAGAAAAATAGAGTGTTGGTTGACTGACATGGACGGCGTGCTCGTGCACGAAGGACATGCCTTACCTGGAGCTGCAGAGGTATTGAAGCAGTGGAAAGAAGAGGGCTTGAGGTACTTGGTCCTAACTAATAACTCGATGTATACCCCGAGAGATCTAGCCGCCAGGCTAAAGGCCACGGGCTTAGACATTCCATCTGAAGCCATCTGGACTTCAGCTCTTGCAACAGCAAATTTCTTACATTCTCAGAAACCTAAGGGTTCCGCTTTCGTTTTAGGTGAGGCTGGACTAACCACAGCCATGCATGAAATTGGATACATCATGACTGATGTTAATCCTGACTATGTTGTTCTAGGCGAATCTAGGAACTTCAACTTTGATTCGCTAACCAAAGCAATCAGATTGATAAACAATGGTGCAAGGTTTATTGCCACTAACCCTGATGCAACTGGGCCTAGTGCTGACGGTGTTCTTCCTGCAACAGGTTCTGTTGCAGCACTGATAACAAAAGCCACTGGTCGTGAACCATACATTGTTGGTAAACCAAATCCAATGATGTTCCGTTCAGCTATGAACAAGATCAATGCTCACTCAGAGACCACAGGCATGATTGGAGACCGTATGGACACTGACATCGTCGCCGGTATCGAAGCAGGTCTTCATACTGTTCTAGTGCTAACCGGTATTGCCGATGATGCAGAGATCAACAAGTATCCGTTTAGACCAAATGAGATTTTGAACTCTATTGGAGATTTAGTTAATTAACTCTTAAATAGAGAAACGGCTGTCCGTAAGGGCAGCCGCTTCTTTATTTAACTTAGGAGTTACTTGATAGTGAATTTCTTTGTAAGAGTTCTTCCATCGGCAGAAACAGTCACAGTCTTAGAACCTTTAGTAACTGTGTATGTGTATACCTGGGTTGCCTTAGTTGGTTTGACGGTAACCTTCTTTAGTCCGGTCACTGTAACCTGGAAACTCTTTCCGATTGCGTTTTTGATTGTTACGGAAATCTTCTTTCCAGCAGCTGTTGCGGAAACAGTAATCGGAAGGGAAGGCTTGTAGTAGTGGAATTCAACTGAGTTACCTGCTGTTGTTGCACCAGTTAGCTCAGCGAAGACTTTTGCAAACTTTACACCTGGATTTGGAACGGGAGTTGTCTTGGTCGCTGGAACAGGTCCGCCAGTTGTGTCGCTGTTATCCAATGTGAAGGTAACAACACCAAAGGCATCCGTTGTTCCAGATAGAACAAGTTGGTCTTGAGTTGTCTTAGTGTTGTCAGCGTTGGAAAGAGTCGTTACGCTTCCCAATGAGGCGTTGCCAACAATACCGGCACTGATTTTTGCATTCGCACCTGAGTTGGCTAAGTTAACGCGAACAGACACTGCCTGGTTACGTGCGTATGAACCATCTCCTTTGGTTGCTTGGAATGCGATAATCTGCTTTGAACCAACGGGTGCGTAAGCCTGAACAACACCAGCACCAGCAATTGAATTTGTATCATCCAGAGTCGGGGCAAGCAACGCTAACGAGACATCTGTTGCGTTGTATGTGAGGGCAGATGAATCGAAGAAGTGAAGTTCAACAAAGTCTGCTGCATCTGTCTTCTCACCGGTGATGCTTGGCAAGAACTGGCTGTAGCAGTCAGTTGAAGGATCTGCGTTGATGTCGTTCGGAGTATCCGAGTCAAAATGTGAAGGTGCAGCTGGAAGAGTACCACCATAGCTAGTGCAGTCGGCTGGAGAGTCAACTACGAAGGTCACGTTTCCATTGATGTCGGTTGTGCCACGGATGCTCGCGCCATCAGATGCATTAGAAGGAGCTGGACGTGCCTTGGTTCCGTTAACACGAACTGCAGCGTTTGAGTTTGAGTAACCCTTGTTTGCGCGAAGGGTTACCACCGTGTTGGCAATTGGAACCCCTGCTGTGGTTGCAGCATGGAAAGTTAGGTTTGTGCGAAGGCCAAATGGAACGTAGACCTGGTGGAATTGCATACCAACACCGAACCAGTCACAGTCAAGGGTGAACTGTCCTTCGAAGTCCAAACGGTGAATTGAGTTGTCATCCGTTAGCACTGGACTAATCAAACGAATGGTGTCCTTTGGGTTGTCGTTTGATGTTGGGTCAGTAACTGGATAAGGGCAGTCAGCTGCGTGAGCCGGGGCTGAGATAGCTCCAATTCCAACAATCGATAGCAATGCGGTGGCAACTAGTGCCCCGAGCTTTTTTGAGGTCAAGTTCATGATTAGTCCTTCTTCGTAATGGGGAAGGTGTGACCGAAAGGCTTGAATTGGAGCGGATGCGCCAAAGTCTCAAGATCTTTCGGAGTGCGCACACACTTCCTATAAGCAGATTATCCCGAAGATGCGATCCGTGAAAGCGGTTTCGCGGGTAGTTACCAATTCGTTATCTAGCGCTAAGCGCTCTCACGGATAACTAGTTGAGTAGGGAGGATTATTGGTTCAAAATCTTCTCCGTTGAGCTGGGCAATGATCAAACTTCCAGCGGCTTCACCTAATGCAACCACGTCTTGTCTGATGGTGGTCAGGGCTGGTCTGGAGGTCTGAGCAATCAACGCGTCATCAAAACCAACCACTCTGACATGCCCAGGAACGCTCTTCCCGGCAGCTTCTAAAACGGTTATAGCGCCCATAGCCATTAGGTCATTGCTAGCAAAAATACCGTCAAGGTCGGGTTGTGTCTCTAATAGAGTCTGAGCATGTCTCTTGCCTGATTCGAAGGAGTAATCTCCCTCACAAATCAAGCCTTTCCCTGGGAGGTGACCGCTCTCACGGTAAGCCTGCAGATAGCCATCTAAACGCTGCTTTGCGGCAGTGGTCCCAATGTCTCCTGTAATGATGCCAACTTTCTTACAGCCCTGATTCATTAGGTGTTTGGTGGCTGTGTATGCCCCACCGAAGTTGTCGGTATCAACAAAAGGAATATCCGCATTCGAGTGTGGTGTGCCAGTGATAACTAGCGGTAATCCACGCTTCTTGAGGTCATTTACCAGAGCATCGCTATGGAGCACAAAGAAGATTGCGCCATCGACTTCTCCAGATTTCAAGTAGTGGGCAACGCCACCTTCTAATAGCCCCACTGGTGACACCATGAGAACTGTGTGTAATCCGTTTTCTTGAAGAACACGACTAACACCGGAAGTAACAGTTCCCCAGAATGGATCGGAAAACACTGAGAGATCATCGTCAATAACAACAGCAATGAGGCCAGTTCGACCAGAAGCCAAAGCTGAAGCAACGCGGTTTTTCTTATAGCCAAGCTTTTCAACGGCTTCTTGAACTCGTCTAGCTCTTTCAGGGTGAACGCTTTCATCACCGTTTAGAACACGGGAAACCGTTGCCTCGGATACACCGGCAGTCTTAGCTATTACTGCATATGTGGGGCGTGCACCAGGAACCATTTGGTTATCCTCCCCGCCCGTAATGAGCCTTACTTGTTCTTGACTGTTTCCAAAACAGCACCGTTACTAGCAATCACCTTACTGTAAACGCTTGCTGAAAGTTTCGGGGTTCTCTGTAATGTTTCAAAATTGACATAAACGATACCGAATCGTTTCGCATACCCTTCAGCCCATTCAAAGTTATCCAACAAAGACCAGTAGTAGTAACTCTTTACTGGAACGCCTTGTTCGATAGCTGCATCAACAGATTTTAGGTGGCTAAGCAGGTAATCGACACGACGATCATCGGTCACAACACCGTTCTCATCCGGGCCATCAGGATAGGCAACACCGTTTTCGGTAATGGCGATGTCAATAAATTCAGGCCAGTCCTTGTGAACTCGGACTAACAGATCCTCAAGACCCTTAGGAGTTATAGGCCAACCCATGTCAGTGTGTGGGGCAGGAGAAGTGCCATCAGAGTTGATAGGGAAGACGAAGGTTCCTTCGTTTTTCTGAACCTGTTCTTCTGTCGGGGTGTTCAAGAAAGAGTCGCTGTAATAGTTGATTCCTAAGAATTCACTATCAATCTTTACTAAATCCATATCTCCTGGCTTAACAACCTTGGCAAGCTTGTCGCCATAGAACTCAACTAGGTTCTCAGGATATGTTCCATGCAATTGTGAATCTAGCCACCAACGGTTAATGTTTGAATCCCAGTAATCACGAAGCTGTAATAGTTCAGGATTACTTTCATCAGAAACACGATAGTTGGTCATGTTCAAAGTAATTCCGCTACGAATCTCAGGCCTCACAGCACGAAGAGCACGGGTGGCTTCAGCGTGAGCAAGAGCCGTGTGGTGAGCAACAGCAATAGAAGTATCTAGATCTTTTAGTCCCGGTGCATGCACTCCCCAGAAGTTACCTAACCAAGTAACACACCAAGGTTCGTTGATGGTAATCCAGTTAGCAACCCGATCACCAAAAGATTCAGCTGCCAAAGTTGCATAGTCAGCAAACTGCCCAACGATATCTCTGTTAGCCCAACCGCCTTTATCTTGCAATGACTGGGGAAGGTCCCAGTGATACAAAGTAGCCGTTGGTTGAATACCGGCTTCTAGTAATGCATCAATTAGACGGTCATAGAAATCTATTCCATGTTTACCAGCAGCACCTGTTCCACCAGGAATAATTCTTGGCCAAGCGAGAGAGAAACGGTAAGACTGAACTCCAAGATCTTTCATGATCTGGATGTCTTCTGGATAACGGTGATAGTGATCACAGGCAACGTCACCGTTGTCTGCATTGACTACTTTGCCTGGAGTCTTAGAGAAGGTATCCCAGATACTTGGTGTTCTTCCGCCATCAGCAAATGCGCCTTCGATTTGGTAGGAAGCGGTAGCTGTACCCCAATTGAAATCTTCCGGAAAACTCATAATTAACCCTTCACTGCCCCATCCATAACACCACGAACAAGTCTGCGACCGACGAATATGAACAGCACAAGCAGAGGAGCAGTCGAAAGGAATGCCCCACCCATGTTCAATGCGTAGTCAATTGCATAACTACTCTTTAGCTGGTTCACAGCAACCTGAGCTGTGAAATTCTCTGGTGTATTCAAAACAAGTAATGGCCATAGGAAGTCGTTCCATGTTGCTAGGAATGAGAACAAACCAAGTACGAAGCTACTCTGAGCGATGATTGGTAGCACAATACTCCAGTAAGCGCGGAATACGCCTGCTCCATCAATCGAAGCGGACTCCAACAATTCATTGGGAACCTGCGCATCGATAACCTGGCGCATCCAGAACACACCAAATGCTGTTACCAAGGCTGGAACAATCAATGCCAGCAATGTGTCAATCCAGCCAGCCCAACCAACAAGCATGAACAGCGGAATGATTCCAAGTTGGCTCGGCAACATCATGGTCAAAATTACAAAGAGCACCATGTATCGCTGACCACGGAAGTTCAACTTCGCAAAAGCAAAGCCCGCAATTGCTGAGAAAAATACTTGAGCAACAGCAACCACAGTTCCCACGTAAACCGTGTTTAGTAGAGCCTGGTTGAACTGTGGCAATGCCTCATACACGTGACTGATTACTGTGAAGAACCGAGGACCTGGAATAAGTGTTGGTGGAATCTTGCTGATCTCATCTGTTCCATTAGATGCAACGATAAACATCCAATAGAAAGGGAACACCGAGAGAAAAGTAACCAGAACTAGTGACAAATAACCCATGAATGACATGCGCTGCCACTTTGGAGTCTTATTTTTTGGTGGACGAGGAACAGTTTGTTCCTTTACTGACGCTGTGCTCATTTGCCATCACCTGCCAACCTACGAGTGATAAAGAAGTTGATGATTGAAACAACCGCAACTATGAAAGTGATCATGATTCCAACTGCGGCTGCATAGCCCCACTTGTATGCGACGAAGGCTTGATCGAATAGGAACAAAGTCAAAGTTGAGAACTGACCTGAGTCTCCACCGTTATAAGAGCCACCTAAAATCAAAGGTTCAGCGAATACCTGCAAGCCACCGATAGTTCCAACAATCAAGACAAAAGTGATGGTGTTACGAAGTGACGGCAGTGTCACATAAATAAACTGCTTCCACTTATTAGCGCCATCGAGTGAAGCTGATTCGTACAGCTCACCTGGAATAGCCAACATCGCAGCTAAGAAGATAAGAGCGTTATACCCAGTCCAACGCCAGACAATCATCGATGCGATAGCGATGTGACTTGAAGTAGTTCCTTGGATGAAGTCAACATGTTCAAAACCAAGAGCACCGATAATGATGTTGATCATTCCAAAGTCTCGTCCAAAGAGTTGACCAAACACAATCGCAATAGCAAGAACGGAGGTAATGTTTGGAACAAGCAGGATAGTTCTCCAGAAGGTGGAACCTCTGAGGTTTGGGTTATGTAAAACAGCTGCCAAACCGATAGACATGATCATCATTGGGATTGTCGAAAGCAACCAAATGTCTAAAGTGTTCACCAACGCATTCCAGAACCGGTCATCAGCAACTAGTTCTGTGAAGTTTGCTAAACCAATAAACTCCTGTGTACCAAGTGCATCCCAGTTAAAGAAAGCAATGTAAACGGAGTAAATGATCGGCGCTAAACCAAATATGAGGAACATCACAAAGAACGGTGCCGTAAACAGGTAGCCCCAACGTCCATTCAATGAAAGAACAGCGTTTGGGTTGTTCAGTTTCTTATTTGGCTTAGCTGGCTTCCAAGGTGATGGTGGCTTGGACTTGCCAGTTTTAGCCACAGTTGCTTGTGACATTTTCTATCTCTCTGGTTAAGACTTAACTACTTACACTTGTCTGCGTCAGAGATGCCTTTGGCAAATGCTTTCGCTGGTTTCTTTTCTTTTCCATTTGCAACAAGGGAAATAGCTGATCCCATTGCCATGTCTATACAACGCTGCAGCTTACCTTCGAAGATTGGCTTCAGCTTCTGAACACCTGAAGCATAGATTGCTCCGGTCGGTGCGTTGTTGAAGAAAGGATCCTTGAAGCCAACTAGGTCAGCATCTTTGTATAGCGAAGGTGTTGAAGGGAATAGGCCGTAGATTTGGAAAACCTTCAACTGCTGAGCAGGGGCTAGGTACCAAGAAATAAAGTCCCAAGCTTCTTGCTTGTGCTTTGCACCCTTAGGGATGGTTAGCTGGCTTCCACCTTGGTTACCGCCACCGCCAGGAACGCTTGCTATGTCCCATTTGCCGAATGTGTCTGGTGCTTGACCCTTGATGTAATCCATCATCCAAGCTGGAGCCAACATAACTGCGAAGGTTCCCTTTGACATACCGACGTTCCAGTCCGATGAGAACTGACCGATACGTGTTCCGATAGCGGCATTAGAAGCAGCAACAGTGGTGTCGAAAGCTAACCTCACACGAGGGTTAGTTTTGTAAACAAGCTTGCCAGTGTCAGTTCCGTCATTCGTGTAATACTTCTCAGTACCCTGGTTCATAACTGCTGGGTAAATTGTTCCAACGTTATCCATGAAACCTACGTTGGCTTTCTTGTCTTTAGCTGAAAGCTTGGCCATGTATGACTTACCGAATGTAATGAATTTAGCCCAGGTGTTCCAAGCAGCACTCACAGCGTCTCGCTTGTATGGAAGCCCCTTAGCTTTGAATAGGTCCCAGCGGTAAGCAACTTCTAGGCCTCCCACGTCAGTTGGGATGCCGATAACGCTGTCGTTATAGCCAACGCCGTGCTCCCAGCGCCAAGGTAGATAATCCTTCTTTAGATCGTTGGCTGATTTGTTGCCAACAGTTGTGCGCATGCTGCGTAAATCGACGAAACACTGAGGATACGCACGCCAGAAACCTGAATAAGAAATTTCAACAGCAGCTACGTCTGGGTTACCAGCACCGCCGGCAGCACACTGGGTGTATAGGGCCGTACCGTTTAGCGCATCAAGATCTGATTTCTTCACGCTTAGTTTGATTTCAGGGTGAAGTTTCTTGTAGTCAGACTTAAGTGCGTCCAAGATTACGTCACCAAAAGAGTTAATTGTTAGAACGGTGCAGGCGTCTGTGTCTGCAGTGACGTTAGTGCAGTCAACCACTGCACTCGCCGGAGAAATTGCGCCTAGTGCGCCCAAAGCTAGAAGCCCTGCAGTTGCTACTGCTGTGACTTTGACTGAGAACCAATTCTTTGACATTGCGAGCTCCTAGTTGAGGTGTTGCCTCCCCTTTTAGTTGTTGTGCGACAACTAATAAAGGGAGGCCTACTTCCTCGGTTATAAGGTTTGTAGTAAACTGCGAAAGCGGTTTCACAGTAAGACAAGTTTGGCGTGAAAGCGGTTTCTTAGCAATGTGAGAAGCCTCTTCACAGCCAACCGTTACCAAAAAGTAATCATCCGATTCAGCTTTAGGGCTGACACTTGAATAAAGAGATAAATGAGGTGGACCGTGAAGATCCAGACCAAGATACGCGCAGTTGTCGCTAGTTTTGCCCTAATTACTGTGCTTTTCAGCTCAGTTAGCGCTGAGGCGATTTCTCCTCGAGCAGCTGCCCCGGTCAAAGAAAAGTTGCTGTGGAGTCAGAACTTTAGCGGTAAAGCTGGATCAAGGGTAGACAGCAAAGTTTGGTCCTACGACATTGGAAACGGTATGGGCTGGGGAAACCTCGAGCAGGAGTATTACACCAATAAGTCTTCTAACATATCCATGGATGGCAAGGGACGTCTGGTTATCAAGGCAATAAAGCTCAATTCAGATGACCCTAAGGACCAATACATCACTTACTGGTGTGGTGACTGTGTATATTCAAGCGCCAAAATTGTAACCAGAGACAAACTTGGTTTCAAATACGGAAGCATTTCAGCAAGAATTCAAAACCCTGAGGGGGTTGGCATGTGGCCAGCTTTCTGGATGTTAGGTGTTCCACGTAATTCTTGCGATGGCTGGCCTTCATGCGGTGAAATTGACATCGTCGAAGCGCGTGGATCACAGCCTTACCACTCCGTCTCTACTTTGCACGGACCAAACTATTCGGGTGGAAGCGGCCTTACGCATTATTACTTCTCAGGAAACGACCCGCTAACTGCTGGTTTCCACGTCTACCGTGTTGACTGGCTACCGAACTCAATCAAGTTCTATGTTGACGATAACCTTGTCGGCGGAGAAACCAAAAGTTCGATTTCACCTAATGATTGGGTTTTCAATGCAGAGTTTTACCTGATCATGAACTTAGCCACAGGCGGTAACTTCGACGGTGGAGCTTTGGATGACACCATTCAGAAAGCTGAAATGAAAATTGACTGGATCAAATACTCAACATTCAAAGGAAAAGGCACTTTAGTAAAGCATTAGCGAAGTTCTAGGTCATCGAGGGTGATGGCTGTTAGATATTTATAGCCGGCGTCCTCGATTACTTTTTGTGCTCCAGTGTCCCTATCAACAACTGTTGCAACTGCGGCAATAATTGCACCTGCTTCTTCCAATGCTTTGGCTGCAGTTAGCGGAGACCCTCCAGTTGTTGAAGTGTCTTCAACGACAACAACTCTCTTACCTTTAACATCAGGTCCTTCAACCTGCCTTCCCATACCGTGGGCCTTAGCTTGCTTACGAACTACAAAAGCATCGATACTTCTGCCACGAGCTGCGGCCTGGTGCAACACTGCAGTTGCAACAGGATCTGCACCCATAGTCAGACCACCTATCGCATCAAACTCGGTAACAGAGTTCCCATCCAGTAGATCAAGCATTACCTGACCAATCAGAACAGCTGCTTCATGATGAAGAGTCGCTCTTCTGAGATCAACATAGTAATCAGCTTCAATACCGCTAGATAAGGTGACTCTGCCATGAACAACAGCGAGTTCCTTTATTAGTTGAATTAGGCGGGGCTTGTCCGAAGAAGTAAAGGTCATGACTTAAGTTTAAACAGTGCGCATAGCAACTCATAACGTTAACTCAATTAGAACCCGTGTTGGTCGGGTAATCGACTGGATGCAACGAGCGGATATCGACGTTCTAGCCATGCAAGAAATCAAATGCAAGCCTGAACAGTTCCCCATGCAGGCCTTTACTGACGCCGGTTACCACGTGGTATTACATGGTCTAAACCAATGGAACGGTGTTGCCTTTGCAAGCAAAATACCAGCTTTGGATGTTGAGATAGGTTTCGCTGATATGCCTGGCTTTGGTCCAGAGCTAGCTCAAGAGGCTCGAGCAATAGGTGCAACCTTCGAAGATGTGCGGCTATGGTCGCTTTACATCCCTAACGGTAGAACCCTTGAAGATCCGCACTACCAATACAAGCTGGAATGGCTGGATCGTCTTGCCGCAGCTACTGCTGAGTGGCTAGAGCATGATCCCAATCAAGCTTTAGCCCTAATGGGTGATTTCAACATTGCTCCACTTGATACTGATGTCTGGGACATGGACGAGTTCATCGGTTCAACACACGTCTCAGAACCTGAAAGACAAGCCTTTGAAGCTTTCGAACAGATAGGCCTGACCGATGTGGTGAGACCGTTAGTCCCATCAGGTTACACGTATTGGGACTACCAGCAACTTAGATTCCCTAAAGACGAGGGAATGAGAATTGACTTCATTCTAGGTAGTGAGTCGTTCGCTGAAAGGGTTACCTCGGCTGAAATAGTCCGCGAAGAGCGAAAAGGCGAAAGTCCAAGCGACCATGTGCCAGTAGTTGTCGAAATAGATTAGAGCTCCATTTGGGGGCTATGACAAGATTAAACAAACAAGGTGAGGGAATCAACATGATGAAATTGAAAAGCTTAGTGCTTGGGCTAGTTAGTTTATTGGTTTTGTTTCCGGTCGTACCTGCCAGTGCTAACGCAGACTGCTACAACCCACGCCCGTTTACTGATTTGTCTCGTTGCAACTTTGTTGGCTTAGATCTAAGTAACTACGACCTAAGTTATTCAAACCTTTACGGGGCGAATCTAACGAACACTAATCTGACTGGCGCAAATCTAACTAGCGTTCGAGCGGAAAAGATTGTCGGTAAACCAAGAGGTCTTCCAAAGGATTGGGTGCAAATAGACCGGTTGCTTCTTGGTCCAGGAGCGAACTTGAGTGGAATGAACTTGAGCAACCTAAATCTAACGAATCTGAATTTGACCGGCGTTGATCTTTCAAGCGCGTTGATGACTCAGGTAAATCTCACCAATGTGAATTTGACAGACGCTACTCTGACCGATGTTTACGGAAATTCAATTGTTGGCACTCCGCGAGCTATGCCAGAAGAATGGGTTGTCGACAAAGGATATATTTTCGGTCCGACAGCTAATTTATCTTCACTAACTTTGACAGACATCGACTTCCGCAAATACAACATCTCTTCGGCTTCGCTAAGTGCTGCAAATTTAATAAGAGCAAATCTTTCCGGAATGGATATGCAGGGAGTAACCCTCAACGCTGCGGGCCTGGTTGATACAAATATCACTGACACGAACTTCAGTGAGATGAACCTGCAGGATTTACGCACATCTGGGCTAATTGGAAAACCTCGTGCACTTCCTGCTGGCTGGGTGCTCCGTCGTGGATTCCTTTTTGGCCCTGGAGCAAACTTAAGTAGTGCAGACCTGAGGAATTTCGATTTCAAAGACATCGATCTATCAGGGGTAAATTTGGCGGCAGCTAACCTAGCTAACTCAGACCTCTCAGGGGTTAACCTAACTCAAACCAATATTGCTGGTGCCAACCTCAGCTCTGCAAACATTACCGATGCAAACCTCGCTGGTGTTGACCTGACTGGATTGATTACCGCGGATCTGATTGGAGAGCCAGTTGGACTTGATGAAAGCTGGAAACTATTTAATGGCTACCTTGTCGGACCGACAGCAAACCTAAGCACAACAAACTGGTCAGGACTTGATCTTCGAAGCTTAAATCTAACTGGAGTAAATTTCGTATCTGGTAATTTAAGTGGTGCAAATCTTGCCGGGGTCGATCTAACTGGAATAAATCTAACTGGCGTGAATCTAGCTGGTGCAAATCTCACTGAAACCATTTTGACCGATGCGATTTTGGATCAAGTTATTGCGCGTGACCTAATCGGAGAACCAATCGATGTTCCCGCTCCATGGCAATACCTAAGAGGTTTCTTGCTAGGACCAACAGCCAATCTAAACGGAGCTGATCTCAAGGGATTTGATTTACGCGAGGCAGATCTAACTGGAGCTTCACTACTTCTAACTGAATTCAATAATGCAGATCTCAGGGATGCGACGTTAACTGGGGCAGCCATGGAGGGCGCTAATCTGACTGGGGCCAAACTCCTAGGTGTCATTTCTGGAAACATTATCGGAACACCTATTGGGTTACCAAGTAATTTCATCTTCGTTAGTGGAACTATCAAGGTAATCCTGTTTCTAACCCCGACTCCAAAGATCACCGGCTTAGCAAAAGTTGGATCTAAACTCACCGCTGTTGCCGGCACCTGGGATGAAGGTATCGAGCTCACCTACCAATGGGAGCGCAATGGAGAACCGATTTCAGACGCAACAGAAAATACATACAAGCTAGTTGTTGGAGACTATAAAAAAGGTGTGAGCGTCACAGTAACTGGAACCGGCACTGGCGGTGCTGCCAAGTCGATGAAATCTGTAGATAAGCCGATTGCACCTGGAACCATGTCCGTCAAAGCTCCAAAGATAACCGGCTCTATCGCTAAAGGTAAGACGGTGAAAGCTAATGTATTGGCTTGGGTAAAAGGGGCCAAAATCAAATACACCTGGCTCTTAAACGGCAAGCCAATCAAGGGTGCGACAAAGAACTCATACAAGATTCTGCCAAAGCAAGTTGGCAAGAAACTAAGCCTGTTAGTCAAGCAAACAGCTGCCGGCTACTCTCCAGCCGGCAAGGCTTCAAAGGCATCCAAAATTAAGTAGCCGTAAGGGGAAAAATGTCAGATTTTCTAGGAACTTACCTAATCCTGATTTTGCTTGTAAATGGCATTTTCTCAGCGATTGTTGCTTATGTAGCAAGTCAAAAGGGTAGATCGGCAGGTGGCTTTTTTCTCCTGTCATTTTTCTTCAGTTTCTTCGTGGGGATTCTGGTTGCTTTGGCAATACCTAGGATTGACAAGCCTGCTGAACTTTTGAACAGCGAGATTCGAGTATCTCCCGCAGGTAAAGAGGTCAAATGCCCCTATTGTGCCGAATGGGTAAAGCACGAAGCAAAAGTATGCCGTTATTGCGGTAAAGACATCGGTATTGAGGTTCAAACGGCTCTCCTATCGCAGGCAAAAATGGAGGAATCTCGGAGGAAAGAACAAGAAGCCAGAGCCACTGAATACCGTTTTCAGCAAGAGATTCACAGGAAAGAACGGGCAGCCTACAGAAGGACTCCCAAATTCTTACTTACTGCTATTTCTACAACAGTGGTAGTTCTGGCACTTATAGGTGTAGCCGCCTGGTTTGGAATCCAACCCTCTCTGAAGCAAGCCGCATTGGAAAATTATCAACCTTCAAGCCAAAAGGCACTGTCTACACATTGGCAAAAATCACTCCAAAAATGCGGGTTCCCTCTGGGAAATACGAATCCTGGTAAGAGCAATACAAGCGTTTGGATAGGAACCGCAAGCAATATTTATTCCGATCAAAATGTTTGGTCAATCAGTAATGACAAAGACTCCTATGGAACAAAAACCATGGGACTCTATGCCACATCCAAAGATTCGAGTGCTATTGACTGTGTAACAACTGATTTGTTCGGTGTAGCCGCTTCAGATTTTCAGGAGACATCAGTTGGCTTTGGAAACAACTACATCGCTAAATCGGATTTCGACTCACAGGGCGGTGTTTACTATCTCCAACTCACTTGGAATCCCAACGGTTTCAAGTAATCCTAATGAGGTTAGGAACCGTAATTAGGTGTTGAAAAGATGGAAAAGATGGCTGAAAACATGGCTGAAATACAAGACAATAGCCCTAAATTAGCCTAGATAAAAGGGAATGATGATTCCCCCCATCTCCACCATCCCAGCAAAAACCCCTAGAAATAGGGTTTTTGTGTTTCTTGAGCACAGAACATGGCTGAAAACATGGCTGAAAATTTATGCCGCGAGCGCCTTCCCTTCGTATAGTAGACCCATGGCAGAACGGCTAATACGGCTAAACGCTCAGTTGTCTCGCCATATCTCAACGGCGTTAGATTTCTTTGGGCGCTTACCTGACGGTAAAGAAATAGTGCCTGAATCACCGACTGCGAAAACGCGTGCGCCAGGTTGTCTAGAGGCGAGCTGTTCTACCAGATTCTCTAATTCAGTGACTCTGCCAATTAGATCTGCTGCTTGGTTTTCTAACTCCATGATTCGCTTGATAGCAACCAGCGAGACTCCTTCATTAGATAGTTTTGCAACTTCAACTAACTGAGTGACATTCCTTAGAGTGTATCTTCGACTCTGACCAGTCGCATTCGGGCTAGTTCAGCTGCTGCTGCGATGGTGAGAATAGGCGCATCTGGGTCGATGTTGTTCATCAGAGTAGTCCGGCTCTGTTTAGCAGATCTTGTCTTGGATCTTCTTTAGGTAGTAAGTCATCAAATTCTTGAAGTGCTTTAGCTGCCTTATCTGAAACATGTGCCGGGACAACAATTTCAACCTTGGCTAACAGGTTACCAACACCTTTAGCTGATGAGACACCTTTACCTTTAACTTTTAGAACTCTACCGTTTGGAGTATTAGGTGAAACTTTTAGTTTCACCGGGTCTCCGCCAAGAGTAGGAACTGAAATGGTTGCACCTAAAACAGCTTCAGCAAAAGTGATAGGAACAGTAACTCGAAGATTATTGCCATCGCGACTAAATACTGGATGAGGTTTCACAGTGACAGTAATAATCAGATCACCGTTAGGTCCACCGTTAGGAGAAGGTTGTCCTTTTCCGCGCAACTTAATCTTTTGACCATCTAAAACACCAGCAGGAATCTTTGCATTAATTGGTGCCATGCCTTGGTATTCCAACTTGATGGTTGTTCCATTAACAGAATCAATAAAAGGAATTGAAGTGCTAGCCGAAAGATCTGAACCTGGCACAGGTCCACCAAAACCGCCAAAGCCACCGCGACCACCAAATAGATTGGCAAAGACATCTTCAAAGCCTTGAGATGATTGACCCTGTCCACCGGGAGCTGTGAACCTAGCTCCACCACCCATAGCTCTGAACTGATCGTATTCTCTTCTCGTATCTTTATCCGAAAGAACTGAATACGCCTCTGAGATTTCTTTGAACTTAGCTTCTGCCTTAGCATCACCCGAGTTTGAATCTGGATGATACTTTCTAGCTAGCTTGCGATAGACCTTTTTCAGCTCTGCTTCAGACACATCTTTAGCAACGCCAAGGACCTTATAGAAGTCTTTCTCTAACCAATCTTGACTTGCCATGAATTATTACTTCTCTTCTGGAATGAATACTGCAACCATAGCTGGACGAATTAGGCGATCACCTAGTTTGTATCCTTGCGAGATAACATCTGCAATAACATTCTCTGTCACTTCCTTTGATGGTGTTTGCACCAAAGC
>RFYI01000027.1 GCA_009921165.1 Actinomycetota bacterium | reverse complement strand
ACGAGGGTAAGGGTAAAGCTACCGACTTGTTGGCTGAACATATTGAATATGTTGTGAAATTCAATGGTGGTAACAACGCAGGTCACACTGTTGTCATCGGTGATGAAAAGTATGCATTGCACTTACTACCTTCAGGTATTTTGACTCCTGGAGTCATTCCGGTTATTTCTAACGGTGTTGTTATCGACTTGCAGGTTTTGTTTGAAGAACTAGATGCTTTGAATGCCAGAGGAATAGACACCAGTCGTTTGCGTGTTTCAGCCAATGCACATGTCATTACTCCTTATCACGTATCACTTGATAAGACAGCAGAACGTTTCTTAGGTAAGCGTGCTATTGGAACTACTGGTCGAGGAATTGGACCAACCTATGCTGACAAGATCAACCGTGTTGGTATTCGTATTCAAGATTTGTTTGATGAATCTATTCTTCGTCAAAAAGTTGAAGCTGCATTAGTTCAGAAAAACCAGTTGCTAACTAAGGTTTATAACCGCGCTGCAATAAGAGTTGATGAAATTGTTTCTGAACTCTTGACATACACAGAACGTCTTCGCCCGATGGTTTCTGACACTGCACTAGAACTACACCAAGCTATTGAAGCTGGCAAGAACGTTTTGTTTGAAGGTGGACAGGCAACAATGCTTGATGTCGACCACGGAACCTATCCTTTTGTTACTTCATCAAATGCAACTGCAGGTGGAGCAGCAACTGGATCAGGTATCGGTCCTGGTTTATTCCAGCACGTCATTGGAATCGTTAAGGCATACACAACTCGTGTTGGTGCAGGTCCTTTCCCAACAGAACTATTTGATGAGTGGGGCGAGTTACTTCGTAAGACCGGCCACGAGTATGGAACAACCACTGGTCGTCCCCGTCGCTGCGGTTGGTATGACGCTCCGATAGCGCGTTATTCAGCTCGTATTAATGGCCTTACTGATTTTGTTCTAACCAAATTGGATGTTCTTACTGGTATCAAAGAGATTCCTGTTTGTGTTGCTTATGAAGTCGATGGCAAGAGAGTCGACGAAGTTCCTGTTTCACAATCAGACTTCCATCACGCCAAACCTATCTATGAAAACTTCCCTGGTTGGGATGAAGACATCACCGGGTGCAGAACTTTCGAAGAGCTTCCTAGGAATGCTCAGGACTATGTGAGAGCACTAGAGAAGATGAGCAACTGTCGCATCTCAGCTATCGGTGTTGGTCCTGCTCGCGATGCAACCATCGTTTTGCACGACATGCTTGGTTAGTGATGTTCTTCTTCATCATCGAATGAAGTTGATTGGTTTTGAATAGTATCTGGGTTATCGATACCTAGTAACGTCCCACCGTGGTTGTAGTGATGGCGGAGATCCCCTTCTTCATCGTCAGTAACTGCCTGTTTTGCTCCAAGTGACTTGGTCTTGGCATCTCGTTGTCGCAGTCCTGCCCGGAACCCCAGAATTATGACAACCGCGAATATTGCAATCACTATCCAGAACACCACTGGATATTGAATGAAGAACACCAGAGCGAACGCCATCGCTATAAAACTAAAACAACCGTTGAATAAAGCCTTCATTGCTAACCCCTATGTTTGTTAGTTGACTCTGAACCTAGCTCAGACCTAGGACAATTGATTCATGCAAGATTTTGATGACGCCGATAAGGACCAGGTAAGACTTGACCCACCTGCCGGTAGGCCTTCCCTCACAGGGATGCTCTATTACCCGGACATCCTGGATCTAAGACTTGCAGGCTACGAGTTAGAGAGATTTGAAGGGTTACTTTTAGCTCTAGATCAAGCCAGTTTCAAGAAGGCGCTAAGAGTTTCCAGGATGCTCAGAATCTCTGAAGCAACACCTATTTGGAACTCAAGAAGAGCAGATCAAGTAGAGCTTCTGGTGTTGGATTCTATTCATGAATATGGTCTAGCCCAAGTGCCACAATTGCTCAGAAGAGTATTGGGCAGAGTATTTGAAGAAGACACTAAGAACTACCTAACGATAGATCTAGTAACCGTGTTTTATTGGTCTTGTTTAGCTCAAGTGGCAGGGGACTATGCATGGCGTGAACCAAGACTTCTTGAATGGGCTGAGTATCTGAGCTACCCGGTTAGGTCAGTCTTTGGTTTAGCCGATCAATTTCAATCAGCTAACTAGTCACCGGCAGAATGTTTCCCACCCATTTCACTGAGTCTGTCCATAAGGGCAAATAGCACACCTGAAACTACGAAGGTTAGGTGGAGAATAATTCTCCAGATAGTTCCCTGACCAACATTCTCAGCTTCATGGTTTGAGAGTTCGATGAAGTCTTTTAGAAGTTCAATTACAGATAGCGCAACAAGTGATCCAATTAGCTTTAGTTTTAGTCCGCTAAAGTCAATGGTGCCCATCCAAGAAGGTCGGTCGGTGTTGTCTTCTGCGATTTCAATCTTGCTAACGAAGTTTTCGTAGCCGGCAAAAAGAACAATAACAACTAGGTTTCCTAGCAGAACCAAATCAAGAAGACCTAGTAAATCGAGTGTGAAATCGTGAGCATCTGGGCTATTGATGTGTTTAGCCAGGGCTAAGAACTCTAATGAGTAACGCCAGAGCAATAGTCCAAGAGCTCCCACTAAACCGATGTATAGCGGAGCGAGTAACCATCTTGCGCCAAAGATAAATACCTCTAGGAAATGCTGAAATTTCTTCATGTTGTGAGTCTATTGGTGAACAGTTTTGTATCTGGGATTGACTTTGTAATATTGAATTGTGAATGAACAAAACAGCGACTCAGGAGTAACTACCCTAAAGCGCAGTTCAATAGAGCATCTAGATTTCAACATCTCTTGTGACTATAGAGACTGTGAAGACAAAGCAACACACAGGCTCATCTGCCCAAACTGTTCACACTTTGAATTCATGTGTGATCCACACACCAGAGCAGCTATTTCAGCTCCCAAAGGAAGTTGGATCGTCTTTGACAAGTCTTGCAAGCACCGAGTTGACATGCATGACTGCGGTAAAGAACCTATCTAGCAGCTATCTCTAATAACCCGGCAAGCCTGCTTATTGCCTTTACCTCTGCGACAGTTTTAAAACTGCTTCTTAGCAATGTGTCGCTGAAAACTAGATAGCAAGTCGCCTTAGCTCGGCTAATGGCAACATTGAGCCTGTTGCGGTCTAGGAGGAACTCGAGCCCTCTAGGGGCATCCATGCTGGAAGAAGCAGCGAAGCTGTATATCACGGCAAGACCCTCTCGACCTTGGAATTTATCTACTGTTCCTACCATCACTTTTGCAAGACCGCTTTTATCCAGGTAGCTTCGAATCAAATCAACCTGAGCGTTATAAGCGGCAACGACTAGAACGTTGTTTGGATCAGTTTCACCGTGCAATGCTTTGACAAGGTCTATTACAACCTTTGCTTCTTCTTCACTTGAAGTTGAATTCCCCAGGTGCGGGACAGGGACTGAAGTGATACCAGTTTCATGCCCGGTGATGAAGTTGGATTCAGTGTCTGGGTGAGATCGAAGTTTCCCCTCATAAGCCAACCAACTCACAGCATGGTTTATATCTGGATGCAATCGTCTAGTGATCTCAATGAAGTAGCCCATGTTGGCAGGAAGTATTGAGTTATCTCCCATGTAATGACCTAGTGCTGAGTTCTCAACACCACCTGGATGAACTGCAGTGACAACTTGAGCCAGTTGCTGGGGGTCACCCATCAACACGAGGTTATCTGCGACACCGCTGACAGCCATGCAATCAACAAGTGAAAATTGAGCGGCTTCATCAATAAAGAGGTAATCGAGATGGTTCTGTCGAATCTTCTCATTTGAGAAAAAGAAAGATGTTCCAGCAACCAGGTAAGCACCGGTCTGATTCTTTAACCAGGTCGATGCCGGACCATTGTCTTTGCGGGTAACCCAAGGGCGTTCTTCCCCTTCCTTTTGCACCTTAATGATGCATTCTGGATCTACCCCAGCCTCAATACATGCTTCTAAAACATTTTCAATAGCTGAATGAGAATTTGCAGTTACCCCAACTCGTTTCCCAGAGGCAACGAGTTTGGCTATTGTTCTTGATGCTAAATAAGTTTTACCCGAACCAGGAGGGCCTTGGATGGCAAGAACTGAATGGTCTAGTGACTCGACAGCTTGGATTACTGCTGGAAGGTAGTTAGTTGGATCAGCAGTTGGAAGAGGCTGGCTAGCAATAAGCCTAGGTTCGCGTCGCATCAATAGATCCATGATTGCTAAACCAACTGGAGCTGGATGTTCAGGACCAATCCACTTTTCAGCTATTTCATTAGCTAAGGCTAAAAGCTCTCTTTGCTTAGCAGTGGTCGGGTAGTTGGTGATATCGATAATGGCATTAGGAACGTATGCATCAGATTTCTTAGTTATAGTTCTTTGGAAAGCCACCTTGCCATCAAGAAATTCAATAACTGAGCCATAGTCTCTCTTTTGCCGGTTACCTGAGCCGCGGTATCTAATTAAGACTCGCATCCCCTCTTCAGGAATGAAGAGGTCTTCTTCAGGCAGCAGTGCTTCGTAGGTGACCACCAGGCGTTCGTCACCTTCGCGGCTAGTCTTGATTTCTCTATGAATTTCAGTTACTTCACTTATCGAAGCACCTGTTCTGTCTTCTGATAAAGCGTCATCTTCCATCAAGACTCTGATAGAGACATCAGCCCAGAACATTACATCTTCTCTCTTATAGAAGAGAATCGAATGAGTGAGCGCTAGCCAGATTTGTGCTCGGTAGTCTGCTTCTTGATCTTTACCCCAAGGCCAGTTCTCAACTTTGTCGAAGAGTTCTTTAGTTTGGGCTTGTAACTCAACTAGCTCTAGTTCACTTTTACTTAGAGAGCGTTGCCCATCCTCCGCATCTGAATCATCAGATTCAGTTTCGCCATATTTTGTGCTTGCCCCAGGCATCGCTGCTAACCAACGATATAACTCTCTAGTAGACCAAACATCTTCTAGATTATAGAGTCGTAACTCCGCATACACTTTGTCGGCTTCGGCCTTGATTCTTGCCTTATCTTCAGCCGCAACGTCTGGGTTGTTGATTAGAGTTTGTAATTCACGCCACCGGTCGTATTCGTCGATGCTTGCAGAGGCTTTGGTAACCTCAGCAGAACGTTGGAACTTGTAGTGACGTTCTAGCTTCTTGATGGAGTAACTTTCCTCACCAACTATCAAGGAATTACGAACGAAGTTATACATGTCTACCAGTCGTCCAGTATTGATAAGCCAAGCTACTTCGTTCTCGTAGATACCATGGCGAATAGCCAAGCGCTTTAGTGCCGAGGCCTCGTAACTTGCATAGTGATATATGTGTGCTCCTGGATCCTTTCGCATACGATCTAATGCCCATTCCATAAATCCAGCAAAAGCCACTTTCTCTTCTGCTCTATCATGAGCCCAAAATTCAGTGAATAGCGAATCAAGTGGCACACCTTCGTTTTTACCGTCACCCCAAACATAATTACCGAATAGATATTCGAGTCCGCCACGTTCTGTGAAATACGGGAAGCCCTCAAAATCAAAAAAGATATCAAGTTCAGATTTAGGCGGAAGATACTGAATCATTGGGTCATCGAGAAGATGTGATTTTGGAATACCGAGCTTCTTTGACTCAACTTGAGTGCGAGCCTGCATCCTTATTTTTTTGAAAGTGTCATCTGACATTCGAAATGGTCGCTGATCATCAGTAGCCTCAGCCAATGCCTCCATGGTGAAGATGTCACTGCTGGCAAGTTTTGCAATTTGATTCTGCGTGATGTTAGCAACCTGCACCAGGTCATCAGTCTTATGTCTATCATCCGAACACAAATCAGGGTATTCACAAATGTCACAGTTGCTCTTAGCAGGGCAATGCCAAACCAAATTTTCTGCGCTGAGCTGAGCGATATAATTAGCGTCTGTTGTCTGTTCAACGATTTCAACGATCTTTTCTCGAGCTAGCCTCATCGCTGGAACTATTTCTATCTCTTCAAAGGTTTCAATTGTTCTAGACCCAAGCACTAGACCGTGTCTTTCTCCTTCAGCTTTAAAGCCAAGAGCATCCAATGCATCTACATATAGGCCAACCTGGAGTAGATAAGCAGGTTTGGCATTACCACCGTACTTAGCATCCCAGGCAGTGTATTTATGAAGCTCCTGTGTTGAACCTGCTTTCTTGGTCGCAGCAAGCTTCCCGTCAATAAAGACCAAGTCCCAGTCCGCTCTGACAAGGAAGTCAGGCCTACCACTGAAGATGGTCCCCTTGAAGACTCGCTTCAAACCACCTTGGTAGATAATTGGGACACCGTCGGACATTAATGCAATTGTTTGGTCTAGATCTCCATCCTTTTCAGGCCTAGCTACGATACCCTCAGGCACTGAAGCCAGAAGCTCAGCAACAAGCATGTCTTCAAACAAAACACCGTATTTCTGGGCCAAAGACTGGTCTTCCCCAGCAAGCTTGGCCTCTAATATGGCATCTTCGTAGGGCTTTAGCTTCTCAAGAACGTCCGCCAAGCCAAGAGACCTAGCCACCAAAGTGACTCTCTTATATACATATAACCCTTTGCTCATTAGTCACTACCAGAGTGCCAGATGCTAGTGACATTTCAACCAACAACACTAAGAGGATAACAATCAGGGAACAATGTCTTGTGACCTTTGATTTCGTTGTCAAACGACAACGAGTCTGCCAAAATTGAGTGGAAAACCCTTCTAGCCTGAGGACTAAAGTGACCTATTTAAGAAAACTGACTTCAATATCCATTGCAATGCTTGTTGGGCTATTGACTGCCCTAACATCAATAACCCCTGCAGCGAATGCTGAAGAATCAAATCTTCCATACGCATTCGATGGATATGTCAATAAGTTGTTGCCACCATCTGTAGCGAGAGGAACTCTAACTTGGGATCAGGTCTCTGAAACCATCCTCAACATACTCCCAGACGGAACCGTCTCACAGTTTAGTAAAGAAGGCCAATTCATGAGGTCTTGGGGAGAGAGCACTCAAGGACTAACAGCTAATCCAACATACTCGGCAGCTATGCTGCCGAACGGCAACATAGTGATTTCTGACATCAGCGGAGTTTATGAGATGGATGTGTTTGGACAAAAAAATTGGATTTACCAACTCTCCAGATATTGGTCTGACTGGCGCATCTTGAGCGATAACATCATCTCCACTAACCTTCAAGGCGAAGTCACTATCCGAAATATCAACACTGACAGAACTTCTCAGGCCACCTCATATGGGGAAGGACCTAGTACTAGTAACCATACTTGGTCATACGGTGTGTACAGTGGCATTCAGCACTACTACGCAGTCAGTGTTGACGGGCAGGGCTTCAATATATATCGCTCTCACATCTCCAGAGACGGCAAATTCAAGGTCCACCTCACTGGAGGTCCAGCGGTTATTGAATACAGAAATACGTACGGATCATATATCAGATCCGAAATCACACCATGGCTTGGGTATCAAACTTCTGTGATATCTGTAGATACATCGGGAGACATTCCAGGAATTTGGACATTTGCCGGATCTACTAGTACTAAATACTCGCTGACAACAGCGAAAGTGCTTGACACTTACCAAATTCCAACACTACCGGCTGAATACGAAAATTTTCGCCCGCTTGGTAGATCGGATTTCGGTTATGTGAAGAATAGAGAAACCACCCAGTTGTTTCTTGCTGACTTCGCTAATAACACTTTTACTCAGATTGGTTCAACCCCAGATTTCAAAGCAGGAGAACTATTTGCCGAAAGTATCAACTTTCAGAATGCCGCTATCGGCCCGAACGATGAGATTGCGGTGGTTGATGGCAATCGAAGAATCAACCTTTACTCCAAGGATGGGTCCCTCATTAGCACATTCACGCTGGATAACAATTTCTCAGGGTCTAAACGTTACAAAGTGGACTTTTTACCTTCAGGAAATCTAGTGGTGCGAAACCAAGACAATTGGAAAACAAGAGCGCTAACACAATTTGGAGACTTTGTAACAGAACTTGAAACTGGAGGAGGGGCGGAATACAAAATGTTGTCTGGCAAACTCGAAGGCACAGTATTCGCGATTGGAGGATACTCGACAGTAGGAAAGAACGCCCAGAGAGACTTTCTAACAACGAGCAAAGGGTGCTCATCAATCTGCACAATTGCAGTGCGTGACAGTGCAACACCGGTGGGCTGGTGGGACAGTGGACAGTACCTTGACTCTTTCCAGTTGAACATGATGGGGTACTCAACCTTGTGGGGAATATCTCAATCATCGAATCTTGACACGGCGGTATTGGTATCAAGTTCCCAAGGGGCGCAAGTAAAAGTCTTCGGAGCTGCAGGAGAGTTGAAAGGAAAAATATTCAGGCAAAACTCTAATGGGCAAACTGCTCTAGACATCAATGGGGACTACTATGGCGCAGGATCCGTCATCTTCTTTGACTCAACCGGCAATCTTTATGTCAAGACGATACTTGGCATAGCAAAATTCAAGCACTTACAGGAATTTACTAACCAGCCAACTCCTTCGATAACTGGAACTGCAGTAGTTGGAAATGATTTGCAGGCTGTGCCTGGGGCTTGGGATGCTGGAACTACTCTTAGTTATCAATGGTTAGCTGGTGGGCAGCCGATTGCAGGAGCTACTGATTCCACACTACGACTCGACTCTTCTCTTGTAGACAAGATGATCCGAGTGAAAGTTATAGCATCAGCCCCTGGTTATGTAACCACTTCAGTTATTAGCGAGCAGGCACCAATCGTTGATTTGGCTAGGCAGACGCTAAAGCCAAAACCACAGATCATCGGAGAGTTTGAAGTCGGTAAGACTTTAGTCGCAGATGCAGGTACGTGGGAATCTGGCGTGAACCTTTGGTATTACTGGTATTTGAACGGAAGCTACATTGCGTCTTCCCAAGCGCCCACCTACGGACTTACTCAACGAGACGTAGGCCAGAAAATTTCCGTAACCGTATATGGATCTAAGCCTGGCTACTACACCGAATCAGCTTCCTCAGATCCCGTTGATTTTGTAGCGAAGACTTTTGATTCGACTTCTAAGCCAGTAGTTAATGGTGCTACAGCTATTGGCCATTACCTGACTGTTGATAAGGGTAGCTGGCCTGCTGGTACTTACTTTAACTACCAGTGGAAAATGGATGGCAATGACATCTATGGGCAGAACGGTGAAAGCTACCTGGTTCGTGAGTCTGATTTAAACCATCGGGTAACGCTGAAACTTACTGCCACCAAAGTCGGCTATGAAACCATAGTTCTTGAAAGCGACCCAATTCAAATTACTTGGGGAATTTTCACGGGGTCTAATTCGCCAGTGATTAGCGGATCGCCTAAGGTGGGTAGTTTGCTGCAAGTCAGTCAAGGTGCAGTAGATCCTTATGCTCAGGTAACTTACCAGTGGCTTCGTGATGGTAACTACATCTGGGGTGAAACAGGTTCTTCATACACTCCTAGGTATTGGGAGTATGGAAACTCAATCAGCGTAATTACTACTTGGTCTTCAGAGGGTTACCAAACCTCTACAGCTACAAGCCCTAGTGTCCGAATCGGTTTAGGTGACATTTCCCAGAGTGGGCAACCACAAATAACAGGTAACGCAACTATTGGTTCGACACTGTATGTGTCCCCTGGGTCTTGGACCAACGCTAACTTAAGTTACCGCTGGTATCGTGATGGAGTTCTTCTGCCTTCGGCTACTAATAGTTCCCTGACTCTAACCAAAGCTGACTTTGGTCGTAGCTTCAAAGTGCAGGTAACTGGAAGTGCATCAAACTACAAGGACCTAACTCTTGAATCAGATTCTGTTCAAGTTGGAATCAACAAGAGCTCTGCTTACGTTGACCTTTCTGGTCTGGACTTATCAAATCTGAACTTAAGTGATTTTGATTTCTACTACGCAAACCTAAGTGGAACTAAGTTCAATGGGTCAAACCTTGCAAACGTCAGACTCTACGGAGCTAACGTGTCAGGAGCTAACTTCCAAGGAACATCTATGCTGGGAGTAACTTCAGGTAACACCTCCGGAACACCAAGCCAAGTTCCAACTGGTTGGAGATTTAGCAATGGTTACTTCATTGGATCTGGTGCTAACCTCGCTGGTGCATACCTTTACTCCTTGAGTTTGGATCACCTTGACCTAACAGGCACTAACTTCGCCTCTGCCAATCTGAATTACGCAAACCTTAGCTTCAGTAATCTAAGTGGAGCTAATTTGACAAGCGCTTCGCTAAGCGGAGCTGTAATGGGTGGTGTGCGCAGCGGAAGAATTCTGGGTGTGCCAAACGGTTTGCCTGGGGGTTGGTCTATTTACTCTGGCTATTTGATTGGTCCAGGAACCGACTTGTCTGGCGTGAATATGTCTGGGCAGTCACTGGTAGGGCTAAATCTGAGATCTGCCAATCTCTCTGGAATTGACCTGAGTGGGACAGACCTTACTAGTGCAGATTTGACTGCCGCTAATTTGACTGGTGCAAACCTCACTGGCGCTAAGTTGATCTCTACTGTGCTTCTCGCGACAGATCTAAGCAGTGCTAATTTGACAAACACAAAGTTGAACTTCGCCAACCTGCA
Source organism: Actinomycetota bacterium (assembly GCA_009921165.1). Lineage (GTDB taxonomy): Bacteria > Actinomycetota > Actinomycetes > Actinomycetales > Microbacteriaceae > Rhodoluna. Next base: position 5,733 of record RFYI01000027.1, on the reverse strand, counting down.
GACAGCTACTCTTCTTGCTGCAAATCTAACCGGGGCTAACTTATCTCTGGCTAATCTCACGGGGTCACAGCTTGATGGCGTAACCGGAGAAAACATTGTTGGTCCAGCTCAGAGTTACCCAGATGGCTGGCAAATAACAGCCGGCAAGCTTGTAAAGTCTCAAGTCAATAAGGGCTCAGCGAGCATCATGGCTACAGCGCAGGTGGGCCAAGTGTTATCGCCAAACACAAGTAACTGGGATGAGGGAGTTGTCCTTGAATATAAGTGGCTCTCAGATGGAATAGCGATAAACGGTGCAACTGCTAGGAATTACACAATTTCTGTAGATGATGCTGGGCACGCGATCTCGGTAACTGTTACTGGAATCAAACCTGGATACTCATCGCAGAGCGTGACATCTGGTGCAGTCACGGTAGCCTCTGATGGTTTGGTCCCGGCTCAGTCCGGCACAACACCTGTCATTGTTGGCACACCGACAGTTGGTTCTGCTCTGGTTGCATCCATGGCTGTTTCTTCAAACACCACAGCGATATATCAGTGGTATCGAGATGGTAAAAAGATGACTGCTGGAAATAACAGAAGTTATGTTCTGTCAGCTGCTGATTTAGGAAAACGAGTCTCAGTTGCAGTTAGTCTCATAAAGAGTGGCGTTTCCCTGAGTACAAACTTTAGTGCGACTGTTCTGGTTGGAACTGGCACTATGCCAACACCAAAACTCAGTGTGTCAGGTCAATACACATATAACCAGAGACTAACTGCGACCATCGAAGATCTAAATGGCGCAAAAGTTAGCTACCAATGGCTACGAGATGGCATCGAGATTCCAAGTTCAGCAAAGCCGGTATTTAGTTTGAAAGCCGAAGACATTGGCCACTATATTTCCTTTAAAGCGACCCTAACAAAAACTGGCTATTACTCCTTAGTGACTAAGAGCGAAGGCAAATTGGTGTCAGCTGCAGATCTATCGCTTCAAGGAAAACCAAGTATTGCTGGCACATTCCAAATCGGAAAGATGCTAACGGTTAGCAATGGATCCTGGGATTCTGGAGCTAAGTTTTCATACACCTGGTTCAGAAACGGTGCTGTTGTCAGCACTGCCAAGAGCTACAGGATTTCTCAAGCTGATTCAGGTTCCAGGATCTCAGTGGAGGTCCTGGCCACCAAACTTGGCTATAACTCTGTAACAGTCTCATCCAATTCAGTGACTATCAAATAGGTAAACACAGTACTCTATCCTTACCTTCAATCCCTGGGAATCTAGTCACCTCTAGACTCCCAGGGGTTGCCCACATCTGGCCTGACACTCCAACTCTCAATGGAAAAAGAATATAGGCCCCATACGGGGACTATCTGGATAGAATTTAGGCAAATGCAATGTAGGAGTCCCAATGTTCCTTTCACACAAGCCCGCCAAATTCTTAATCGCAATATTTACAGCTTTTCTATTCGCGTTAGGTAATATCCCTTCTCCAGCAATAGCTGATGACAGCTGCGATCGAAGTAAAACCAAAATTTTAGACGGATGCGACTTCACGGGGCGCAACTTTTCTTCTGCTCATTTCCAAGGGTATTCTCTTCGTAACACGAATTTTACTGCGGCAAATTTGTCTAACACCGATTTATCTGGCGCTGATTTATCATTCGCGAATATTTCAGTAGCTAATTTGAGTGGAGCTAATTTGAGTGGAGCAAATTTCTATGCCTCGAGACTCAAAGGCACGGATTTATCCTTGTCAAGCCTTTATTCAGCATCTTTCATCCACGCCGACCTCACAGGAGCAATCCTAGATTTGGCATATATAGTGGACACTGATTTTTCATGGTCGACACTTTCGAAAGCCCGACGCATTTGTAACGATTGGAACTACTACCGATATGAAAATCCAAGAAGGGATCTTACATGGGCCAACCTAACCGGAGTAAGGGCAGATAGTTTTAGCGGATATTATTATGCGTACTACAGCACTCCAATCTCGGTAGCTTATGGTGCAACTTTAAGAGATGAGGTTATTTTTGGGCCATCGGTGGACTTGAGTGGCATGGACCTTAGCAACAGGAATCTAACTTACCTAAACCTAAGTGGCGCCAATTTATCGGGCACAAATTTATCAGGTGCTAATTTATCAGGGACTAATTTAAGGGGAGCGAATATGACGGGAGTAAATTTATCTAGGACTTACTTAGATAATACTTCCCTCTCCCAAGTCAATTTCTTTGGGACCGACCTGTCTGGAGTCAATTTCGCAAACGTGAATCTTGAAGGCTCTAATCTGTGGGGGGCCAACCTCACCAACACCAATTTATCAAAAACCGAACTATCGGGCACTAAATTAGATCAGGTTATCTCTTCGGGCATAATTGGTTCGCCCACCTTACCAACTGACTGGTATTTGGCCGATGGTACGCTTGTTGGGCCTGATTCCCAACTTCCTCCCTTGATTTCCTTGATCGGCAGTGATTTATCGAATCGCAATTTAGCTGGTGTGAACTTCAGCGGGCTTGACTTGTCAGCGGTAAATTTATCTGGGGCCAACCTCACCAAAGCCAATTTTAGTAATTCGAATTTAGCAGGCGCTAACATCTCTGGGTCGGCACTTGTCGAATCGAAGCTGGTCAACTCGAATTTGACTGGCGCAAATTTATCTCGGGCAGAATTGAACAAATCAGATTTATCTGGAGCAAATTTGCTCGGTGCAGATTTGTCGAAGAGTATGAGTTCACTCGTGACTTTTAGAGGAGCTAATCTCGCTGATGCCGATTTACGTGGTTCTGATTTGCAGAGCTCTACGTTTCATTACGCGGATTTAGAGCACGTAAAAATGTCCGGAAGTATTCTCAGTCAAACTGAGTTTTACCGAGCCTACTTGGGAGAAGCCGACCTAAGTTCGACCTATCTCTACAACGCGTCATTTGACCTTGCTAAAATCGACAAAATCACCTTCGAAGACTCATACATGGGTAACGCTCGATTGAATCTTGTCTCATCTTCAAAACGGATAAAATCCGGTCACGTTACTGGTATTCCAAAAAGCTTGCCACCAGAGTACGCCTTAGAGAAGGGCTACCTGGTAGGGCCTTATGCGAATTTAAAAGACGCTTCTCTAGCAAACTCTTTGCTCGCTGGTAAGGCTTTGTACGGATCAGATTTATCCAATGCTGATTTGCGTAAGGCTGATCTGAGCGGTGCCAAATTGGCTGGTGCGACGCTGTCTTCAACAAACCTCACGTCAGCCAATTTGCAAAACACAAACCTCGATGTTTCCGGTGTATCCACGAACTTCAGCGGTGCTGATTTGAGTTGTGACGATCCTTGTGGGGCAAATACCTTATTACTCGATAACGCGAACTTCTCAGACGCTAATTTGGTTGGTAGAAATTTTGAGAATTCGGTCATCACGAATTCAAAGTTTGATGGGGCTAATCTGAGCAACGTGAATTTGAATAAGGCGAATCTTTCAGGTTCTAGATTCTTTGGAACTAACCTTTCGCAGACTTGGTTGCTGTATGCAAACTTAAGTGGAGCAAAGATTGTCTCTAGCAATCTTGATCGTGCTCGGATGGCTACTGCAACTCTCGATGGAGTTTCAAGTGCTGGTATTTCAGGTAACCCATTGGCCTTGCCGACTAACTGGAGTTTGAGCTCTGGTTCTTTGGTTGGTCCTGGGTCATCTGTTGCTGATGTGCCAAGGGTAGAACTTTCCGTTTCAAGTATTACTGGAGAACTTGCCGTCGGTAAGACAGTTTCAGTTACTGCCGAGACAGATGTCAATAATCCAGCTATTAGCTACCAGTGGCTTCTAGATAATCAAGCCATTGGTGGTGCGGTATCAAGCACATTCACAATAACTTCTCCTATCGCGGGGCACGTCCTGACTGTGAGAGTTTCTGCAAGCAAGTCTGGTTATTCATCTAGTACTGCAACTGCTAGAACTGAGGGTGCCGCTGAGTTGTCTGAGTTCCCAGCTTTGACTAATGTTTCTGTCTCTGGTGCTAGCAAGCTGGGGGAGAGCTTGCGGGTTTCATACACAAACAAGACAGAGGGCTCAACCATTCAGATAAAGGTCAGCCACGATGGAACAACTTGGCTGGATGCGGGTTCAGGGTATCGTCCAGGGTTGGAAGATCTTGGTCTTGCTCTCAAGGTTCGAGTTATTCAATCAGCCGAGGGTTTTGCAGATCAGTTCACTGATGTTGATCTTCCGGCTATCTCGAGTGTAATTCCTAATGCGCCTTGTGCTTCTGGGGCTTTAGACAACTCGGTTGCTTTATCCGCTCCAGCAATAGTTGGAGTAACAAAGTATTCAGCAAAGGTTTCTGGCTCTTTTGGCGCTTGGGCTAGGGGAACTAAGCTATGTCAGTTCTGGCTAGTTGATAATGCAGTAAGCATGACTCAGGCAACATTGAAGTTTAAGCTTGGTGCTGCTGAGGTAGGAAAGAAGATTAGATTTGTTGTCGCTGCAACAAATGGTTCTGGAAAGACAGTTTTAGCAGCCAGCCCAGAGCAACTAGTTCAAAAGTTGATCTTTGAAGTTACTCAAAGCCCAGTTATTTCTGGTAACCCAATGGTTGGATCTGTTTTGAAACCTGTTCTTGGTTCATCCTGGGGGCCTCAAGTTACTTTCACTTATCAGTGGTTTAGAAACTCCCAAGAGATTCTAGGAGCGACTTCATCTAGCTTGGTGCTTCAGGCAGGCGACCTAGGATCGACCTTGAAAGTGCGTGTTTGTGGTAGCCGGGCGAACTACGAAACTAAGTGCTTAGATTCAACTCCAACAGCAACAGTCGTGACTGGTGTCTTCGCTACCAGCCCAAGCCTGCGGATTATTGGTGGACCAGCTAGGGCTGGGACTACGCTGAGCGTAAGTTCGGGTAACTGGCTTGCTGGTGTCTCATTGCGCTACCAATGGTTGCGTGATGGTTCAGCTATCACTGGAGAAACTAACATGACTCACGTGGTTGCTAATGCAGATCGAGGGCATTCGCTAACAGTGCAAGTCACAGCTGCAAAACCTGGGTTCACAGACTTAGTGAAAACTACCGCTGCAAAGCAGATACCCGGCAAGTAACTAGTATTGTCTAGCTAGCTCGCTTTTACTATTTCTAAATAGTGGAGAAAGGCTAAAGATTACCTGATCGATCACAGCTCTCACATGGAGTCGTGGGGATGAACTGCTTGGATCCGAATAGCGATAAGTTAATTGAACTCATCTGTAGTTTGGAACAGATCAAGTATTAGCCAAATAGCTCAGGGATAGTTGAACTGTGAGCATTCTTTAGTTCGGCTAGGTTCCAGTTAGCGATGTCTTGGATTTCCAGCTGACCCGATTGATCTGTAACGCCGATTCTTAGCACTGGAATGCCTCGGGCTTCACAAAGACCAACAAACTTTACATCGTCTTCTCTACCAACTGAAACGATTACTCGTCCTGTTGATTCAGAGAATAGTGCTGCAGTTAGATCTACATGGTCACGTTCAGTGATTTCGTTCAGCCAAAATCTAGCTCCCATACCGAATCTAAGTGAGCTCTCAACTATTGCTTGAGCTAGTCCACCTTCGGACAGGTCATGAGCAGATGCAACTAGACCTTGAAGTGATGCGCCGTGCAGTAATTCAGCTAATGCTTTCTCTTCACTTAGTTCAACTACCGGAGGTTTACCACCTAGGTGGCTATGAATTACTTCAGCCCAAACAGAGCCATCTAGTTCATCTCTAGTTGTTCCTAGGAGGTATAT
>RFYI01000026.1 GCA_009921165.1 Actinomycetota bacterium | reverse complement strand
AATCTTGCACCATTCAGCAATCTGATCAATGATGCGATCTGCTTCTGCTTCGAATGCTGGATCACCAGATCTATCAATGCCACCTCGACCAATAGAAGGGTCGGCTGCTGCTGGCACTAGAACAAAGAGGTTCTCATATCCATCTGGTGCAACCGATGGATCTGTCTTACTAGGAGCACAGATATACAAGCTGGCAGGGTGTGCAACTTTGCTCTTGCCATCGGCTTTCTTGAAAACTTGAGCAAAGTTAGTTGCCCAGTCATCTGTGTATAGCAAAGTGTGGTGATCTAGGTTGTCGATCTTGCCTTTGACACCTAAATACATGAGAAGAGCTGAAGGCCCTGGGATTCTCTTATCCCACCACTTTTGTGGCAGTGACTGGTATTTGGGATCTAGCAGTTTGGTTTCAACAAAGTGCAGGTCAGCGTTAGCAACAACAACATCTGCTTTGTATGTAGCTGTGCCAACTTGGATACCTTCAACGTGACCAGCTGAGCTGACATTGATTTTGGAAACAGGGGAGTTGGTGTGAATCTCAACGCCGTGTGCTTTAGCAAGACGCTCAACTGCTTCGATGATCTTGTAGATTCCACCCTGAGGATAGAACACTCCAACATTCATATCGATGTGTGTCATCAAGTGATACATGCTTGGGGTGTCGTAAGGCGAAGCACCAAGGAAAACAGCAGGGAAGTTTAGAACCTTACGTAATCTCTCATCCTTCACATGCTTGGCAGAGAAACCATAAAGTGAAGTTAGAAGATGCTTGATGAAAGTCGCTGCTTTCTTAGCAACATCTGGGTGAGTAAAAGATTTCGCGTTCTGGAAGTTTGTGTATAGGAAGTGCTTGTTAGCTAGCAGATAGGTCTCTTCTGCACTGTCTAAGTATTTTTGAACCATCTTGGCTGAACCTGGTTCATAGGCTTCAAACTCTTGCAGATTCTTTTCAAGTGATTCATGCATAAACATAGGTTCATCTTGACCTTCGAAGATTGTTCTATAAGCAGGATCAAGACGAACTAAATCTAGTTCTTTATCTGCTGTGGTGCCCATCAGTTTGAAGAACTGATCGAAAGCATCAGGCATCAGATACCAAGATGGCCCCATGTCGAAGGTGAAGCCATCTTTCTCCCAGATGTATGCTCTCCCACCAACTTTTTCTCTAGCTTCGAATAGCTGGACCTTCATACCGGCTTTAGCTAGCAGGGCTGCCGTTGCTAAGCCTGCGATACCGCCACCGACGATGATTGCGCTTTTTTGGGTCATTTAGGAGTTACTCCGATCATTGCTTTTAGGAGGATGAAAAGTTTTTGGATATCTGTGACACGAATACGCGTTTTGATGAGTTTAGTTGCGGGAGTCTTTTGAATCTTCCTGTTGAGGGCATCAAATAGTAGTTGCGCTGCGACAACTGCTTTCCTAGATGAACTTGGAAGAAGGGGAATGGTCTTAGCCGATAACGCTAAATCTTCCTTTATGTCCTTAACTAAACGGTTTTTTGTCTCTTCATTGAACGAAGCTACATTTACATGAGGGAAGTAACTTCTGCCTAGTTGTTCAAAATCTGCTTTTAGATCTCTTAGGAAGTTAACTTTCTGGAAAGCAGCTCCTAGAGCTTGTGCTCCGATTCTTAGAGTTTCTTGCTCCTGAACGGAATAAATCTTGCTTTGCTTGAAAGCCTGCAAACACATAAGGCCGATGACTTCAGCTGAACCATAAACATATAGGTCAAAAGATTTTTGGTCGTGCTTGGTCTTTAGCAAGTCAAGACGCATTGAGTAAAAGAACGGTTCAACTAGCTTTTTGGTAATTCCTGTTTTATTTGCGGTATCTGCAAATGCATGAACTACAAGATTTGTGCTAAAACCTAGTTTCATCGCTGTGTAAGTTTCTTGCTCCAGCTTGTCTAGTTGTGAACTAGTTTCAGTTCGGCTATTAGGGCCCAGAGCACCGGCTGCTGCACCGTCTACGATTTCATCGGCAACTCGAACTAGAGCATAGATGTTTTGAACATGGGTTCGAATCGGTTGTTTCAGTAGATTACTGGCCAAACCGAAGGACGTTGAGTAGGACCGAATCACCTCACGGCTTGAGCTAATAGCAGCCTGGGTATAACGATCCAGGCTCTGGGCATCTAGGTTTTCTTGGCTTGCTGGCACGTATCTAGGCTAAACCAACTATTGACCTATTTATAACGAACTGATTTCGCCTAAACTTGACTAATGACTAACGACATGAAGCCTAGAAGCCGGGTTGTAACAGACGGTATTGAGCGTGCAGCAGCCAGAGGAATGCTTAGAGCTGTTGGCATGGGTGATGAGGACTGGGAAAAACCTCAAATTGGTGTGGCATCCTCATGGAATGAGGTAACGCCTTGCAATCTTTCGTTAGATCGTTTAGCAGATGCAGCCAAGATGGGTGTCCACGCTGCTAATGGCTATCCACTTGAATTTGGCACTATTTCCGTATCAGACGGTATCTCCATGGGTCACGAGGGTATGCACTTCTCCCTAGTTTCAAGGGAAGTTATTGCTGACTCAGTTGAGACAGTTATGCAGGCTGAAAGACTTGATGGTTCAGTTCTGCTAGCTGGATGTGACAAGTCACTGCCAGGCATGTTGATGGCAGCGGCTCGTTTAGACCTTGCTTCAGTGTTCTTGTATGCAGGAACAATTGCTCCGGGATGGGTCAAGCTCACCGATGGCACTGAAAAAGAAGTAACCATCATCGATGCTTTTGAGGCTGTTGGTGCTTGTAAGGCTGGAACCATGAGCCTTGAAGATCTTGATCGTATTGAACGAGCAATCTGTCCAGGTGAAGGTGCCTGTGGTGGAATGTATACCGCTAACACAATGGCATGTGCTGCAGAAGCTATGGGTATGTCACTACCTGGTTCTGCTTCTCCTCCTTCTGCAGATAGAAGAAGAGATAACTGGGCTCATCGTTCAGGTGAAGCGGTAGTTAACCTAATCTCAAAGGGCATTACTACGAGGGATATCATCACTAAGAAAGCTTTAGAGAACGCAATTGCTGTGACCATGGCTTTTGGTGGTTCAACCAATGCAGTGCTGCACTTCTTGGCTATTGCTCGTGAAGCAGAAGTTGATCTAACTCTTGATGACTTCAACAGAATTGCAGACAAGGTTCCTCATCTGGGAGATCTAAAGCCTTTCGGTAGATACGTAATGGCTGATGTTGACCGTGTTGGTGGAGTACCAGTTGTTATGAAGGCTCTGTTGGATGCAGGTCTAATCCACGGTGATGCTCTTACTGTTACCGGTAAAACCGTTGCTGAGAACCTAGCTGGCATTAACCCACCAGATCCAGATGGCAAGATCATCAGAGCTTTGAATAACCCAATTCACAAGACTGGGGGAATCTCAATCCTCAAAGGTTCAATGGCTCCTGAAGGTGCTGTTGTGAAGACCGCTGGTTTTGATCTTGAAGACTTCACTGGCCCTGCTCGTGTCTTTGAAAGAGAAGCTGCAGCTATGCAGGCTCTAACCGAAGGCAAGATCTCTAAGGGCGATGTTGTTGTTATTCGCTACGAAGGACCTAAGGGTGGTCCTGGCATGCGTGAGATGCTAGCGATCACCAGCGCTATAAAAGGTGCGGGACTAGGTAAAGATGTATTACTCTTGACTGACGGACGATTCTCAGGCGGCACAACCGGCCTTTGTATCGGACACATTGCACCAGAGGCGACCGATGGCGGTCCGATTGCTCTGGTACGCGATTCAGACTTAATACGAGTCAACATCGCAGCTCGCACGCTCGAACTACTAGTTGAGCCAGAAGAGTTGGCAGCCCGTAAAGCAGAATGGGTGCCACTAGAACCCCGTTATACCCGTGGAGTACTCGCAAAATATTCAAAGCTGGTGCACTCAGCAGCTGAAGGTGCTTACTGCGGTTAACACAGGTCCAAACAAGGATAGAGATGGCTAACGAAGTTTTAACAGGTGCTCAGGCAATCGTAAGAAGCCTTGAGCTGCTAGGTGTTACCGATATTTTTGGTCTACCTGGTGGAGCAATTCTGCCTACCTATGACCCGCTAATGGATTCAACCAAGATCAGACACATCCTGGTTCGTCACGAACAAGGTGCCGGTCACGCAGCTGAAGGCTACGCCTCTGCTTCAGGAAAACTTGGTGTTTGTATAGCAACAAGTGGACCAGGAGCTACCAACCTGGTGACCGCTATTGCTGATGCACACATGGACTCAGTTCCACTTCTTGCCATCACCGGTCAGGTGAACTCAACTGCAATTGGTACCGATGCTTTCCAAGAGGCAGACATTGTTGGAATCACCATGCCAATTACCAAGCACTCTTTCCTAGTAACTAAAGCTGAAGATATCCCTGGTGTTCTTGCAGCAGCTGTCTTGATTGCAACCACAGGACGCCCAGGTCCAGTTCTAGTTGACATTGCTAAAGATGCTCAGAACGGTAAAGCAGAATTCGTTTGGCCACCGAAGATTGACCTTCCTGGATACAAGCCGGTTACTAAGCCACATGGCAAGCAGATTCAAGCTGCCGCTCAACTAATAAAAGAAGCGAAGCGACCTGTACTTTATGTCGGTGGCGGAATTGTTAGAGCAGGAGCACACTTAGAACTTCTTGAACTAGCCAAAATAATTGGTGCACCTGTCGTGACAACTCTTATGGCAAGAGGTGCATTCCCTGATTCAGATCCACAGAACCTAGGTATGCCAGGTATGCATGGAACTGTTCCAGCTGTTACTGCATTACAGCGCAGCGATTTGCTTATTACTCTTGGTGCTCGTTTTGATGACCGCGTTACCGGTCAAGTAAAAACTTTTGCTGTTGGAGCAAAAGTTATTCACGTAGATATTGATCCTGCTGAAATTGGCAAGATTCGTTTTGCTGATGTTCCTATTGTTGGTGACGCGAAAGAAGTCATCGCTGAACTAAACGCTGAACTAAATGCGGACCTCAAGGGAACTAAGCCAGATATTGCTGAGTGGTGGAAATTCCTAAGCGATCTAAGAACTCGTTATCCACTTGGCTATACCCAGCCTGACGATGGAAAGATGTCACCACAGTTTGTTATCTCACGTATTGGTGAGCTCTCTGGTCCAGAAGCAATCTTTGCTGCTGGTGTCGGGCAACACCAGATGTGGTCAGCACAGTTTATTAAGTATGAAAGACCGAACTCTTGGTTGAACTCCGGTGGAGCTGGAACTATGGGTTATGCAGTGCCTGCTGCGATGGGCGCAAAAGTTGCTCAACCAGAAAGATTGGTATGGGCTATTGATGGCGATGGTTGTTTCCAGATGACCAACCAAGAACTCGCTACCTGCACCATCAACAACATTCCAATCAAGGTTGCCATCATTAACAACTCTTCACTTGGAATGGTTAGACAGTGGCAAACACTGTTCTATAACTCTCGATACTCAAATACAGATTTGAATACTGGAACAGACACCATCATGGTTCCTGACTTTGTGAAGTTAGCTGACGCTTATGGTTGCCTGGGTATCCGCGTTGAAAAAGAAGAAGACGTTGACGCCGCCATCAAATTAGCTATGGAGACCAACGACAGACCTGTTGTTATTGACTTCATCGTTGGAAGAGATGCCATGGTTTGGCCAATGGTTCCAGCCGGTCTTTCTAACGATGCGGTTCAGTTCGCTCGAGATGAACGACCGGTTTGGGAAGAAGGGGAGGAAGAGTAAATGTCACATCACGTACTATCCCTTCTAGTTGAAGACCGTCCAGGTCTACTTACCCGTGTTGCCGGATTGTTCGCCCGTCGTGGCTTCAACATAGAATCTTTGGCTGTTGGTACTACTGAAGTTGAAGGTTTATCTCGTATCACTGTTGTAGTTAGTGTTGAAGGCCTACCTCTGGAGCAGGTAACCAAGCAGCTAAACAAGCTAATCAATGTGATAAAGGTCGTTGAACTAGAGCCTGAAACCACTGTTCAGCGCGATCACATGCTAATTAAGGTGAAGACTGATGCTGCAAGTCGTTCTCAGGTCTTAGAAGCGGTAACCTTATTCCGTGCCCGCGTCATCGACGTCGCGAGCGATGCACTAATCATTGAGGTAACTGGCGAAACCGCCAAGTGTCAAGCCTTCATCAAAGTTCTCGAACCCTTCGGCATCAAAGAGTTGGTGCAGTCGGGTGTTTTGGCTATTGGACGAGGTTCAAAGTCAATCACCGAGAAGGTTCTTAAGTAGTACTAACCATAAAACAAGGAGATAAAACAAGTGGCTGAAATCTTTTATGACAAGGATGCCGATCTAAGCATTATCCAGAGCAAGAAAGTAGCTGTTATTGGCTACGGTTCCCAGGGTCACGCTCACTCATTGAACCTGAAGGATTCAGGCGTTGATGTTGTGGTTGGCCTAAAGGAAGACTCAAAGAGTAAAGCAAAGGCAGAAGAAGCTGGTCTAAAGGTTCTATCTGTATCTGAGGCAGCTGCTTGGGCAGATGTAATCATGATCTTGGCACCAGATCCACGTCAGCGCGATATCTACGCAAAGGAGATTGAGCCAAACCTAACCGAAGGTAAAGCACTCGTCTTTGGCCACGGTTTCTCAATCCGTTACGGCTTCATCAAGCCACCAGCAAACGTAGATGTTTTTCTAGTTGCCCCTAAAGGTCCAGGTCACATCGTTCGTCGTGAATACATCGATGGCAGAGGTGTTCCAAATCTTGTTGCTGTTGAGCAGGACTTCACTGGTCACGCTTTTGATCTTGCACTTTCATATTCAAAAGCTATCGGTGGAACCAGAGCTGGAACCATCAAGACCACGTTCACCGAAGAAACTGAGACTGATCTTTTTGGTGAGCAGGCAGTTCTATGTGGTGGAGCATCACAGCTAATTCAGTATGGCTTTGAAACTCTAACCGAAGCTGGTTACCAGCCAGAGGTTGCATACTTTGAAGTTCTTCATGAACTGAAGCTAATTGTTGATTTGATGTATGAAGGTGGAATCGCTAAGCAGCGTTGGTCAGTTTCTGACACCGCTGAGTACGGTGACTATATCTCAGGTCCTAGAGTTATTGGCCCGGAAGTTAAAGAACGCATGCGCGATGTTCTAACTGACATTCAGGATGGAACTTTCGCTAACCGTTTCGTAGCTGACCAGGATGCGGGAGCCCCAGAATTCCTAGCCCTTAGAGCTAAAGGTGAGGCTCACCCAATCGAAGCCGTTGGACGTGGGCTTCGTAAACTCTTCTCTTGGATCAAGAACTCAGATGAGTACCAAGAAGGTAAAGCGGCTCGCTAAAGATTTAGCTAATGAAATCCCGAGTAGAAATTACTCGGGATTTTACTTTTAGTGGACTACTTAAGACACTTTCGACAACTAGGATTATCCAAAAGACTTTTTGAAAATGTGCGTTTTTACGAAGTTCAACATTGAAATGGTGCAAACTTGGCTCAGTCTTTTGTATTCCTTGTAAGGAAGTTGGCAGTAGTTTTGGCCGTGCTCGGCTTTGTATTTTCGCCTGCTTTGTTTTTTGGTTCCGCTGAAGCGGCTGGAACAACTTTCAGACTTATGGAAGATTATGACCCGCCTGAAGTTGACGAGGTATCACCCATGGAACTTGGGGTTAGAGCCTCCACAAGCCAAGAGGGCTGGGTCAAAAGGGTGTTCTTCTATAAATATGCTGGTGATGATGGGGGACACTCAGCTCATGTGTGGTCAGATAATGGAACGTTACTTGGAGCACAGGATTTTGTTGATGAGACTGAAAGCGGGTGGCAAAGCGTTGCGTTAGCTGAACCTGTTCATATTGCTGAGGGTCAAACATTTACTGTTTCTGTTTTCGGCGGTACCTTCTATTTTGCAGGTTCAGCTTTCCCTGTGAGAAGTTCCGGGCCTCTGACAGTAATAGACAGCTACTACAAAAATGTCGAGCTTCCTGCCTACCCTCAAGACACGGTCCATACAAACTATGCAGTCGATTTCAATTTCTCAACTGATTCAGACCCTGAAACGACTGAGCCAGTTTCTGGGTTACGAGTTGATGTTTATTCTGTAGAAGGTGTCGATTTCCCGGCTCACACACCTGACTATGTTCTTTGTTCAACTAGAAACTTAGATTCCTGGACCTCGGTTCAATCCATCAATGATGATTTTGATGCAGACTACAACGGCTTGGTCGCTGGATGTAGTGAAGATTTTGTGATGGTGCATTACAGCGGATATTTGACGTGGCCAAAAACAGAGACTGTGAGTCTCCAAGCGCTAGCTGATGACGGTTTCTTTATGACACTAGACGGAGAAACAACGATAGATGACTGGACAGTCAAAGACTGCTCAGGTTCAATAGTGCAACATGATTTCATTGCTAACGAACCGCAAAAACTTGACGCATGGTTTCTTGAGTTGCGAGATGGGGCTTGCAGCAGACTAGGTTTCATCAGCAACGATGAATTTGTTCCTATACCTGAAGATGCTTATACCAAAAACTTTGCTTCTAATCCTTGGGAGCTCCCAGCGACAGCCCCATCTAAGCCGTTAAACCTTTCTGCTGTAGTTAAAGGATTGAACATAAAAGTCTCTTGGGATGAACCTGAAAATGATGGTGGGTCACCCATAACTTATTACACCGCAACAGCTAGAGGAGGCGGAGCTTCATACAAGTGTCATTCTTATGCTGTCGATCGGAACTGCATTATTGGTCCTGTGGCAGCAGGCAGGCAGTACTCCATTACCGTTGTCGCTTACAGCGACGAGGGAAGATTGCATTCTGAAGACTCAGATCCAATTAAAAAAACTATTAATCCGGGGATGCTCCACGCTTCGCTCACCGCTCCACACTTAGATCCATTGACTTTCGGTCAAAGACTCGCTGATGGAACTTTGGTGGGAGGTTCATCCGATGTCCCTGGTTCATTTAGTTTTAAGTATCCAAACACTCAACCAAATGCAGGATCTAATGTTGTTGAAGTTGTCTTCACACCAGTAGATGGCCAAACTTACAGCTCTGAAACGTTGAACATCAATGTTCAAGTTACAAAGGCAACAAGAGCACTGAATTGGTCAGATGGAACAGGAGAGCCTTGGTTCTACGGTTCATCGCACATCGCAGAGGCAAGAGTTGCTCCATCCGATTCAAAGGTAACGTACTCAGTTTTGAAAACTTCAGACATCTGTTCTGTTGATGAGGCTACAGGTGAACTCACGGCCCTGAGAGCAGGCGATTGCGTGATTCAAGCGAAGCTAGCGGCAAGTGCTAATTACTTTGAATCGACTAGCCAAAGAACTCTCACAGTGATGCCTGTGACCCCAACTGCTCCTACTGATGTTCAGGTTAGGTTGTCTGAAACTTCCGCTACTGTGACCTGGCTTGCGCCAATAAATGACGGTGGAACAGATATCTCGAGCTACCTAGTAAACCTAAGAAGCGGCGATGAAACTAAAACCTGTCGAGTCAAATCAGATGTCTTTACTTGCACAATTGACTCTTTGACTCAAGGGCTTGACTACTCAGTTGAAGTAATTGCATTTGCAAACAACGATCAATTGCAATCACTGCCAGGAATTCCAAACCTTAGTGATTCTGGAAATGGAACCGATTCTGGATCAGAACCTTCGCCAGCTGAAGCGCCATACGTTGACCCACGACCATTCGAGGAAATCAATCCTGTCGAAGATGATCCAGCAGGTGTTGCAAAGAAGACAGTAGCGGCAATCACTATAGTTGGCGCTGTTGCAGCTGCCGGCGCAGCTGTTGCCGGTGCTGCTGGAGCAGCTAGTGCAGCCGGTGGAGCTGCATCAGGAGCTGCATCAGGGTCTTCTTCGAGTTCTTCTGGTGGAGCAAAAACCGAATCCAAGTCTTCTGAATCTGGCGGTAATAAGAAGCAAAATGAAGTTGAAGAGGTTGGCCATCTAAGGCATTTGAGTAGAGGCCGGCTCGATGACGCTTCACTATTTGGTGGTTCAGGTAGATGGGGAGATCTACTAATACTTTGGTCTTTGCCTTTGGTTGTTGCTTTAGATAACCCACCAAAACGGATTGCAAGATGGTTCTCAAGGGTGCTGCCGTTGGGTGCAAAGATTTTCTCAGATGGAGCATATTTGCGCGCTATGTTTGGAAGTTTTTCAGCTTTGTTTACCATTGTCTCTTTGGTAGCGGGAGTAATTGGAGTTACCCAAAGCAATGGGATGTTGGTAATTCCTAGCACTTCGGTAGTTGCAACAATCGTGTTGATTGGAACATTTGATGTTCTCTCTGGTTTCTTAGGAGCAGCGGCGCTATCAATCGGTCTTGCTTTTGTGGCTGGAATTCACACCCCAGGCGATGTCAGGTTCCTTTTTGGTGTTATGGCGCTCGGTGTTGTTCCAAGAGTCATTTCAGGAGCTTTCCGAGCTCTGCGCAGAGAAGTTGGCAAAGGTCTTTCATACCATTGGGAAAGACTTCTGGATTATGTTGTTGCACCAATGCTCGCCGCTTGGGCAGCCCTGCAAATTGTTGGAATGCTGCCCATCTTTGCGGGTGTCGCTTTACCAGTCGAAGAGTTAGAGAAAGTACTTCCAGTTGTTGTGGCAGTGGGAATGATTATCAGAGTCACTCTGGAAGAAATGGCTGGAAGATATTTTCCTGACCGTATTGCCTATGTTCAAGTCGATAACTTGCCTAAGCCACCTTTGGTCCAGGTCCTCATTTCAACAATTTTGCGTGCGGCAACGTTTGCATTTATTGCGGCCGCTCTAATCGGAGTTAGTTGGCACCTTCTTGTTGGGGCCTTCATCTTCGTGTTGCCAAATATTCTGGCCTTGTTCCAAAATAAGTTCCCTAACTCTAGAAAGCTTTACCATCTAATGCCTCAGGGATTAGTAAATCTTTGCGTCAGCCTATGGTTAGGCCAAATTGCTCTGATAGCAATAACTGGGTTTTTCCATGAAACCCCTGATCTGGCCAAGCTTGGTTTTGTTCTACTTCCAATCCCAACCTTGGTCTTGAGTATTCTGAAGCTCTTTGGTCGTCACGGCCACGAAGGTGAACCTAGGTTCTACGAGAAGCCGAATATGGGTTGGTTCTATCGCTTTGGAACATTGATCATGTTGTTTATCACAGCAGAACTTACACACACCATAAATACAACTAACCTGCTCTAGATGGTTCTTTGATAAACCTCTTCAACAATTCCTGAGGAATATTCTTTTTCATTGATGAGCGTGAAGTTGTTGTATACGGTGTCATCTTTGAAGGCTTGAGTCCCCGTGCCTAATTCTTCGGGACAAACGAAAAGTCTCATCGTGTCGATAAGGTTCTCTTCGACTAGCTGGCTGACGGTGTCAGCTCCACCGATTATAAAAAGGTTGCCTGGATGCTTTTCTTGGATTAGTTCCAAGACCAGCGAGATATCTCCACCTGTGAAGTAGATGTTCTCGTCCTGAATGTCTTCATAGAGCTCTGGAATGTGAGTAAGGACATAGGTTGGCAGTGGTCTTGGACCTTGAACACCGCTTTCTATCTCGAAATCAAAGGTGGCTCTGCCCATCAAAATTGCGGAGGAAGTGCTCACAAGCTCGAAGTATCCGTAATCTTCCCCAGACGCTAAATACTTCTCTGCCCAAGACATATCCCCATCAGGACCAGATAAAAAGCCGTCGCTAGAGATAGCAGCGTAGAAGATACGTTCATTCACAGTAAAAGACTAACCTTGGCTTCGCTAAGATTAGTCATACGCTTCGCTGTTGCAGCTTATAAAACCCCACTATTTTCGAGGACCTTAACCTTGGCTAAACCTATTGTTCTTATTGCTGAAGAGCTCTCACCTGCGACTGTTGAAGCTCTTGGGCCAGACTTTGAAGTTCGAAATATCGATGGCACCGATCGAACTAGATTGCTAGCCGAACTCGCTACTGCTAACGCAATCTTGGTTAGATCTGCTACCCAGGTTGACGCCGAAGCTATTGCCCATGCCCCTAACCTGAAAGTTATTGCCCGTGCTGGGGTAGGACTCGACAATGTGGATATCAAGGCAGCAACTGCTGCCGGAGTTATGGTTGTCAACGCTCCGACTTCAAACGTTATTTCTGCTGCTGAATTAGCAATAGGGCACATCTTCTCTTTAGCTCGGCATATACCTGACGCCAATGCTTCTCTGAAAGCCGGTAAGTGGCAGAGATCTAAGTTCACTGGTGTTGAGATGTATGAGAAGACCATCGGCATTGTCGGTCTTGGTCGAATTGGAACACTTGTTGCCCAAAGACTAAGTGGTTTCGGTGCAACTCTGATTGGTTATGACCCCTATGTCACACAAGCCAGGGCAGAACAAATTGGTGTTGAATTAGTCAACCTGGAAGATCTAATGCAACGTTCAGATTTCATTACCATTCACATTCCCAAGACGCCTGAAACCACTGGCCTTATTGGAACTGAAGAATTTGCAATTGCTAAACCAGAGCTTCGTATTGTCAATGCATCTCGAGGCGGCATTATCGATGAAGATGCACTTTATGCTGCATTAAAGTCAAACCGTATTGCTGGGGCGGGACTAGATGTCTTTGTGAATGAACCACCTACTGGTTCACCACTACTGGACCTTGAGAACATAATTGTTACACCTCACCTTGGCGCTTCAACTGATGAGGCCCAGGAAAAAGCAGGCATTTCGGTTGCTAAGAGCGTGCGGCTTGCTCTTGCCGGAGACTTAGTTCCAGATGCCGTGAACGTTGCCGGTGGTGTGATTGACCCATCTGTTCGACCTGGCATTTCTTTGATGGAGAACATGGGTCAGTTACTGTTTGGTATTTCCGGCGGCAATGTCACCGCTATTGATGTTGAGGTCAGGGGAGAGATCGCAGTTCACGACGTTTCAGTCTTGAAACTAGCTGGTCTAAAAGGTTTCTTCCAGAATGCTGTTACCGAACAGGTTTCTTACGTCAATGCTCCGCTTATGGCCGAGGCAAGAGGAGTTGAAGTGAGACTTGCTGTTGATTCACACAGTGATGAGTACCGCAACGTCACCTCAATCAGAGCAACGCTGGCCGATGGAACGACAGCTTCAGTTTCGGGGACAGTTATTGGACCTAAGCTCCATCAGAAAATAGTGAACATAAATGGTTACGATGTTGAGTTAGCCATGGCCGAGCACTTTGTGATGATGGTTTATGCAGATAGGCCGGGAATTGTTGCAGTTTACGGTAAGGCTTTTGCTGAGAACAATGTAAACATCGCCGCTATGCAGATTGCTAGGAACTCTAAGGGTGGAAAGGCTTTATCTGTGATTACGGTGGATTCACCTGTTGCAGCTAATGTCTTAGACGGCGTTCGAGTAGCGATCGAAGCCGATGTTCTAAAGGCTATCAATCTAAAATTTGACTAAAGGCTAGCTTCGAAAGATAACTCTCTGCCTGAGCTGGCCCAGCCATCAGTGCCGCCAGCGACTGAGACCACATCGTAGCCTTGGGCTTCAAGATAGTTGGCAACAGTCATGGATCTGACACCAGAACGGCAAATAATGAAGATTCTTGCTCCGTCATCTAGCTTGTCGAGTTGGTTGCCAACCTCGTTCATGGGAATGTGGTGGGCATTAGGAACATGACCCTCTGACCATTCGTGATCTTCTCTAACATCTAATACGTAGCCACCGTGCTCAATCACATCGGCTAGCTCATCCAGGGTCACTTCGGTTGCCATCGCTACTCCTTCTTAGGTGTTTAGTTTAACAAATATGAGCATTGAGTTATTCTTGGATGAGGACATAACTAAAGGATTATTTATGACTAAGTTAAGAATTGTGTTTGCGGCTACTTTAGCTGTGGTTCTAGTTTTAGGGGCTAGCGGTTGCGCTCCAGCCAAGTTAGATGTCGATGGCGTCACTGCGATAATTGATACTAGGACTGCAGAGAGCTATGCCAGCTCACATATTGTTGGAGCAGTGAATATCGAATATGCAACAGGCAATTATTTGGCTATGGTCGCTTCAATGGGAAAACTAGGTAAGTACTACGTTTACGGAACCACTGAGGACGAAGCGGGTCTAGCCGTTCAAGACATGTATAGTCTCGGGTTGAAAGACATAACAAATCTTGGCTCCTTCGAAGACGCTCAACATGTCCTACCTCTTGGTGTCACCAAATAGTGGATTCTAAAAGTTGGGATGAGAAGTACTCAACAGAAGAGTTCATCTATACCAAAACAGAAAACCGCTTCGTAGTTGAATACTGCAAAAACCTTCACGGTAAACGAGCCATTGATCTAGCTGGTGGTGAAGGCAGAAATTCAGTTTGGTTGGCTAAGTCAGGGTGGCAGGTCGAAAACATTGATTTCTCAGAAGTTGCTCTGGCTAAATATCTGCAATTTGCCGAAGCAGAACAAGTGGCACAACATTGCACAGCTAACTGTCAAGATGCAACCTCTTTCATTCCACAATCAACTCCAGTTGACCTAGGTGTTATTGCATATCTTCAAATTGAAGAGAACAAGTTACAGACTGCAATAAGAAGACTTTCTCAACACATCGCCCCTGCAGGTCATCTTTTCGGAGTGTGGCATTCCAGAGAGAACCTTGCGGGCGGTTTTGGTGGCCCAAGAGATCCAGAAGTTTTGCCAACTGTTGAAACTATTACCGAAGCTTTAGAAGGCACCGGCCTTGAGATAGTGGTTCTAACTAATCGAGATGGCCAGATTCAGACCAGGGAAGGGCTCAAGCCTTCGGTTACCTTGGTTCTTCTGGCTAAGCGACCCTAATAGTGCGCTATCTCTGTAAAGTTATATAAACGAGTTTGAAAGTGTCTCAATTGTCTAAGCAAATCAACATAGGTGTCATCGGTGGCGATGGCATTGGCCCTGAAGTAACAGCCATTGCTTTGGAGGCTTTATCCCTGGCTACCCGCGGATCTGGCGTCGAGTATGTCACTAAGGAATATGACCTCGGAGCTCGAAGATTTCTTTCAACCGGTGAGATTCTCACCGAAGCAGATATGGAATCGCTGAAATCCCATGATGCAATTCTGCTTGGTGCTATCGGTGATCCTAAAGTTCCTTCTGGTGTCTTAGAACGGGGGCTTTTACTGAAGTTACGATTTACCTTTGATCACTACATAAACCTTCGCCCAACCAAATTGTATCCAGGCGTGATTAGCCCATTGGCTAACCCCGGTGAAGTTGATTTTGTTGTTGTTCGTGAGGGAACAGAAGGCGCATACGTTGGTAACGGTGGGGCTATTCGTGTTGGCACATCACATGAAGTTGCAAATGAGACTTCTGTTAACACTAGGTACGGTGTTGATCGAACTGTTCGTTACGCTTTTGAACTAGCGGCTAACAGGGATCGTAAAAAGCTCACACTTGTTCATAAGCACAATGTTTTGGTAAATGCTGGTTCACTTTGGCAGCGCACTGTTGATGAAGTAAGCCAAGAGTTTCCGGCCGTGACAGTTGAATATCAACACATTGATGCCGCAACCATATACATGGTCACTGATCCTGAAAAATTTGATGTTATTGTCACAGACAATCTGTTTGGAGATATCCTGACCGATCTAGCAGCTGCTATTGGTGGTGGCATCGGTATTGCTGCATCTGGAAATATCAACCCAACGGGTCTATTCCCTTCAATGTTTGAACCTGTCCATGGTTCAGCACCAGATATTGCAGGAAAGGGCATTGCCGATCCATCAGCTGCCATTCTTTCGGCTGCAATGCTGCTGGATCATTTAGGTCATCCTGTAGCATCAGCCAGAATAGAACGTGCAGTCGCTGCAGATTTAGCTGCACGCGGAAGTGCAAAACGCACCACAACTGAGATCGCTCAAAGTATTTTCGCTCAACTCTAAATCAAGGATTAGCCCATGGAATTCAAGATCATCAAATCTGATCACACGATGCCTGATGCTGAGCGTGAAGCACTAATAGAAAACCCCGCCTTTGGAGTTAACTTCACTGACCACCAGGTAATCATCGAGTGGACCAAAGATGCAGGTTGGCACAATGCCAGGGTCGAACCTTATGGCCCAATTCTGATGGATCCTTCAAGCGCTGTTTTGCACTATGGCCAAGAAGTATTCGAAGGCATCAAGGCATATAGACATCAAGATGGTTCTATCCATACCTTTAGACCCTCAGCTAACGGAGCAAGATTACAGAAGTCTGCCAAACGAATGGCATTACCTGAACTACCAGTGGATGTTTTTGTTGAGAGCCTAAGAGCTTTAATTTCCGTTGATGCCGCTTGGGTTCCCGAGCCAGTTGATGAGAAGACTTTATATTTCCGTCCATTTGAGATAGCTGCCGAGAATTTCTTAGGCGTTAGAGCAGCTCACCGAGCCGAATACCGTGTTATTGCAAGCCCGGTTGGACCTTACTTCACCGGGGGACTGAAGCCTGTATCAATTTGGATTGCTTTGGATTCAGCTAGAGCAGGAAAGTATGGAACAGGTGAGGCTAAGACTGGCGGAAATTACGCGGCTAGTTTGATAGCCCAAAACGAAGGATATGAGAATGGCTGTTCTCAGGTTTTATTCTTGGATGCTGAATCACACACCTATATCGAAGAATTAGGTGGCATGAACGTTTTCTTTGTATACAAGGATGGCCATGTTGTCACTCCTGCACTGGATGGAACTATTCTCCGAGGCATCACTAGGGATTCGATTATCCAATTGCTCAAAGACAGAAACATTTCTGTCGAGGAAAGAGCAGTTACTTTGGACGAAGTTCGTAATAGCTATAACTCAGGAGAAATCACTGAAGTATTTGCTTGTGGAACAGCTGCAGTTATCACTCCAGTTGGACAGTTCAAATCAAGAGTTGAAAGTATTGGTCCAGCAGATCCTCAGCCAGGAGAACTAACTGCTGCATTGCGTGCAGAACTAACAGGCATTCAATATGGCTTAGTTCCTGATCGACACAATTGGTTAGTCAAACTTAGCTGATGAGAATTGCTAAGTTTCTAGTTCGAGACCAGGTCTCCTGGGGGCTGGTCGACGGACCTGAGTTAGTTGTATTTAGAGGGCATCC
>RFYI01000025.1 GCA_009921165.1 Actinomycetota bacterium | reverse complement strand
TGCAAGGGGGACCTTGTGGGAGAGTAGGACACCGCCGGACTTAATTTAGAAAATGGCCACCTTGGTAACGAGGTGGCCATTTTTATTTAACAGATGTTTTAAGATTTATTAGTAGGAGAGATCATGAACGATACACCTGCACCAAAAGACCGCAGATCAGCTGGCGGAGACGACAGAAGAAAGCCACAAGGCGCAGAGCGCCGCAGTGGTGGAGCCGAGAAACGTCCTGAGTGGCAGACTCGAGTCGCTCGCCCTATTCGCGATGATGAGGCTAAATCTCCTATGATTCCGGATGAAATCACCGACCAAGACTTAGAGCTTGGCATTCGCGTTCAATTGAAGACGCTCACTGCTGAAAATGCTGAGATGACTGCAAGGCATCTAGCCATGGTAAGCCTCTTGCATGATCAGGACCCTGAGCTTGCTCACAGGCACGCACTAGCTGCTGCTAGAAGAGCTGGTCGTATCGCTATTGTTCGTGAAACTGTTGGCGTTACCGCTTACCAGGTAGGGGACTATGGCTTAGCTCTTCGAGAATTGACCACCTACCGTCGTCTTTCTGGTTCAAATGACCAGTTACCTATAATGGTTGACTGCGAAAGAGGGCTGGGGAGACCTAGAAAAGCTTTGGAGCTTGGCCGTTCAGTTGACCGCCAGACTTTGCCTGCTCCAGTTCGGGTAAACCTTGCCATTGTTATGTCTGGAGCAAGATTAGACCTAGGTGAAAACGATTTAGCCCTAGCAGAATTAGAAATTCCAGAGCTAGATCCAACAAAAGTTCACGAGTTTTCCACAAATCTCTTCCGCGCCTACGCAGATACCCTTATACTCGGGAACAGAGAAAGTGAAGCAAAGCGTTGGTTAGATCTAGCAGACCGTGCAGAGCAACACTTCCTCGGGAACAGTAATCCCGAGAACGAAGTCTTCTCAATTATCGAGGAGATACAGATTCCCGAGGTGTCCAGTTCGGCGCGGCCTTCAAAATCCCAGCATGATGCCGTGGCCAGGACACCTCGGGATCCTTCATTTAAGCCTTCCGATAGGCCACAACGTTCACGTCGCGACGATGGCGATGGCAATGATAAGCCAAAACGTCCACCATTTACCGGCGGACCTAGAAGCAGTGGCCCACCTCCAAAGGGAGGACCTAAAGGTGGAGGTCGGGGCTTCGGTGGACCTCCTAAGGGTCGCAGTCGAGGACCAGGTCGTGGTCGCTAAAACTATTTGGAATCAGTTTGATGTTTTGCTAGCTGATCTTGATGGTGTTATTTATGAGGGCACCCAAGCAATCGGTGGAGCAGTTTCATCAATCAATGATTTGCAAGCTCAAGGTGTTCGTGTTGGTTACGTAACTAACAACTCTTCACGTAAACCAGAAACTATTACTCAACAGTTACAGGGCTTTGGCATAAGCGCAAAACCCGAAGACATTATTTCTTCTGGGCAAACAGCGGTTGAGTTGTTGGCAACAAAGATTCCTGCTGGATCAAAAGTTTTAGTTGTTGGTGGCGATGGGTTAAGAGCAAGAGTTACTGCTGGTGGTTTTGAAATTGTCGCTTCAAGTGACGACAACCCAGCAGCAGTTATTCAAGGATTTGCTCCTGATGTTTCTTGGCGTGATCTAGCTGAAGCCTCATATTCAATTGAAAAAGGTGCTGTTTGGGTTGCCACCAATAACGACTGGACGCTACCTCAAGAAAAGGGAGTTGCACCAGGCAACGGGACACTGGTTAGTGCTGTGCATACCGCTGTTGGCCAACTGCCACTTTTTGCAGGTAAACCTGAGCCAGCTATTTTTGAAACAGCGCTCAAGGTTTTCAATTCCACTAAAGCGCTTTTTGTTGGTGATCGTCTAGAAACTGATATTCTCGGTGCTAATCGTGCAGGAATTCCCAGCGTCCTGGTTCTAACTGGAATCTCTTCTCGTAAAGATGCTTTAGCTGCGTCAATGGAAGAAAGACCAACATTCATTATTGGCAGCCTTGAGGAACTCTCAACTTCTTACGATGAACCTGAGCAAACCAGGCGTGGGTGGCGTTGCGGTAAGGCTAGTGTTGAGTTGCTAGGAGATAAAGTCCTGGTAACTGATGGTGACCCTGGTTCCATTGAAGCTCTGAGAGCGGCATGTAAAGTTATTTGGAATTCAGGCAAACATATACATTTCCTAGATGTGCAGAGTGCACTTTATGAAAAGAAGGCGTAGATGAGCGACAAACTTGAAGAACTAGAAGCTGAGCTAGCTAGAATCGCTCAACTTGATTTAGCAGAGCAACCAGCAGCTTTCGCATCTTTACGAGAGAAACTTGAAGCCCAACTGAACTCTGCTTCTGACGAATTATCTGAGCAATAAATTGGATGAGAATTCAACGCGCTTAGACATCGCCTTAGTGGACCGTGGTTTAGCTAGATCTAGAAATCAGGCTTCTACGCTGATTGAATCTGGCCGAGTATTTATTGACGGCAGAGAAGCAAGAAAATCTTCTCAACCGATTCCTGCTAAGGCTGAACTTGTTGTATTGGAAGCAATTGATTATGTTTCCAGAGCCGGTCATAAGTTGGCTGCTGCTCTTGAAGAATTTGTGGAAATCGAAGTTGTAGGCAAAATCTGTTTGGATGTTGGAGCATCAACCGGAGGTTTTACCGATGTAATGCTCAGATATGGTGCAAGCAGGGTTATTGCCTTAGATGTTGGGCATTCGCAGTTAGCCGAACCACTTTTGGATAACCGACTAGTTATTAACATTGAAAACTTCAACGCCAGAGATCTAACCTTGGAGAACCTTCAGAAGGTGGTTGGCTCAAAACTGGACCAAAAGATTACTGAAAACACGATATCCCTAGTCGTAGCAGATTTGAGTTTTATCTCACTAACCTTGGTTTTAGCCCAAATGAAACTGGTTGCGCCGAATGCAAACTTTGTGCTTTTGATAAAGCCACAGTTTGAGGTTGGGAAGAAATCCCTGGATGCTTCGGGCATTGTGAATGATCACAGGCTCAGGGCAGGAGCGATTAGGCAGGTTATGGATGAGGCTAAGAAGGTTGGACTAAACATCCAGGGACTCATTAAGTCACCGTTGCCTGGCACCCACGGCAATACGGAGTACCTAATATGGTTGAACTCTGTGGAGACTGATCATAGCCTTGATTGGTCTGGCAGAATTGATGAACTAGCAAAAGAACGAGCGTAACTGACAGGAAAGGCCGGTGGTTGAAGTGACAGAAAAGCGTTATGTACTTCTAGTTGCCCATACCGGTCGACTTGAGGCCGTTACTGCTTCCGTTGAAGCGGTCGAACAACTAGTGGCCGCTGGCCTAGTCCCAGTCATGAATTCTGAACAGCTCGTTGAAATTCAAGAATTTCTCAATGGAAGAAGCGCTAACACTGACTTCCTGGAATCAGTTTTAGAACTTGGCGTTGTAGTTCCAGAACGAGACCTCGAACTAGTAATGGTTCTAGGTGGCGATGGAACAATTCTGAAAGCAGCTGAGATTGTTCGTGAAAGCGCGACACCTTTGATGGGTATCAATCTAGGCCACGTCGGGTTCCTTGCTGAAAGTGAACGTGAAGGTCTGTCCCATGCAGTTGCAAGAGTTGTCGCGAAAGATTACCTGGTAAAGGAACGTTTGACTTTGGATGTCCGAGTCTTGGTCAAAGGCAAAGAGGTTTACAGAACTTGGGCACTTAATGAAGCAACTGTTGAAAAAAGTGCTGCTGAGAGAATGCTTGAAGTTGTGGTCGAAATAGATCGTCGTCCACTATCAAGTTTTGGCTGTGATGGAATCATCATGGCAACCCCTACTGGTTCAACTGCTTATGCCTTTAGCGCTGGTGGGCCTGTCGTGTGGCCAAGTGTTGACGCCATGCTTATGGTTCCACTATCCGCTCATGCTTTGTTCTCAAGACCGATGGTGATTAGCCCACGTTCGTTGCTGGCGGTTGAAGTTATGGATAGATCTGCTGGAACCGGCGTGCTTTGGTGCGACGGTAGAAGAACACATGACTTACCTGTTGGCGCAAGAGTTGAAGTAAGTAAGTCAGCTAAATCTGTTCGACTTGCCCGTTTACGTCAAGGTCCATTCACCGATCGACTTGTTCGTAAGTTCTCGCTACCGGTTACAGGTTGGCGTGGACCCGAATCAACCGGGCAATAAATTAGTTTCTAGGTCATAATCGTGATTGAAGATATTCGCATAACTGATTTAGGTGTCATCCGCGAAACAGAACTTGCTTTTGATAAAGGTCTTACTGTGCTAACCGGTGAAACCGGTGCTGGAAAAACAATGGTCCTTACTGCTCTTGGCTTACTTCTAGGGGACAGATCAGATTCTGGAGCAATTAGATCTGGAGCTGGGCAAACTTCTATTGAAGGTCGCTGGCGACTTGATACCACCAACCCAACTCTTGCCAAAGCTGAAGATGCAGGAGCTTTGATAGCAGAAGGTGAACTACTTCTAGCCCGAACAGTTTCAAGCGATGGCAGATCCAAGGCAGTTCTTGGTGGCCGTTCCGTGCCCGTTGGTTTACTAAGTGAGATTGGTGAAGAACTTGTCGTTGTCCATGGCCAAGCTGATCAAATTAGGTTGAAATCATCAGCTGCTCAGAAAACTGCTCTGGATAAATTTGCTGGACCAAAACATTTAGAGTTGCTTGCCGAATACTCAGCTATCTTCAGTTCCTGGAAACAAGCACAGGCAAATCTTGAGGACATTCAAGCTAATGTGACTGCAAGAGCTAGACAGGCTGAAGAACTAAAAGCGGCTCTCGCAGAATTAGATAAGTTAGCTGTTAAACCTAACGAGGATGTTGAGCTAGCAGAGCTTGCTAAACGGCTAACCCATAGCGAAGAATTAAGAACAGCGGTCGGGATAGCTCACGATGCACTTTTGAATGACAATTTTGATGCAGTTGATGCAACATCTCTTATAGGTAAGGCCCGTAAAGCCCTAGAGAACGCAGTCACTCATGATTCGAGCCTTGAAACCCAAGCAGCAGCACTTCGTCAAATCGGAGAAGACCTTAACGACATCGCTGCAGAACTTTCGGGTTATCTCACTTCATTCGAAAGCGATAGTCCGATTACTTTAGATGAAATTCAAGAGCGTCGCAGTTCTTTGAATCAAGCTTTACGCCGCTATGGACCAACCATTGAAGATTTGCAAACCTTTCAAGAAGCTTCTAAAGCCAAATTGGCCGAGTTGGATGTATCTTCAGAACGCATCGCCTCAATGGAAGCAGAAGTTTCTCAATTACATAAACAAGCAGTCATTTTTGCTGAAGAGATCTCAACTAATAGAACGAAAGCAGCAAGTGATTTAGCAAAACGAGTTAGTGGTGAATTAGTTGCGCTGGCTATGGCTGGATCTAAACTTCATGTTCAGGTTGATAAATCCGAACAATTCGGTCCCAGTGGATTCGATTCTGTTGCCTTTTTGCTCGAGTCTTATTCGGGAGCTGAACCAAGACCGTTAGCTAAAGGAGCTTCAGGCGGAGAGTTGAGCAGAATCATGCTCGCTATCGAAGTTATCTTGGCCGAAACAGATTCAACTCCTACCTTCATCTTTGATGAGGTCGATGCAGGTGTTGGTGGCGCAGCAGCCATCGAGGTTGGTAGGCGTTTAGCAAAGTTAGCCGAGAACGCCCAAGTGATTGTGGTTACCCATTTGGCTCAGGTGGCCGCCTTTGCAGATTGCCATTTGTTAGTAGAAAAGTCTTCCGAGGCAGGATTCACATCGAGCGACGTCAGAGTGCTTGATGAGGCTGCTAAGTCCGAAGAACTAGCCAGAATGCTCTCTGGTCTCGCAGATTCTGAGACTGCAAGAACTCACGCCAGTGAGCTTAGAGAATTGGCTAGAAAATCGAAAGAGCCTTCCTCCGCTTAGCCAAATCGGCATGTCGCAAAGGCTTAAGTTGGAGCGGTAACCCGGCTACTGCTAAAGTTAAATTCCATGGCCGATGCGATGGATTCTGGAAAATCAAGACACATATTTGTTACTGGTGGTGTCGCGTCCTCTCTCGGTAAAGGCCTTACAGCCGCGAGTCTAGGCAACTTACTAAGAGCCCGAGGGCTTTCTGTAGTTATGCAGAAGCTTGATCCATATCTAAATGTTGATCCAGGAACAATGAACCCTTTTCAGCATGGCGAGGTCTTTGTTACCGATGATGGCGCAGAGACAGACCTAGATATAGGTCACTACGAGCGATTCTTGGACATCAACCTAAACCAATCAGCAAACGTGACCACCGGTCAGATTTACAGCGAAGTTATTCGCAAGGAAAGAGCAGGCGGTTACCTCGGGGACACTGTTCAAGTTATCCCTCACATAACTGATGAGATTAAGCGCAGAATGCGCCTGCAAGCTCATGAAACTCCAGCTCCAGATGTGATCATTACTGAAATTGGTGGAACTGTTGGAGACATCGAATCGTTGCCTTTTATTGAAGCTGCTAGACAGGTTCGCCATGAACTGGGTAGAGATAAAGTTTTCTTTGTTCATGTCTCACTTGTTCCTTACCTTGCACCAAGTGGTGAGTTGAAGACCAAACCAACCCAGCACTCGGTAGCAACTTTACGATCTATTGGTATTCAACCTGATGCGATTGTTTGTAGAAGCGATAGACCTATCGGTGAGAGCATCAAGAAGAAGATTGCCTTGATGTGTGATGTTGATATTAAGGCAGTAATCAATGCAGCAGATGCCAGCAGTATATATGACATCCCTAGTGTTGTTAACGCAGAGGGCTTAGATTCATACATCATCGAACATCTCAAACTAGAAGCTAAAGATGTTGATTGGACTCGTTGGAGCAGCGTCCTAAAAGCTGTTCATGAACCAATCGCTGAAGTAAATGTTGCTCTGGTTGGTAAATACATTGATTTGCCAGATGCATATCTTTCAGTAACTGAAGCACTTCGTGCCGGTGGATTTGCCGAACAGGTAAAGGTCAATATTAAGTGGGTTGCAAGTGATCTTTGTGATACTGAAGAGGGTGCTCGAGCTCATCTGAGCGACGTCGATGCAATTTGCGTTCCAGGTGGTTTTGGTGTCCGGGGTATTGACGGAAAATTAGGTGCGCTCAAGTTCGCA
The DNA here is from genome assembly GCA_009921165.1 of Actinomycetota bacterium. GTDB lineage: Bacteria > Actinomycetota > Actinomycetes > Actinomycetales > Microbacteriaceae > Rhodoluna. Next base: position 9,954 of record RFYI01000025.1, on the reverse strand, counting down.
AGAGAAAATGGAATTCCAACTTTAGGTTTATGTCTCGGATTACAGTGCATGGTTATTGAATATGCCAGAAATGTTGTTGGGCTAGAGGGTGCTTCTTCAACCGAGTTTGAAGCTGACACTAAGTATCCGGTTATTGCCACCATGCAGGAGCAGATAGATATTCTGGCTTCGGGAGACATGGGTCACACTATGAGACTGGGGCTGTTTGAAGCAAAGCTTTCAGAAGGAAGTGTTATTGCCCAGGTTTACGGCAAGACCACAGTCCATGAGAGACACAGACACCGTTATGAAGTGAACAATTCTTTCAGAGACCAGATTTCAGCTGCCGGTTTGCATTTCTCAGGCACGTCTCCGAATGGCGATTTAGTTGAGTTTGTCGAACTGCCTAAGGAAGTCCATCCTTATTATGTTTCTACCCAGGCCCACCCTGAGTTCTTATCTCGCCCCACTAAAGCCCACCCATTATTCCATGGACTTATTAAAGCTGCTTTAGCTGGTCGCTTATTTAGCGCTCAAGCAGAATAGGCACTCTAGATGGCTGAGAATGAGTTTTTTCAACTCTCAGATCAACCTGGTCTCGATAAAGAGGCAGAAATATCCTTAGAGCAGGCTTTCGTAGGGAAAGTCTGGAATGTTGTTCGTAAAACTTTTAGTTTCCAAGACGAAGTTCTCGTCAGAGAGTATATTTCCCACCGTGGAGCAGTAGCAGTCTTAGCTCTAAACGATAAAGATGAAGTTTTGCTTATGAAGCAATACCGCGCACCTGTAAATGCATTTCTTTTTGAGATGCCTGCCGGGCTAAGGGATTTCGACGGTGAAGACGATCTAGTTGCAGCTAAGCGTGAATTAGCAGAAGAAGCTGACTATGAAGCAGCCGATTGGGCTCACCTACATTCTTTTTACACAACTCCTGGATCAAGCAGTGAAATTATCGAGATATTTATTGCCAAGGAGTTGTCTAAAAATCAGGTTCAGTTTGATAGAACTGGCGAAGAGCGTGGCATGATTCCTATCTGGGTTCCTTTCAGTCAAGTTCTAGAAGCAGTTATGGATTCCAAACTAAAGAGTCCGACATTAGTTGTGGCTGTTTTAGCTCTTGCTGCTCAAAGAAATAAAAATGGCTAATCTTCAGTCGAATATTGATAGTTATCTGAGGCACTTAACTATCGAACGTGGGATGGCTAAAAACACTTTATTGGCATATCGAAGAGATCTAATTCGTTATCAGGATTTCTTAGTTTCAAATGAAATTGATTCAACCAACCAAATCACTGAGCTGTTGGTTAGAGATTTCGCACAGCGATTGGTAACCGAAAAGGGAATGGTCGCTACTTCAGTTGCAAGAATATTGGCGGCAGTCAGAGGTTTTCACAAATTCATGCTTTTTGAGGGTATTTCTGAGAAAGACGTTGCGGCTCAAGTAAAACCACCCAAAGCTCCACGAAGGCTACCCAAGGCAATTTCTGTGGCAGAAATTGAAAGACTGCTCAAGGCCTCCGGCCCAGAACCAGACGATGTATCTGGTGTTGGCTCAGATTTGATAAGAGTTAGAGATAGGGCAATTCTGGAACTGCTCTATGCCACCGGTGCTCGTGTTTCAGAACTAGTCAACATCGATCTGGATGACCTGATTGACCCAGAGATTATTCGACTATTTGGTAAGGGCTCAAAGGAGCGCATTGTCCCTGTTGGTAGCTACGCTCAAAACGCCGTCCAAGCGTATCTGGTTCGAGTTCGCCCACAATTGGCCAGGCTAGCTAAAGGCACCCCAGCACTGTTTCTGAATCAGCGAGGTTCTAGGCTCTCTCGGCAGAGCGTGTGGCAGATAATATCGGATGCCGCCAGCGCTGCCAAGATTGAGCATGAGGTATCACCGCATACTTTTAGGCACTCCTTTGCCACCCATCTCTTGGAAGGCGGAGCAGATGTTCGGGTGGTCCAAGAGCTCCTGGGACATGCATCTGTGTCCACCACCCAGATTTACACTTTGGTAACAGTCGATGCATTAAGGGAGATTTATGCAACGGCTCACCCCCGTGCACAGCGGTAGGCTGTATAGGTAAAAGAACCCAAAACACAGCCTGCGAGCTGAAACTTACTGCTGTGAAGCCAGAGAGGAAACCATATCATGTCAGGTAAAAACTCCGACCATAGGTTTCCAGTCCCTAAAAGATTAACCAGCCATGGGCCTGCTCGCGTTATCGCATTGTGTAATCAAAAAGGTGGAGTGGGAAAGACTACTTCGACCATCAACACTGCTGCAGCTTTAGCTGAATATGGCAGAAAAGTTCTTCTAGTTGATTTCGATCCACAGGGAGCTCTGTCAAGAGGCCTAGGGGTAGTAAACGAAGACGTAAAAACTATTTATGACTTGATGTTGGATAGAAAACTCAAGGCAACTGATGTGATTGTTCACACCGAGGTGCCTGGCTTGGATCTAATCCCAGCGAATATCCAGTTATCTGCCGCCGAAATTCAACTGGTTGCAGAACCAGGTAGAGAAAAAATTCTTGCTGGTGTGTTACGCCCAATCCTTGGTGACTATGACTTAGTAATGATTGACTGTCAGCCTTCCTTAGGGCTCCTTACAGTTAATGCATTAACTGCCGCACACGGAGTAATGATCCCAGTTGCCTGTGATTATTTTGCGCTGAGGGGATTACAACTACTAATTGATAATACCGTTGAGCTGGTAAGAGACCGATTGAATGAGCGGCTAAAAATCGATGGAATTCTGCCAACCATGTATGACCCTAGAACTCTGCATTCTAGAAATATGTTAAACCAACTATATGAAGACTACGGTGATGCAGTTTTCAAGACTGTCATAAAGCTCACGGTGAAATTCAAGGACTCGTCTGAGAAGGGCAAGCCTGTAACACAGTTTGCTCCAACTTCTGAGGCAGCCGAGCTTTACCGAGCAGTTGCTAGAGAGATGGTTGCACGTGGCTGCGCTCCATAAAGATGATGAAGATTTAATCGGCTCAGGCTTTTCTCTTAATATTGGAAACTTCGAAGGTCCGTTTGATTTACTTCTTTCCCTAATTTCTAAGCATCAGTTAGATGTCACTTCAATATCTCTAAGCGAAGTAACAAAAGATTTCATCGCCTATGTAAGAACTTTGGAAGAAGCCGATCAGCTCGACGAGGCAAGTGAATTCTTGGTTGTGGCAGCGACGTTGCTGGATCTCAAAATTGCCGAATTGCTTCCTAAGGGTGAAGTTGTTGATCCGGAGGACGTGGCATTACTTGAAGCTAGAGATCTGTTATTTGCTCGATTACTCCAATACCGTGCTTTCAAAGAAATATCCTCCTGGTTCCAGAACTCAATTTCTCTGGAAGCCAGGAGAGTGTATCGCTCAGTAAGGCTTGAAGAGAGATTCAGACAGCAGCAACCCGAGTTGGTGTGGACTCTCAGTTTGGAAGACTTTTCTCGCCTTGCAGAGCAGACTATGGCTCCACGTGAGATTGCTATGGTTGGACTCTCTCATATCTATGCTCCAAGAATTTCTATCCGAGAGCAGGCCGCTGAAGTAGTTGCCTTGCTTCGTTCAGCAACAACTCTGACGTTCCGTGAATTGATTTCATCAATTAGAGATCGAGCTGTTTTAGTTGCACGATTCCTTTCAATACTTGAGCTATACCGACTTGGAGCAGTTAGCTTTGAGCAAAATGAGTCACTAGGTCCTCTGCAGATTACCTGGCGTGCAGAAGATTTCGATGATTCACAACTATCTAATCTAGGAGCAGATTATGACTCTTGATAATCAAGACCACCCGCCAACTACCACCCAAGATCCGAGAGATAATTTCGCTCTAGGGGAGCCAATCGAAGCTATTGCCTTGCAAGGTGCTATCGAAGCAATTCTTATGGTTGCTGAAGTTCCGCTATCTATAATTCACCTTGCAACCTCTTTGGATATGCCGGTAACCGATGTTCGTGAAGCAGTTCTTGCTGTCAAAGCGGATTTTGATGGAACTAATGGATCTCGTCCAAGAGGGTTTGAACTTCGAGAAGTTGGTGGTGGCTGGCGAGTCTTTGTTAGAGAAGATTACGAATGGGCCGTTAGGGAATTTATTTCGAATGAAAACCCAACCAAGTTATCACAGGCAGCTTTGGAGACTTTGGCTGTTATCGCTTATAGGCAACCGATTGCTAGAGGTCAGATAGCTTCGATTCGTGGAGTAAATGTTGACACCGTTGTAAGAACCCTGCTCACTAGAGGACTCATTACTGAAGTCTTTACAGATAGCGAGACGGGTGCAATCAACTACGGAACAACAGAAACTTTCTTGGAGACATTAGGAATTAATGCTTTGGATGATCTTCCACTGATTAGCCCTTATCTACCTGATGTTGATTCTGAATTTGGCTCTGACAGTTCTGCAGGCATCTAATCATGAATGAATCGTCAGAAGGCGTCCGCCTTCAAAAAGTGCTTGCGAACGCTGGCGTAGCCTCGAGGAGGGCCAGCGAAGAACTTATCACTGCTGGAGCTGTGAAAGTAAACGGCAAAGTAGTCAAAGAACTTGGTACCAGAATCGATCCGGTAAACGACAAGGTTTCTGTTCGTGGAACACCGATACAACTAGATGCGAGTCGAGTCTATTTAGCTTTGAATAAACCTGTCGGTGTCATCTCTTCTATGGCTGATGAATTTGGTAGGCCTGACCTCAGTCAGTATGCGCTTCGGTCTGACCGTATTTATAACGTTGGAAGGCTTGACGCCGACACTTCGGGATTACTACTTCTAACTAATGACGGGGAACTTGCCAATATGCTGGCTCATCCAAAGTTTGGAGTGACTAAGACTTACGTCGCAAAAGTTGAAGGACAAATATCTTCCCAAGAGATTAATAAGTTGCTCTCAGGTATTGAACTTGAAGATGGACCCATGAAAGCCGATAAAGCATTACTCGTTGATTCCAATCCGTTCGAAAGCTTAGTTGAAATAGTTATTCACTCTGGTAAGAACAGGGTTGTTAGAAGGCTGTTTGAAGCAATAGGGCATCCAGTAAAGGATTTGGTTAGAAGACAGTTTGGTCCTGTTCATCTAGGCCCTCTAAAACCTGGACAAACCCGATTGCTAAGTAAAATCGAGGTTGGTGCGTTGCTAAAGGCCGCAGAAGGTAAGCAAACAAGAGCACCTCGACCGCCAAAGTCCAGAGTCGGGCAACAAAGAAAACCTAATCCGAGAGGACGAACCCATGGCGATTAGAGCTATTCGCGGAGCAATTCAATTAGATTTTGACGAACGTGAGCATCTACTAAAGCTCACCGCTGAGTTGTTAGCTAAGATGATGCACGCCAATAACCTGCACACCGATCAGCTGGTCTCAATTCTTTTCACAGCAACTCCTGACATCACTAGTGAGTTTCCAGCGTTAGCTGCTCGTGAACTTGGTTTAGGTGATGTTCCTCTAATGTGTTTTGTTGAGATGAACGTAAAGGGGTCCTTGCCGAAGGTAGTTCGAGTAATGATCAACGCTGAAATGGATGTTACACGAGCAGAAGTGCAACATGTTTACCTAAGGGGTGCTACGGCTTTGCGATTGGATATTGCACAGTGAATGCAAGAACTTCGGGTCAAGTGCACATTATTGGAACTGGCTTGCTAGGAACCAGCATTGGATTAGCGCTTAGAAATCTTGGAGTTGAAGTTTCTTTGGAAGATTCATCTCCGGCAGTAGTAGCACTTGCAAGTGATTTTGGAGCCGGCCGCACTTTAGAACCTGGGGATAATGTTTCGCTTGTTGTAGCTTGCGTTCCTCCAGATGTTGCGGCCGAAACTATCAGCTCAGCATTGTCAAGATTTCCTGAAGCTGTTGTTACAGATGTTGCGAGTGTGAAATCAAGTATTTTGAAGGAAGTTCTCAATAACGGTTCTGATCTAACTCGATATGTCGGATCTCATCCGATGGCTGGACGTGAAAAAGGGGGAGCTCTATCTGGAAGGCCAGATCTCTTCGTGGGAAGACCTTGGGTTGTTGCAGTTGAAAATGAAACTTCTCTAGAGAGCATAAGAGTCATAGAACAATTAGCTCTCGATCTAGGCGCAACACCAATCAGGATGACAGCGCAAGAACATGATCATGCGGTAGCTCTTATTTCTCACGCACCGCAGATTATTTCCAGTTTGTTAGCAGGACGTCTCGCTGATGCAGATGATTCTGATTTGGCCTTAGCGGGTCAAGGGGTAAGAGACACCACTCGTATTGCAGCAAGCGATCCAAAACTTTGGCTTCAAATACTCTCAGCGAATGCCCACGAGTTGCTTCCAGTTCTGAAAGGCTTTGCGACTGATCTTGCCGGAGTAATTACTTCGCTAGAGCAAGTTAGTTCAGCAGGCTCTTTGGCTAGATTAGGAAAAACGCTCGAAGCGGGAAATCAGGGAATATCTCGACTTCCAGGAAAGCACGGTTCTCGGAATACTCCGTACGCTCAAGTAGTTGTAATGATTGATGACAAACCAGGTGAATTGGCTAGATTGCTAAACGAGGTTGGGGCAGCTGGTTTGAACATAGAAGATCTGAACTTGGATCACGCAACCGGTGCGCAGGTTGGTTTAGTCGAACTCTCAGTTTTACCTGCAATTGAAGCCAAGCTAGTGGAAACACTGAAATCTAATGGCTGGCGTCTGGCGGGATAAATGCATATTGTTGCAATTGACGGTCCGGCTGGCTCTGGTAAATCCAGTGTAAGTAGAGCCGTGGCTAAACAGCTTCGGTTTGGCTACCTCGATACTGGGGCTGCTTATCGCGCATTGACCTGGGCGGTCCTGGCTGGTGAGCTTGAAGTGTCTACTCAATCCTCGGAAGAAATTGCTGAAAATTTTGCTTATTCAATTTCTCTGGATCCCGAGGATTACTGGGTAAGAGTTGGAAATTCTGACCTAACCTACGAGATTCGGCTGGCTTCAGTTGGCCAAGCAGTAAGCGAGTTTGCTAGCCTGCCACAGGTTAGACAATACATGCACTGGCTAACTCACAATTTGATTAGCACCTCCTCATTACCTGGAATTGTGGTTGAGGGAAGGGATATCACAACTGTTGTCTTTCCGGAGGCCAAAACTAGAATTCTGCTAACTGCCAGCGAAGAAGTTAGACTTGAGAGACGTTCCGCAGAACTTCCTGAGGGCACATCGATTGCCGATCAAGTTACCAAACGCGACCAAATTGACTCCAGAGTAGTTGATTTTCGTGTGCCCGCGCCTGGTGTTCATTTAGTGGACTCAACGGAATTAGATTTTGATTCAACTGTTGAAGCGATTATCGCTTTAGTAGCTAAAGATTAGTTAGAGGTAAAAATGGATGAGCAGGAATTCGACGCAAAGGTAGTCGATCCAGAATTCCTCGAACGCTTGCAGTCACTTTCTTCAGAAGAGGAAGAAGCGCGAGTTAGAGCGCTTCGTGTAGGTCTGGAAGATTATGAGCTAGACGAAGAAGATATCCAGGTTCTCGAAGAGATGGGTGTAGCCGAAGGCAAACCGATCCTGATGCCAGCGCTACCAGTCTTGGCTATAGTCGGAAGACCAAACGTGGGTAAGTCAGCTCTGGTAAACCGAATCATCGGTAGACGTGAAGCCGTGGTTGAGGATAAGCCAGGTGTTACCCGAGACCGAGTTTCTTATAAAGCGGAATGGAATGGTAGAAAATACACCTTAGTTGATACTGGTGGCTGGGAACCAGATGCCAAAGGAATTGACAAGTCAGTTGCAATTCAGGCTGAAATTGCTGTCGAGTTAGCAGATGCAGTTCTATTTGTTGTTGATTCAACAGTTGGACCTACCGCAACAGACGAGCGTGTTGTCAAAATGCTTAGAGCAAGTAAGAAGCCTGTTCTTCTTCTTGCCAACAAAGTTGATGATGAGCGGGGCGAAGCAGAAGCCACAGCGCTTTGGTCTCTCGGGTTGGGGGAACCACATCCAGTATCGGCTTTGCATGGTCGCGGAGTGGCTGATGTTTTAGACAAAGTGATGGAAGTTTTACCTGAAGTTTCAAATGTTGCTAAGCAAGAATTCGGTGGTCCAAGAAGAGTAGCAATCATTGGTAGACCTAACGTCGGTAAGTCCTCTTTACTAAACAAGGCCGTAGGTTCAGAACGTGCCGTGGTCAATGATCTTGCTGGAACCACTAGAGATCCAATCGACGAGCAGGTTGAACTCGGCGGCAAAGTTTGGCGGTTTATTGATACCGCGGGTATTAGAAGGAGAATACATTTAGCGCAAGGCGCTGACTTCTACGCATCTCTAAGAACTGCTGCAGCGCTTGAACGCGCTGAAGTCGCTGTCATCGTTCTAGATGTCACCGAGAAGATATCTGAAGGTGACATTCGAATTGTTGACATGGCTTTAGAATCAGGTCGAGCAATTGTTCTAGCCTTCAATAAGTGGGATAACTTGGATGAAGATAGACGTGAGTATCTTGAGCGAGAAATTGAACAGGACCTTGCTCACGTTGACTGGGCGCCAAGAGTAAATATCTCAGCAAAGACAGGCCGTCATCTAGAGAAGTTGGTCCCCGCTCTAGAGGTTTCCCTTGATTCTTGGGACACTCGTATTCCAACAGGAAAGCTAAATGCATTCATTCAAGAATTGGCAATGGAATTTCCGCATCCAGTCAGAGGCGGAAAGCAACCTCGTATTCTTTTTGCTACTCAGGCAAGCACCAGACCACCTAAGTTTGTGCTCTTCACAACCGGTTTCTTAGATCCTGGCTACCGCAGATTTATCGTTCGAAGACTTCGTGAAACCTATGGTTTCGAAGGCACCCCAGTTGAAATTGGCATGCGAGTAAGAGAAAAACGTAAGCGTTAATATTGTTCTCACGGGCTATAGCGCAGCTTGGTAGCGCACTTGACTGGGGGTCAAGGGGTCGTGGGTTCAAATCCCGCTAGCCCGACATCTAAAAGGCAAATAGAATCAGGTGATTATGGCAGAGAGCAATCTTCAACTAAGTGACAGGGTGATGACCTGGCCAAACGCCCTTAGTGCTCTACGTTTGCTTCTAGTTCCGATATTTCTGTGGCTTATTTTGATTGATGAAAATATCCTTGCTTTCTCAGTTTTAGCTATTTCAAGTTTTACCGACTGGTTAGATGGCTTTCTGGCTAGAAAACTCAATCAAATGTCGAGACTAGGACAGTTGCTGGACCCGGCTGCTGACCGATTGTTTATTTTGGCGTCTTTAGTCGGCCTTGCTTTTACCGATAAGGTGCCATGGTGGTTGGTTGTGTCTGTTGTAGCCAGAGATCTGTTGTTATTTTTCACTCTGCCGTTTCTGGCCCAAGTCGGCTATGGACCGCTACCCGTTAACTACACCGGCAAAGCAGGCACTTTTGCTTTACTTTACGCCTTCCCACTAATGCTCCTCCCAGAGGTTCTGCCTGAACAAGCTTCGGTTATCGTTTTTCCAATTGCCTGGGCATTTGCATTCTGGGGAATCTGGCTTTACTGGTGGACCTGTGTGGTCTATTTACGACAGGTTTATAACATTCGAAAAATGGCCCGTTCTACCTCGACTATTCTTAGAAGCGAAGAGGAGCGAAATTGACCGAGCTAGCTAGTAACCCAGCATCTGGATTTGGTGAAGATGTCGAGTCAACTCGGAAATTCGCCCAGGATATTGTTGAAACTGAGCAAGACGCACTTTCTAAAGAAGAACAATTTGCCGTGGATGCACTTCCTTATGGAAATGCACTTCTAATTGTTAGACGTGGACCAAATAAAGGGGCACGCTTCTTACTAGATGCTGATCTGGTAACAGTTGGCAGACATCCGAACGCAGATATCTTCTTGGATGATGTCACCGTTTCCAGAAAACATGCTGAAATTACAAGAAGCGGTGGTGTCTTCACAGTCAATGACTTGGCTTCTCTGAATGGCACATACCTAGAAGGTGCAAGAATCGATTCGGATAAGCTGAAAAACTTGTCTGAACTTCAAGTTGGCAAGT
>RFYI01000024.1 GCA_009921165.1 Actinomycetota bacterium | reverse complement strand
AGAGCACCTGCTTTGCAAGCAGGGGGTCAGGGGTTCGACCCCCCTAGTCTCCACTCAAGTGGAAAGACCGGTCAGAAATGGCCGGTCTTTTTATTTAACTAAAAGGGCTACTATCGAGGTAAGAGAAGTTTCGGCTCGTGCCCAAAATTCCTCCTAGATTAGTTTCAACAATTTTGAAGCTGGGGTACACATGAAAAAGAAGAACTTGATTGGAACAGTTTTAGGCCTTTGTTTGGCTGTTTCAATTTCTGGGTGCGCAGCAATGGAGTCGCAAGCAGAAATCGAAGCAGACTTTATCAAGATTGCTAAGGCATCTTGCGACAAGGCTCAGAAAGAGGATGTCATACAGAGATTCACAAATGACAAGCCAGCTAGAATAATCGCTCTTTCAAGAGACCACGCATATAAAAATTACAGCGCAGTTTACATAGATAACAAGGGCATGACCAAAGTTGTTTATGAACTGGAGCTCACGGTTTGTGGGCCAAGCTATTTACTATCAATGCAAGAAGAAGCAAAGCACGATAATAGCGGTGATTACGAACACCACATAAAACGAAATGATGACGGTTCATACACCTGGTCACAACATGTCTATGGGGAAGACGGTGGAACGATGGCAGAGACTAAATTCACTGTTCTCAACGGCTTTCTTGTTTCCTCTTCTGGAGAAGATGCCCAATTTGATCAAACATTTGAATATGGACCGATTGGCGGTTCTGATCTTCAAGCGCTCAAGACTGCGGTAGATGCTGAACTAGAAAGATTAGACGAGTAGCTGCAATTATTTGTTGATTGGCTTCACATCTCTAAAAAGGTTTCTAAGAACTAAAGCTGCCAGCACCACTACAACACCACAGAACAAGATAGTTGCCCTGATACCGTATTGGCCTGCCAAGAAGCCAATCAAAGGTGATCCAATCGGTGTCCCACCCATAAAGATCATCAGATAGATACCCATCACCCGGCCTCGCAGAGCGCTGTCCGTATTGCTCTGAACGTATGTGTTAGCAGAGATAAGGGTTAGTAATACTGTTGCTCCCATCAGTGGCAACATGACCCCATACATAACAGCGCTAGGCAGATATGCCGATGCCATAACTAGAAGACCAAACAGCGTTGCCCCTCGCAGTATGTTTTTGGTGGTGCGGTGTTTTTCCAAACGAGCAGCCATTAAAGCCCCTGATAGCGAACCGACAGCGAGAATGCTTCCTAGAGTTCCAAATTGGTCAGGACCCATACCAAATTCATGGGTCGCCATTAAAGCTATGAAGATTTGGAAGTTTAAACCAAAAGTTGTGGTGAAGAAAACAGTCAGCATAACCAAAAGCAAATCTCTTCGGCTTCCAACATAACTGAACGCCTCGGAAAGTTTGTTTGCTCTCATGGGCTTGGCTGTGATGTGAAGATCCTCATCCCTGATCACCAAAAGGGTAACCACCATGACGGCATAGGTGGCGGTATTCAATAAGAAGGAAGGGCCTGTTCCAAAGTAATAGATCAAGTATCCGCTAAGCGCTGGACCAACGAGTCTGCCAACATTGAAGTTTGCCGAATTCAAACTAACCGCATTAGCTAAATCGTCTTTCCCAACTAGTTCACTCGTGAAGCTCACCCTAATCGGCGAGTCAATAGCTGTGAATATGCCAAGTAATAGCGCTAACGCAAAAACATGCCAAAGTTCAACACAATTAGTCACTACCAGAACACCTAAGACCACTGAGGACAAACCTGCACCAAGGTTTGTTAATAGCAATAGTTTTCGTTTGTTAAATCGGTCAGCGAGCAATCCGCCGTAGAGGCTAAGCAGCATGGCTGGCAAGAATTGGATTGCGGTGACCAGTCCTAAGCTGGCGGCGTCGTTGTGTGTCAATTGCAGGACCAGCCAGTCCTGAGCAACTCGCTGAGTCCATGTTCCGATATTCGAGAGAGCATTGGCTGGGTAGAGTATTCGAAAGTTGCGGTGCTTGAATGATCTCAACACCGAACTTTTAGCCATTAGTCCAATCTACTTCCTAGCCTTGCGGTATTTTGTGAATATGAAGATTAGACAGGTTGCAATTGGTTGCAAGGACCTAAATCGCGCACAGGATTTCTATACCAGGCTTCTAGGGAAACCACCAATTGCTGTTTTTGACCCACCGGGTTTGTGTTTCTTTGATCTAGGCGGAACCAGATTACTGATTGAAATCGGCGGCCCAGCCTCTTTGATATATCTTGAAGTGCCTGACGTCAAAGCGTCAATATCTGATTTGCGTGAAAGGGGATTCAAGATCACCAGTGAACCACACATAGTTTTCCCAGACCCAAATGGTCTATTTGATCATCCAGGGAATGAATGGCTGGCTTTCATTGAGGATTCAGAAGGCAATGCTGTGGGTCTTATGAGCAGAGAACGAGCCTAAGAACTCTTTCTTGATTTTTCTAAAATAAAACCCGCCCCAAAATTAAGGGCGGGTTTTATTTTAGTTTTAGAAACTACTTCTTGAGGCTCTTCTCTTTACTTATTCCGATACCAAAAGCTCCAACAACAGCAATCAGGATTCCAAGCGTCGCAAGGGTATTCGAATCGTTCGATGAGTTACCGCTTGCTGCTGAGTAGTTCTTGAACATCGGAGGTTCATTACCTAGCATTGGAACAACAGATTCACATGCAACACCGCAGTCAGTATTTGTAACATCAGTGTCTTGTGGCACCGCGTCATAAAGAACTGCTTCTTGGCAAGTATCGGTCGCAGAGCTATCGCAAGTGGCGTCGACAGGAACAGGTTCAACGGGGACAGAGACAATGATTGTTCCATCATTAGCAGTTGAATCTTCAGAACCAGATGCAGGCAGCGGTACCGGTTCTTGAACAGCGTCTCTTACTGCTCCGCGAGCACAAACGTTGCCACCATCTTCAGTTGTCCAACAGGTGCCATCGGTGGTTACTTCATCAAATAGTGCTGGGACTGGTTGGCAGGTACCTGAGACACCGTCTTCACTTAACACAGCTTCGTAACCAACGGCACAGTCGGTTGCTTCAAATGGAGTTTCAGCGCTAGCAATAGATGCTGATGCACCGATCATTCCACCGGCAAAAATTACTGCAATTGCAAGTTTGTTTAGTTTCATAAGTTTCTCCTTCGCGAGACCTTTTAAGACTATCCAAAACCAAATAACGAGTGGGTGACATTAGGCTGTGGATATCCTGAAATCTCATAACTGAAAGTTGCCATGTCTGAAGCGAAATTACTCTGGTCCGAAGAGTTCAATCAAGAAGCAGGTACTGCCCCCAACCCTGAGATTTGGGGCAGAGACATAGGCGACGGCACTAGTCACGGCATCCCTGGCTGGGGTAACAACGAGCTGCAGGCTTATACCGAAAAAAACGCATTTATGAATGATCGAGGTCAACTTGAGTTAGAAGCTAGGCAGATTCCTGATGGGTCAGCGGGAGAGGCCTATTACGGTCCTGTCCAGTGGACTAGCGCAAGGTTGGTAACCAAGAATAAATTACACATTCAGTATGGACGTATCGTCATTAGAGCAAAAGTTCCTGCTGGTGTTGGGCTTTGGCCAGCATTCTGGATGTTAGGCGACTCAATGGACCAAGAGGGCTGGCCCTTGGCTGGAGAAATCGACATCATGGAGTGGGTTGGTAAGAAACCTCTTGAAGCACTCGGAACATTGCATGGACCCGGTTACTTTGGTGATAACGGCTGCGGCGGACAAATTGAACTAGATCAACCTCTTTCAGATGACTGGCATGAATTCTCCATCAATTGGAAACCGGGTGAGATATCTTGGTTTGTCGATGAACAAGAATATTTCAAAGCAACACCTAAAAGTGTTGAACCTAACCAATGGGTTTATGAACACCCCTTCTACCTCCTGCTTAACTTAGCTGTTGGTGGAAATTTAGGCGGACCTCTTGCGGCGGATATCCCAGCTTCCAACAAACTCATGGTGGATTACATACGCGTGTATGAATTTGAGGGACATGGAGAAATAATTTGGATCAACAACTCCTAGCACTTTTTATTACCGTCTCGTTAGCTAGCGCTGTCGAGATGGTTGAGGCAGCAACAATTGTTTTAGCAATGGGAGCGGTCAGAGGTTGGCGCTCAGCACTTACTGGAACATTTGCAGCAATCATCGCATTGGGACTGATTGTTCTAATAGCTGGACCCTCGATACACTTAGTGCCGATAGATTTACTTAGATTGCTTGTTGGGGTGCTACTACTCATATTTGGATTGCAATGGCTTCGCAAAGCCGTGCTTAGATCAAGCGGTTTCAAAGCACTGCATGATGAAGAGAAAATTTTCGCAAAAGAATTGCAACAAGCTAAGTCAGCAAATTCCAAGAAACTATTTGCAGATTTAGACAAATATGCTTTCACACTAACTTTCAAGACTGTTTTACTTGAGGGCTTTGAAGTTGTTTTCATAGTGCTAACTTTTGGTGCGCTAAAGAATTCGATAGCCACCGCCACACTTGCTGCTCTGTGTGCGTTAGTGGTGGTGGCAGCAAGCGCAGTAGTTATTCGTAAACCGCTAGCTCGCGTACCTGAAAACACGCTGAAATTTATTGTCGGAATAATGGCATCCACATTTGGTATTTTTTGGAGCACAGAGGGAATGGGTTTCGAATGGCCATATTCTGATTGGACATTGATACTTGTAGCTTTGTGGGTAAGCGCAGTATCTTTTGTTTGCGTGATCTGGCTTCGTCGAATCAGAACAACTAGAAAGCACTCAGCGCTAAAAGTAACCAAGGCGCTCTCTGCAAAAACTTTGAGAAGAATTCCAAGAGTCTTGACATCAATTCTGGATTTCGTAAAAGAGTTTGTGATAGCAGATGAATGGGTTACTGCGATTTTGCTCTGGGGTTTAGCGCTGCTCTCCAGCTTGATTACTGTAAGTTCTTATTTTTGGCCACTGCTCTTAATCTATTTTGCGCTCATGTTGCCATATGGTTTACGAAGTGCAATTTCGGTGAAAAATAAATAATTTATTCCCGAATTCAGGAATCCTGCGAAACAGTTGACAATTTCTACATGTTCCCGCTTAAGTAGATAAAGTTGGTTTAGGATGCAAGTGCATGGGGCTTTAAATTAGTCAGGTAAGTCATAAATGGTACAAAAGCAAAGTGCAGAGCACATAGAATCGGCCTGGAACTGGTTCGTGTCTAAATATCAGGAGCAGGACTACAAGTCACTCAACCAGTTCGCAATTGCGACCGGTATGCAGAAATCTAGCCTGAGTCGTTATTTCCACCTAGAGCGCGAGATCCCTTCAGGCACCGTAGGGAAGCTATGTCTTGAACTAAAGGTTTCACCAGAAGAGCTTCTAACAGCCGTTGGAGCTTTGGGGTGGCCGGCTAAGCCTAAGCGCAATCGCGGATAAGTAAATTTCTGCCAAGTTCTTCGAATTGGCGACAATGATCCGGGTCCGCCCACAGCCTAATCACCTGGGTGAGTACCTCGGGGTGCAAAGCCGACCTGCAAACGGTAGCCAGAGTCTCCGACGGTGTCCCCATCTGAACAATCACGCGCATACGACCCGGCTCGGGAAACTCTAGCGCCGTCACCGTTTCGCCGCGAGTAGCAAGTATTTCTATCTGCATCTAGCCCCTGTGCCATCGTGGACTTCAATATCCCCATTTGGAAACATCTTAAACATCTTAGGTGTTACTACTGACATTTCCTGTTATTGCGCTCCAAACTTAGCCAAACACGGGTTTAACAAGATAATTACAGACATGCGAGAATAGAGGCATGACCTCACATACTCACGTAGCGATCCTGCACACCAACCACGGAGCCATCAAGGTAAACCTCTTTGGGTTAGCAGCCCCAGTAACTGTAGCCAACTTCATTGGCTTAGCTGATGGCACTAAAGAGTGGACCCATCCTCGAACCGGGGCTAAGAACACTAATAAGCCTTTATACAGCGGAGTCATCTTCCACCGTATTATTCCTGGATTCATGATTCAGGGCGGGGACCCAACTGGAACAGGAATGGGTGGTCCTGGCTATAACTTCAATGATGAAATCAGCGAACAGAACTTTAAAGAGCCATACAAACTAGCGATGGCTAATGCCGGTCCTGGCACCAACGGTTCACAATTCTTTATTACTGTTGCTGAAACCGGATGGCTTTACGGAAAGCACACAGTCTTCGGTGAGGTAGCAGATGATGTTTCACGTTCAGTCGTGGATAAGATTGCAGCTGTCCCTACCGGACCTGGAGATAAACCGCTTGACGATGTAATCATCGAATCCATCACAATTGAAGAAGTAGTTGCTTAGTGGATCTCACCACCGTTTGTTACAAACACCCCGATCGTGAGACCGGGGTGTCTTGTCAAAGATGCGATCGATACATTTGTACTGATTGCGCAACTCCCGGGGCAGTTGGTTTTCTTTGTCCAGAGGATGCAGGTGATCGAGTCAAGATTCATCGACCAGCATTTCAAAAATCACCCCTGCAAGCCGCTCCTGTAACGATTGTGCTGATCGCTATTAACGTTCTTGTTTACATAGCTCAACAGATTTATCCAACCCTTATCGATTCTTTGGCTTACGCAAACATTGGAAGTAACACTTCCTATGGAAGCATCATCAGGGTGTTCACATCAGGTTTCACACATTCCAACACTCAACTAACACACATACTATTCAACATGTATTCCTTGTTTGTTTTAGGAACAGTTCTTGAACCCATGATTGGCAAGCTACGATTTCTAATTCTTTACTTCATAGCTATGTTCGCCGGGGCTATCGGTGTTTTATTTCTCGCTCCGTTTGGGACAAGCGTGGTTGGTGCAAGCGGAGCAATATTCGGTTTGATGGCCGCCTACTTAATATTCTTGAGAGCATTGAAATTAAATGCCGGTCAGATGTATGTCATTATCGGCATCAATTTAGTTTTAGGATTTATCCCTGGCATCGCTTGGCAAGCTCACGTTGGAGGCTTAGTTGCCGGCGGAGCAACGGCGTTTGTTTTGGCATACACGAGAAAACGCGAGCAAAAGAATTTACAGCTAATTGGCTTAGCGGTTGTTTCTATAGTCCTGATTGGGCTTTGGCTATTCGGAAACTCAATGGTTTCCGCTATCGTGCAGTAACTACTTCCAGCGTGTAAGGAAGCCGAAACCAACCATCATCAAAGCAAAACCAACGATGATGTTACCTGCGCCAAGGTTAATAGGGGCACCTGTTCCTAGCGGGTAAAGAGTCTGGCTAATGTAATAAACCATGATCCAGATAAGACCGACAATCATTAAGGTCAGCGTCACTGGAAGGAACCAGGCAGGGTTACCCTCGTTGGCTTTCTTTGCCTTGACAGAATCTGGGACAGCTGGCTTGGCTGGGCGCTTGAGTAACTTCAGGGTTTTCTTTTCATTTTCAGACATGGGGTAATTCTAATACGAGGGGACCAAAGCAAGTTAGGCTTAAAACCTAATGGTCAAAATTCTTGTTTTAGATAACTACGATTCCTTTGTTTACACCCTAAACGGCTACCTTCAACAGCTTGGGGCTCAAACAGAGGTCCTTCGCAATGACGTGGTAACTGAAGAGGAATTGCCAGAATTACTGGCCGAATACGATGCTGTATTGATTTCTCCAGGACCAGGAACCCCCTTTGATGCCGGTTTGAGCATCCCAACGGTCAAGCTAGCGCTCAAGAGCGGCCAACCTATTTTCGGTGTTTGCCTTGGCCACCAAGCAATTGCTGAGGCTATGGGGGCAACGGTTAAAGGCGCTGAAGAACTCATGCACGGTAAAACCAGCCAGGTTTACCACGACGACAGTTTGATCTATAAGGATGTCCCAGAGCCTTTTACTGCAACAAGGTATCACTCACTTGCTGTTGTTGCAGATACCGTCCCGGATGACCTGATTGTGACCAGTAAGACCAAAGGTGGGGTAATCATGGGCTTGCAACATAAGACCCTGCCCATTTATGGAGTTCAATTTCACCCTGAATCAGTTCTTACCCAAGGGGGATATCAAATGTTGGGTAACTGGTTGGAGTCAATCGGCTTACAAGGCGCAGCCGAAAAATCTAAGACTCTAAGCCCGCTGGTAAATCTTTAGTTAATACATTCCAAAGTCAAAATAATGGTTTGTAACTGTGGTTGTGAACCAGGAATAATCGATTGCGCGATAACAGTCGTTCCTGCAGTTCCTAAGCAAGTCGGGTCAACCTGAGATTCAACAATGTAACCAACCTGTGGGGAAGATAACTGTGAGATTGCATCATTCTGATCTAAATTCACAACATTTGGAACAGTAACCATACCGGTTGAAATCACAAGGTTCACAACAGTTCCAGCCGCTACATTTTGGTTAGCCGTAGGCTCTGAAGAGATAACTAAGTTCTGAGCAACAGTGGCAGAGTCAGCTTGCGTAATGGTGCCAAGTGCTAACTTGGCATCGGCGAGGGCAACAGTAGCTTCCTGTTCAGTAAGCCCTCGAAGATCAGGCATTAGGACTTGTTCTTTACCCGAAGAAACCAAAACTGTGATAGTTGTTTTAGCTCCAACCTGCTGTCCTGCCGGCGGATCGGTAGAAATAACAGTACCGAGAGCAACCGTGTCGGAAAGTTGCAATTGCTTGTCAACTAAAAGTTTCTGCTTAGTCAAAGTTGTGTATGCATCTTCATAGGTTTTACCGATCACATCAGCTACCAAAATCTTGCTTGCACCCCCACCACCAAAATTAATTAATGAAGCACCACCGGCTAACAGCCAAACAACTAAACCGATAACTAAAACTGCAGCACCGCTAGCGAACCCCCACAACAATCCAGCCGAAGGCTTGTCTGTGCTGTTTCTTGGCTTTACATTTGTACTTATTACCTGAGTGCTACCTGTTTCAAAACCTAATTGGGTAAAACCGTCAAGTTCTTCAGATAAAACTCTGGTAGTTGTGTCAGGCACAGAATTAATAGCGCCAGTAGCTTCATCGTTCGCGCTGGCGAGGAGCTCGGTGAAGAGGTCACTTTCAGGAATCTGTGGTTGCAGAACAGTTGCTGCCAACTCCTCAACATCGATGGGCTGCATTGGCGCAGTCGCTGGCTGTGACCCATCATCAAAGCTTTGGACAGACTGACCGTTAACACTGGCAACAAGGGCAGCCCGGAATTCGCTAGCAGATTGGAAACGAGCATCTCGTTCTTTAGCTAGTGACTTCATAACCACCGAGTCAATTGCACTTGAAATGCTTGGGTTAATTGATGAAGGCGCTGGCGCTTGCTCACTAACGTGCTGGTAAGCAACTGATACAGCAGTTTCACCGGTAAACGGTGGACGACCGGTCAGCATTTCATAAAGTAAAACACCGGTGGAATAAAGATCAGTCCTCATATCAACTGTCTCTCCCCTGGCTTGTTCTGGGGAGAAGTATTGAGCTGTTCCAACTATTCCATTGGTGTGTGCAAGGGTTGCAGAAGAATCACTGACGGCTCGAGCGATGCCGAAATCCATCACCTTCACCGCATTTGAATCGGTAATCATGACATTCGCCGGTTTGATATCTCGGTGAATAACACCAGCTGCATGGGAGAACTCAAGGGCAGTTAGCACACCAGTGGCATATGCTATGGCTTCTTGCTGAGTTAGCCGACGTTGACGAAGCGTGTCTCTGAGGACTTCACCACGTACGAGTTCCATAACAATATATGGCAGGTGACGTTCGACGCCATTGGCATCTCGAGTGACCTCGTCCCCAGCATCATAGACTCGAACAATTGTCGGATGAGCCATACGGGCAGATGCTTGGGCTTCTTGACGAAAACGAATTTCAAAACTTGAATCGGCAGCTAAGTCAGCTTTCAACAACTTAATTGCCACTGTTCTGCCTAGGCGAGTGTCGATTCCTGAGTAAACCTCAGCCATACCACCGCGACCAATTAGTTCACCTAATTCATAGCGGCCAGCGATGATCTTGTTACTCTCGCTCATTCACCGCTCCATTTCAAATAAGTCGTACTTCAGTTTCCCAACCTCTCAAAGTTTATCTTTGCTAGGTGCTAATAAAACTTAGACTTCACTGTTAGTTAGTCACCGTGTTTGGATCGGCCATCTGCTGATAG
Source organism: Actinomycetota bacterium (assembly GCA_009921165.1). Taxonomy (GTDB): domain Bacteria; phylum Actinomycetota; class Actinomycetes; order Actinomycetales; family Microbacteriaceae; genus Rhodoluna. Next base: position 7,344 of record RFYI01000024.1, on the reverse strand, counting down.
TAATAAACCTGAATAGTGCTTCCAACTTCGATGGAGCCCAGTGGCGATAAGTCATACACCTGAGAAATGCGAGGGTCATCAGCAGGGATAGCTGTTCCTGCTATTGGTTCTGCGATTAGCCCTAGTTCGGTGAGTTTAGGTATAACGAGTGAAACATCCATACCTTGATACTGGCTTAATAGAACAACAACTTTTTCTGTTGTTGGGGTTGGGGTTGGCTTAACAGTTGGAGTGTGAGAATGCGATGGTGTTGGGCTTGGTTTTATTGTCGGCTTCGGCGATAGTAGCCCCGTCCAAATGACAACCCCGATAGTTGAAAGCAAGATGACAATAAGTGCCACCCATGGCCAAATTGCCGGAGCTGATTCAGTTGGTTTGGTATCAGTGTTGATAACGGTTGTTTCATCCGATACTGGCGCAATAACCGGAGGTATTACAGTATGCATCGGAATATGCATCGGGGCATCGGCTAACAAAGCCTCTGCTCTGGCCGCTAGAGCCAGTGCTGAACTTGGCCTCTGGTCAGGCTTTTTAGCCATACAGTCCATGATCAACTTAGCTAATTTGTGGTCAATCTCTTCCGGCAATGCTGGCGGGGCGTCATTGATCTGGGCCATAGCGATTGCCATTTGGCTATCGCCTTTGAAAGGACGTTTACCAGCAAGGGCTTCGTAGGCAACAATGCCCAATGAGTAGATATCTCCCGCTGCGGTGGCGGCCTTGCCGGTAGCTTGTTCGGGAGCTAGATACTGAACAGTTCCCATCACCTGACCGGTTTGAGTAAGCGAGACCTGATTGGCAGATCTGGCAATACCAAAGTCAGTTATCTTCACATGGCCTTCTGGTGAGATAAGGAGGTTACCCGGCTTTATGTCTCGATGCACTAAACCCTCTCGGTGGGCGGCATCCAATGCCAAAGCCGTTTGAGCAATGATTGAGACTACTTGTTGCTGAGGTAGTGTCTTTTCTCTTTCAAGAATTGAAGACAAGGATTCACCCGGAACTAATTCCATTACTAGGAAAGCAGAACCATCGTCTTCGCCGTAGTCATAAACATTAGCAATTCCATCATGATTGATCATGGCTGCATGTCTTGCTTCTGTTCTAAAACGTTCCACAAAATCAGGATCACCCATGTATTGCTGCTTCAGAATCTTAATAGCCACTTTTCGCAAGATGATTTCATCCTGAGCTTGCCAAACTTCTCCCATGCCACCGGTAGCGATCCGAGCGATTAGTCGGTATCGGCCCCCGTAGAGTTTTCCTTCTTCTGGTTTCATTTGCGCAACACCGCCTGCATAACTCTCTTGGCTATAGGAGCCGCCAGCGTATTGCCTCTACCTGATTGCCCCATGCCACCACCATCTTCAATCACAACAGCAACAGCAACACGTGGGTTATCAGCAGGTGCGAAACCGGTGAACCAAAGAGTATAAGGTTGACCAACACCATTTTGCGCTGTTCCAGTTTTACCCGCTACTTTAATTCCAGGGATTTGAGCGTTAGAGCTAACTCCAGATGAAACAGCAGCCACCATCATCTTTTTAATTTGCTCTGCGGTGCTGGTAGTAATAGACCTTCTTAGCTCTGCAGGTTTTGCTTCTTCAAGCAGCGTCAGATTGGATGTGAAAATCTGATCAACTAAATAAGGTTGCATTTCAACCCCAGCATTAGCAATAGCGGCACTAATCATCACCATCTGCATAGGACTGACTCGAACATCAAACTGACCAAAGGAAGATAAACCGGTTTGAGCAGAATCCATATTCATTGGATAGACACTTGGGGTAACTTTGAGCGGGACATTCAAAGATTCTCCGAAACCAAATGCTCTAGCTTGGGCAGCAATGGCATCCTGACCTAAAGCAATTCCTAGTTGTGCAAATGGTATGTTGCAGGAAAGCTTTAGGGCTGTTGCAATTGAAACCCGCTTTGCTCCACCACAACTACTCTCACCGGAATTAGTTATAACTGTCTTGGTGCCAGGCAAGGTGTATTTTCTAGGATTAGCAATCGTGCTCTGAGGCGAGTACTTACCCGACTCAAAAGCGGCTGAGGCAACCACTAATTTGAAAATGGAACCAGGTGCATATAGATCTCCACCGATAGCGCGGTTAATAAGAGGGGCACCCTTGGCAGTTAGCAATTTCTTGTAATTCGCAGAAGCGTTGGAGATGTTGTGTGTTGAGAGTAAATTCGGGTCAAAGCCAGGCTTAGAAACCAAAGCGAGTATTCTTCCAGTAGTTGGCTCTATCGCAATGACCGCACCTTTTTTACTACCCAACGCATCCCATGCCACCTGCTGAACAGCCTGATCTATGCTCAATTCAACTGACGCACCGGTCACGGGGTTACCGGAGAACAAAGCGTTTAGTTGCTCAAAGAATTGGGCTGAATTATCGCCACGCAGCGAGCTATCTAGGAAGTTCTCTAGCCCAGTCCTGCCCTGATACAAAGAGTAAAAACCAGTCAGTGCACTGTATTGCTGACCGGTGTATTTACGTAAGTATTGGTATGCATCTGAGGTTTTGATTGATTCAGCAATTGGTTTGTTGTTTACCAAGATCGCTCCGCGTTGAGTTTTATACCCGTCATAGACAGCCCGCTGATTTCTTGAATCATTGTTTAGCGCATCAGCGTTGAATACCTGCATTGCGCTCGCTGCAACGAAGAGCGATAAGAACATCAACAGAATTACATAAGTCACTCTTTTAATTTCGGGAGTCATGAAGTCACCGTCCCTGCTTTAGGGAGAGTATCTGAAAGACGTAATAGCAATGCGATGATTATCCAGTTCGCAACAAGCGATGAACCACCAGCGGTCAACCAAGGAGTAGTTAGTCCCGTTAGTGGAACAACCCGCAACACTCCACCGATAACTATGAAGCACTGCAGGGCAAGAACAAAACCTAAACCAACTGCTAGCAATTTGCTGAAATCATCTGCATGGGCATTAGCAATCCGAAGCGCTCTAGAAACCAAAATCATATACATTATAGTTTGTGTCACTGAGTGGATCTAGCCAGCCGTCTAATCTGCCGCCGACATAACTCATCAACCTCGAGGCAACTAATGCTCCTGCAACAAACATCACTAGACCTACTAGTACATAAAACACTCTTCCAGTTGCAACATAAATCAAAACTAAGAACAAGCCGAAATAAAGTAATGAAGTTCCAAGATCTCTCTGTAAGACTAAGACAGCCAAGCTAGCCAACCAGATGAAAACAATTGGCCCCAATTCTCTTGCTGGTGGAATGCGAAGACCAAAACTTTTCCTACCAACAACAGCTAAGGCCTCTCTTCTGGAAGTGAGATATCCAGCAAAGAAAACAGTGAGAGCTATCTTGGCAAGTTCACCCGGTTGAAAACTTAGTGGACCAAGGTTAACCCATAGGTGAGCGCCGCTTACTGTTTTACCTATTACAGGTAATAACGGGAGGATCAGCAATACGACACCGGCGGCCATTGAAATGTATATGTATCGACGAAAAGATAAATGGGATCTCACTAAGAACAGCACTGTTGCGCCAAGCACAATGGCGACCATGGTCCACATCACCTGACGAAGCCCAACGGTGTTATCAATTGCTGAAGCAGATTTGACTAGGTCCAATCGATAAATTATTACGATACCTAGTGAGTTCAAGAGGAAAGTAATTGGCAATAACAATGGGTCAGCATCGCTCGCTCGGTATCGGAGCAAAATGTGAAATGCTGTTGCAGCTAAAACCGGTAGCCACCAAAATAGCCAAGCGTCAGCTCGAAGAATGAATATTGTCGCTAGTTGGACTTGAGCTAGTTCAAACGCATAAAGACCAAAGCCGAAGAGCAGCATGATTAATTCAAGGTTGCGCTTTTTTGGCATAACGCGAACCCGGCTAGCCATTGTTGGTACTCTCAATGATTTGTTCTAACTTTGCCTTGGCATCGCTGAGGCTGTCAGCGGAGATACTTCTAACTAGTAGTTCCTGTTGGAAGTCCGGGAGGCTGGTCAAATCTAACGATGATTTTTCGTAAAGCTTTGAGAAGCCAAAGCCGGCGAAAGATTCCTTTATTCCTTGATAAATTGCCACTTTGCCATCTTCGACACCTAGGTAGTATCTGGTCTGGGTATACGCGTAGACACCCCAGAGACTAGCGCCGGAAACCAGCCCGAGAATAACAAATAATGCCAAACCTCTTAGTTTCCAGTTACGGACCTTGCCACCAAACTCATCGATTGCTTTAGCTAGGGCAGGGTCTTTTTCTGAAAAGAACGCCTCCTTACTGGCTGAATCCCTAAATGCTTCTAGCCAGCGCACTGGGCTAAAGATCTCCAGAATTCTTCCAGCGCTATTGGATTTGATAACTACCTCATTGGCAGCGGAACCTAGCCAGGTAATGCCAACGCTTGCTTCGTTCTGCTCTGTTGTTTCACGAGCTTCTAGGATAAGCACGGTTACGTTATCTGGTGCACCGTACTCCTTAGCTTCATCGATAAGTAAATCGATGGCCTCATCAAGATTTGCCACGCGCATGTTTTCTTCAATGATTGGTGCCGGCACATAGCTACACAAACCATCAGAGCAAAGTAGCAGTCGATCACCGTCTCTGATTTCTATCTGATGAATATCAAATTCGGGCTCTTCGGAAGCATCACCTAGGACACGCATCAAAACATTTCTTCTCGGGTGGTATAGAGCTTCCTCTTCGGTGATTTTTCCCGAGTCAACTAACTTCTGAACAAAAGTGTGATCTTTTGTAATTTGAGTCATGGTGTTATCTCTAAGTAAATAAACTCTTGAATCACCGATGTGAGCGATGTTAGCTAAATGACCAGTGATCAAAACCGCGTCCATGGTGGTACCCATGCCAGCAAGGTATCCAAATCTAGAAACAGTTTCAGTTAACTTCACATTTGCTTCACGCATAGCGTTAAGCAATGCCCCTATCGCTAGTTCGCCATCTTGATAAACATCATCAACTTTTGCAACATGTTGCGTCGCAATTGCAGATGCGATATCTCCGCCAGCGTGACCACCCATTCCGTCAGCAACAACAAATAGGTTGACCCCAGAGTAACCACTGTCCTGGTTACTGCTGCGAACTTTACCTTTGTCGCTTTTGGATACACTAACTAGCTTTAGGGCCATAACTAACCCCTTAGCTCAAATATGGTTTTACCAATACGTATTTGCATCTCTGATCTGAGCGTTATGGGAGCACCGATTCGTTGCCCATCAACGTAGGTGCCATTGGTCGAGTTCAAGTCTTGGATTACCCAACCATCTTCAGATCTCTGAATTCGAGCATGTTGAGAAGAAACATAGTCATCATCAATAACAAAATCGCTATTAGGGGCACGACCAATTCGAATTTCTTTTCTGTCTAACACCAGTTCCAAACCTTGGAGTGGTCCATCGATTACCACCAGGGTGGTTTGAACAGCATTCATGGCAGAGACAACAGTTGCCGAACCTGGAGCAGCTGCGAAATCGCTCACATTGGTCAACCCTGTGGTTGGTGATGAAACAGACTCAGGTAGGTTCTTCTCAACAACACGAGAGAGAACTCGCTCACTGAAAAGATCTGCTCTAATAATTGCCACGATGCTCAAAATAAATAACCAGAGCACAAGTAAGAAACCTGCTCTAACAATAAAAAGTGCTAGTTCACTCAACTCAGACACCATCCTGATTTTTAGCGATGATTCTGAAAACAAACTCTGTTCTGCCGGCTTCGATGACGGTGTCCGCGGTTATTGCCTGTGACTTAATAACCCTGCCTGCAACCTTGGTTCCATTAGTTGAACCCAAGTCTTCAATAACAGCCTCGGAACCATCCCAACTAATAGCGAAGTGGGTCCTAGATAGCCCGGAATCATTAACAGCAATATCGGCAGCTTGATCTCTGCCGACAGTTGTTCTACTCTTTGCTAAAAGGTATCGCTTACCGCCGAAATCAAGCGCTGGAGTCCAAGTTACATTAGCCACTTCTGGTGCTTTAGCTCCACTCCCGCTTACCTGGATTTGGCCAACTGCCAATGACGGTGATGTTTCGAGAGCTATTTGCAATTCAGAGCTGAATTGGTATCGCTGTTTCTTAGCGTGAGCAGCCACCTGTCTGGTTATTTCAGCCACCAGCCCATCTCCCATTGGAGTAAGTCTGGAAAAGTCAGGTTGAGATAACCGAACCGTATATGAGTTAGGCGCAAGGATGCGATCACGGTCAACTACCGCCGCACCCTTATCCATCTTGGCCTTGATAGCAGCGCTAATTTCAACCGGCTGCAACTGCGATTTAAATGCCTTAGAAAAAGCACCATTAACAAATCGTTCAAGGCGACGCTCAAAGTTCTCTACAAAACCCAAAACTTTATCCTTCACTCGCTCTGGGTCAAGTTTAAGGTCAAGCAACTAAATAAGTGGCTAGCTGTCTATAAAACTGGTAGAACACTGTCAATTAGATTGATTGAACCTGAATTTCAACACCCTGGCTACCCTTAGTTTGTATGTTTGAACTTAGAACCAAACGAAGGATAATCTCATGAACCTAAAGAATAAGTCAGTTCTAGTTACTACTTCAGTGATTGCAGCTTCTGCGATGCTGCTTGCTTCTCCAGCTCTTGCTAGCAAGAGTCCGATTAAGCCGAATCCGAAGGGGACCAGCAAATCAGTTTTTTCCCGCCCGCTCCAGTGCCGTCCACTACGACGAGCGTTGCTCTTTCAGCGAGCGCCCCAGGGGGCGCGGTGATTTTTAAAAGCTCGAACTCTCAAGTGGTGGAGATTAACGGTAGTGTTGCAGTTATCAAAGGGGTGGGGGCGGCAAGGATCGTTGCTACTCAAGAAGGCAGTAGTGACTATATGCCCGCCGTGGCGGTAGTTCCCCTTTTTGTAGTGCCCGTGATCGACTCCGTGGCGACCCCTTCAAGCATTACAGATCAAGAGCCGCACTCTTCCACGGCAGTATCCTCCTCGACAAGCGCCGTGGCGGTCGTGATAGCGCCTTCGACTCTTGACCGTGAAGTGCATAATTCACTTTCTATTTCCCCCGCCTTGAACCTCGGGGATGACGTGCCGCTCAATACGGTCTTGGATCAAAGTGCATTCAGTTCCCGTGAAGTCTCAACACTCTTTACCGGAACTTCGCAGACCCTTGCAGGAGGCTCTGACCATGAGAGTTACTTGGCGGGTGTAAGCTCTGCGTTCTCAGGAGCGCCCATCACGGTAGGTGTCGCGACTGAGCAGGATTTATCAAGCTACGCATCCTTCGTTGCTTCGGTTGCCTCACACGCTGCTTCTGAATGTGTGCGGGCAAAGTATGACGGGCGAGACTCATTTGAAGTGTATCTTGCTTCGTTTC
>RFYI01000023.1 GCA_009921165.1 Actinomycetota bacterium | reverse complement strand
TTGGCTATTGCATTGACCCTGAGCATGTTGCAGATAAGGATGGCATCAGCGCTGCCCTGCTGCTATCTAACATCGCTCGAAGAGAAGCTGCTAATGGCAGAACCCTCTGGGATCTCTTGGCTGACCTAGGGGCTAAGTATGGTCATTTTGCTACCGGTCAGATTTCTATTCGAGTAACCGATGTTGCCATAATTGCTAAAGCGATGAAGACTCTGAGGACCAACCCCCCGAAAGAACTAGCTGGGCAAGCTCTTGTGTTTACTGATTTAGAGCTAGGTTCATCAGATTTACTGCCAACTGATGGCTTGAGATTTGATTTAGCCAACGGTGGCAGAGTGATTATTAGACCCAGTGGGACAGAACCTAAGCTCAAATGTTATTTAGAGACAGTTGGAACTTCTGCTGAAGGGGCTAAGGATCTGCTGGTTACTCTAACCAAGAGCTGCAGAGAGCTTCTCACGGATTTCAATTAGGTCAAAAACATGGCTGATTGGAATAATCTTTCCAGGCATGCCCTCTAACTGATAAACAAGCTCAGGTGTGGTCAGGATGATGTCTGCCTCATGACCTTCACGTTTAGCCTTAGAGATATCGGCTGCTTGCACTTCAGCGGTTATGCCTAGGGCTTCAAGAACTTTTTCAGCGTTCATTTTTAGTAACACTGAAGTTCCGATGCCCATCCCGCATACCGCAATAATCTTCACTAGACGAGCCTAACTAAGGGTTTGCCGAACCAACGCCTCTTTATCAGCTTGTAATAAGATGTTTACTTTTGTCTCGTCCATGAGGATTTGACTCAGAGCTGCCATCAGATCTAAATGGCTATCGTGATCAACCGCTGCTAGACCAATCACCAATCGAACTGGATCGTTACTTTCTGAACCAAATGCAACCGGCTCTTTTAGGGTGATGAGAGATAAACCAGTTTCAATAACCGCCGCGGAGGGTCTGCCATGAGCGAGAGCAATACCTGGAGCAATCACCATATATGGACCAAGTTCTTCAAAAGCACTAATCATCTCGTGGATGTATGTTTCAGTAACACGATGGCTGTCAACCAGTGCCTTACCGGCTAACTTGAAACATTCAAGCCAATCAGCTGCATTCTGTTGAAGCAGTATTGCTCCCGCACCTAGCGCAGCATTGACCTGCATTGTCATTGCTACTGAGCATCCGCAAATGCATCAGTGATGCGTTCAATGATTTCAGTTCTAACATCCATGTCAATAAAAGCTGCATTCGCTGCATTTAGTTGGAAGAGTTCAAGATCATCAATGTCATAGCCAAAGGTTTCAGTAAGTAGTTCTAGTTCACGGGTCAAAGTAGTTCCACTCATCAACCTGTTGTCTGTGTTCACTGTGACATTGAAGCCCAAGCGGTAGAGGTCATCGAAAGGATGGTCTGACATCTGAGGGTTTTCAATTCCTGGAATCGCACCAGTTTGAAGATTAGATGAAGGACTTAGTTCAAGTGGAATTCCGCGCTCTAACACCCAGGTAGCGACATCACCAAAAGCATATTTGGTGTCGTCATTGGCGTCAACAAAAACGTCCTCAATGATGCGAACACCGTGGCCAAGACGCAGAGTTCTGCCATCCACCAAAGCGTCCTTGATTGACTCTTTGCCTGCCGCTTCACCAGCATGAAGAGTCACCGGCATGAGTTGGTCATTGAGCCAAGCGAAAGCTTCAGCATGACGGCTAGGACTAAACCCAGCTTCTGGTCCAGCGTAGTCAAAACCAACTACTCCACGGTCACGATATTGGACAGCAAGTTCTGCTATCTCTTGAGCTCTATTGTTTTGACGCATTGCGGTGACAAGCTGTCCCGTCATAAGAAAACCACCCTGAGCTTCAACTTCCGCTCTAGCTTGGGTCAATCCCTCCTCAACGTATTCAACAACCTGCGACAGGGTTAGACCTTTTTCTAGATGTTGTTCCGGAGCCCAACGAATTTCACCATAGATGACACCATCGGAGGCAAGGTCTAAGGCGAATTCACGTGCCACCCTAATCAGCCCCTCTCTGGTTTGCATTACGGCTGTGGTGTGAACGAAAGTCTCAAGGTAGCGAACCAGTGAACCAGAGTCACAAGATTCTAGAAACCACTGCTCAAGATCATGTGCAGTATCAGCAGGTAACTGGTGACCAATCTCTCTAGCCAAATCAATAATGGTTTGTGGGCGGAGTCCGCCATCTAGGTGGTCGTGTAAGGAAACTTTTGGGAGTGCCTGGATGTTTAGCTTTGGCATTTTTTCTCTCTGTTAGGCATTGATGCGGTCAAGAATCAAAGGAGTTGAATCCTGATCTTGGTTCACTTCAATCTTAACTCCCCCGACCAGAGCATCAAGAGCGCGCTCGAATCGTTCTGGTTCATCAGTGAACAGTGTCAGCAAAGGCTGGCCCTTAATCACCTGTTCCCCTCGCTTGTGGTGCAAGATGATGCCTGCGCCAAACTGAACCGGGTCTTCCTTACGGGCACGTCCGGCCCCTAAACGCCAAGAAGCAGTACCGATAGCTAGCGCATCGAGAGTATTCAGAAAACCAGTTTCCTCAGCTAAGACAACATGCTCGTGCTTAGCCTTTTGCATTGGAGCTAGCGGATCTCCTTGCTGTGCACGAATCATTTCGTTCCATTTATCCATCGCTCTACCATCATTCAAGGCAGCTGCAACATCAACATCAGATTGACCGACAAGACGAAGCATTTCGGTAGCAAGTTCAACAGTGATGTCAATTAGATCCTGTGAGCCACCACCAGCTAAGACTTCAACGGCTTCCTCAACCTCAAGAGCATTACCGATCTTCTTACCCAAGGGTGTTGACATGTCAGTAAGCAGTGCAGAAGTCTTTACCCCCGCATCAGCGCCTAATTGAGTTAGCACTTGAGCTAGTTCCCTAGCTCTATCGAGGTTCTTCATGAAGGCACCAGAGCCCACCTTGACATCAAGAACCAGTGCTGAAGTTCCTTCGGCAATCTTCTTAGACATGATTGAGCTAGCGATTAGCGGAATAGCTTCAACAGTTCCTGTGACATCTCTCAGTGCATAGAGCTTCTTATCAGCAGGAGCCAGACCAGTTCCAGCAGCACAAACAACCGCACCAATCTTGGCTAACTGGTCATGCATCTGTTTATTAGATAACGCAGCCTGCCAACCAGGAATCGCCTCTAATTTGTCTAGTGTTCCACCGGTGTGACCTAGTCCTCGACCTGATAGCTGAGGAACAGCAACACCGAAGACTGCGACAAGAGGAGCAAGCATCAAAGTAATCTTGTCGCCAACACCACCGGTTGAATGTTTATCAGCTGTGGGCATCGGAAGGTCGCTGAAATCTAGACGCTCTCCGGTTGCAATCATGGCAAGGGTGAGATCTTTTATTTCTCTTCTGTTCATACCGTTGAGAAGAATGGCCATAGCCATGGCAGACATCTGTTCATCAGCTACTACACCTGAGGTGTAGTTATTTACCAACCAGTTGATTTGCTCAGTTGAGAGTTCTTGTTTCTCACGCTTAGCAACAATAAGTTCAACTGCTGAGAATTCTTTAGCCACGATGTTCCTTAGTTGCGTTCTTCAGCATTGAAGCCTGTCGCTAGATCTCTCGGACCAAAGGCGTCAGGTAAAACTTCTTCGATGGTTTTTATTCCAGAGACTGTTTGAAGCAGCATGCCTGCTTGAGAGAACTCGAACAGAAGCTGGCGGCATCTACCGCAAGGCATCAGAATGTTCTCTGCTCCATCAACACAATAGAAGGCGACTAACTTGCCACCTCCAGTCATAGCTAGATTGCTAACTAGACCACATTCGGCGCAAAGCCCAACACCGTAACTAGCGTTCTCAACATTGCATCCAGAAACTATCCGGCCATCATCAACTAAAGCTGCGGCACCAACCGGAAAGTGACTATATGGAGAGTAAGAACTCTTCATTGCCTTGATAGCAGCATTTTTTAGTTCTGCCCAATTGATTTCAGACAATTCTTTAGCCCTTCTCATATGGTTGACCTGAAGCTGCTGGTGGTCGCACCTTGCCAGCAAAACCAGCTACGGCGACAAGAGTCACAAGATAAGGAACCATGGTGATGAAGTCCACCGGAATACCAGGAGATACCTGGTTAGCCCAAACTCTCAAAATAATGGTGAAACCAAACAGCAGTGCTGAAAGGGTCACATAAATCGGTTGCCAACGGCCAAGAATTACAACAGCCAAAGCAATGAAACCTTGACCGCCGGACATCTCACGACCAAATGAACCAACGTTTCCGATAGTCAGCGCTGCTCCACCGAGGCCGGCGACCATTCCGCCGATAGTTACCCACCAGAACCTGGTTCTGCCAACATTGATTCCAACTGTGTCCGCTGCCAATGGGTGTTCACCAACTGCTCGCGCTCTAAGGCCCAGTTTTGTTCTGAACAAGATATACCAAAGCACTGGAACGATAAGGAACATGAGATAAACGGTGATTCTGTTGTTGAATAACACCTGGCCAAGAATTGGTAAGTCCGATAGGAATGGAATTGCAATCTTGTCGAAAGTTCCTGGGAAATTCAAGTGGGCACTATCATTATCCAGCCAGGCTGAATGAAGGAAGTTGGTAACTCCAATAACCAAGACATTCAATAGAACACCGATGATAATTTGGTCCACTAGATACTTGATTGCAAGCGATGCGAGCACCATAGACACTAAACCTGAAGCTATCATCGCGGCAACTAAACCAAGATATAGGTTTCCAGTCATAGTGCTGACCACAGCCGATACAAAAGCCCCGGTGAGAAGTTGACCCTCAATCGCAATGTTCACAACACCAACACGCTCTGACATTAGTCCAGCCATACCGCCGAGAATCAAAGGAATAGCCAATACCAATGTGTTGCTCAGAATGAATATCATTTGAACACCTTGAATAGCGCCGGTAGCTAGCCAACCTAGAAGAGCCATCATGGCTATAAATCCAAAGATTGCGATCAACCAGAACGGAGTCCTTTTCTTTTGCAAATTAATTACGAGCGATATGCCGCCGATAGCTAGCAGCAGCGCTCCAAGAACGATGCAGAAGAACATCGAGTTCACTGTGTAGACAGGTAACTGGACGACTTCTCTCTTATCACTCCACACGTAAGTGATGTTTCCTGCTTTTCCTAAGAAACCAAAAAAGACTAGAACCATCAGAGCAGAGGCCAGCATGGTGATTGGGGCTTTCAAGCTTGGTTTAGTCTCAGCCTTAGAAAACATTCCTGGGGTGACTTCTATTTTGCTCATTACTTGATCACCTTTGCTGCTTTTGCTTGTTGGATTGCCGCGAACACTTTAGGTTCAGGTTTCGGTAACCGATAAAGTGCTCGAATAATAGGAGGAGCTGCAATAAATAGAACGATAAGTGCCTTCACAACGCCTAACACTTCGGGTGAGACTCCTGCTACCTGCATAGAGGACGAACCAGCTTTGAATGCGCCGAAAAGTAGACCAGCCATCACGACTCCTCCGGCTCTTGATCCACCTAACAGTGCAACCGTAATTGCATCAAATCCGATCCCGGCCTCGATGGATGTAGTTAGGCCACCGTCCATACTCAAACCCTGAGTCGCAGCAGCCAGCCCCGCAAAAGCAGCAGATATTGCAAGTGCCCAAACGAAAGTGTTTTCAACCTTGATTCCGGCAGCCCTGGCAGCAGATGCATTGTGTCCCACCATGCGGAATCTAAAACCGAAAGTTGATCTTTCCATCAACCACCAATAAACGAAGACTGCAATAGCCGCGAAAATCAAACCATAGTTCAACTTAAAACTTGGGCCTAGAAGAGCTCCCATCATTGCTGTTCCATCCGGGTGATCTGACTTAGGAGTGCCACCGCCATTGGCTTCTAGTAATAATCCAGGTTCACGCAAGAAATAAGTAAAGAGATCTGTTGCAACGTAATTGAGCATGATAGTCACAATGACTTCGTGGGCACCTGTCCTTGCTTTCAAAATACCTACGATGATTCCCCAAACCATCGAACAGAGAATAGCCGCTAAAACAGCGACCAGCATGTGAATGACCTGTGGCATGTGTAAGCGGGTTGAAACAAATGTTGCACCGGCAAGACCAACCATCATTTGACCGGTTGCACCGATGTTGAATAAGCCAACTCGGAAAGTGAGGGATACTGCAAGACCTGCCATGATTAGTGGTCCCGCGAAGCGAAGCGTTTCAGTTAACGGTCTAATACCGTTGATGAAATTATCAGCATTCAGATTGTAGATAGATCCCGAAAATAGAGCTCCGTAGCCATCCTGGATGGTCCACCAAACTGTTGAAAGAGCGTAGTTAGGATCAGCACCAAAGTTGGACCAAGATTTCACTACATCTGGATTGAATACCACCATAAAAATAGCTCCGATAAAGAAGCCAAGTAAAACTGACAGAGCGATACGAACTGGATCACCAGACATAATCTCCTTTAGAACTGAGACTTCTTTGCTCTCTGGTTCAAGTTCAGCTAACTTTAGTTCTTTCTTACTCATGCTGCGATACCTGCCATCATCTTGCCAAGTTTCTCTCTAGTGGTCTTAGAGTCGACTATTCCAACAATTCTGCCTCGATACATGACTGCTATACGGTCAGCTAAAGCCAAGACCTCATCAAGTTCAGTTGAAATAATTAATAAGGCTTTGCCAGCATCACGGGCAGAAATGATTTGTTCGTGGATAAATTCAATCGAGCCGACGTCAACACCTCTGGTCGGTTGTGAAGCAACCAATACCTTTAGTTCTCGACCGAGCTCTCTTGCCACCACCACTTTTTGCTGGTTACCACCGGAGAGCTGTTTAGCCAGGGTTTGCGCTGATGGTGTTCTGATATCGAACTCCTGAATTAGCTTCTCGGCTATCTCATCGCGCTTAGCAAAATCGACTTGAACACCTTTAGCGAAAGGCGCTCCAAAAGACCCATCAAGCATTAGGTTCTCAGCAATGGAGAACTCACCGACCAACCCATCTTTCTTTCTGTCCTCCGGAATGTATCCGAGTCCGGCTTCCAACACTTCTCTTACGGAAGATTTAGTCACATCTTGACCTGCAACTTCGATGCTTCCTGAATGAATCTTGCGAAGCCCAAGAATAGCCTCAGCTAGCTCGGTTTGACCATTTCCTTGAACACCTGCAATAGCGAGCACCTCGCCATCGTGGACGCTAAAGGTAACGCCATCAACCATCTGGTGCTGACGATCATCTAGGACAGTCAGTTCCTTGACGACCAAAGTTTCAGCACCAATCTTTACTGGTTTCCTTTTCACATCTAGGTCAACTTCGCGTCCAACCATTAATGAAGCTAGTTCGCTGGCAGATGCCTTAGGTGAAGGGCTGGCAACAACTTTTCCCTGGCGAATAACTGTGATTCGATCTGCCACCTGTTGCACTTCACGAAGTTTATGGGTGATGAAAATGATGGATGTGCCGGACTTCGCCAATCCCCTCATGATGTCCATAAGCTCATCGGTTTCTTGTGGGGTTAGCACCGCAGTCGGTTCATCGAGGACTAGGGCCTTAGCGTTACGCGCAAGCGACTTGATAATTTCAACTCTTTGTTGCGCTCCAACCGGAAGATCTTGAACCTTTGCATCCGGGTCAATATCGAACCCAAAGCGATCAGAGATTTCCTTTACCAACTTACGGGCCGCGTTTAGATCTAGGTTCCCTATTTTGCCCGTTGGTTCATGCCCTAGAACGACATTCTCGGCAACTGTGAAAACTGGAATAAGCATGAAATGCTGATGAACCATTCCAATGCCTGCGGCCATAGCGTCTCCCGGGCCGTAAAACTTTACTGGCTTCTCATCAATGAGGATCTCACCTTCATCGGGTTGCAGCAATCCATAGAGCACATTCATGAGAGTGGATTTACCTGCGCCGTTTTCACCTAACAGGCTGTGTATTTCACCCGGCTTCAAGGTGAGGCTGATGTCATCATTAGCAACAAGCGTGCCAAATCTTTTAGTAATGTTCCGCAGTTCTAGTTTCATACTGCCTTACCTGCTCCTTTGCACTTCCTAGGTTATAATCTAGCCCACCTATGAAAGCAGAACTGCCGAGGCTTTCGCCTCGGCAGTTCCCTGAATCGCCTACTTGATATTACTGAAGTGGGTTAATTGAACCGTCAATGATGCCAGCCTTTAGTGTTGCAAGCTTCGCCTTTAGAGCGTCATCAATGAAAGTTGTTTCTGAGATGTCAGTACCGTTGTTAGCCAAGGTACCGGTGTATGCGTCGCCTGTGAATGGAGTCTTGTCGACTGCAGCAGCCTTCACGATGTCATAAACAGCCTGGGTCATACGCTTCTCAATTGAGGTAAGCATTAGATCTGCATACTCAGGGTTAGCAACGGTCCAGTTCTTGTCAACACCAATCATCTTGGCACTAGAACCGGCTTCGTTGATAGCTTCTGAAAGAGCACCGAACTGGTCTCCACCAACAGGTAGAAGAACGTCTGCACCTTGAGCTAGCTGACCAGCAGCAATTGCCTTACCAGCAGCGTCGTTAGGTGCAAATCCACCAATGAAGTCACCCTTTTGGGTAGTTGCGTCCCAACCAACAACAGTTACTGGAGTGCCAGTTTCAGTCTCGTATGCCTTAGCACCGTAGTAGAAACCATCCATGAATGCTGTTACAGCGCCGATCTTCATACCACCGTAAACACCAACAACCTTGGTTGTTGAGTATGAAGCAGCTGCATAACCTGCTAGGTATGATGACTCAGCCATGTTGTATCCAACTGGCTTTAGGTTTGTTGCACCGTTTGACCAACCATCAATTGTTACAAAGTTATTTGTTGGGTTAGCTTCAGCTGCAGTGTTAACTGCGTCAACTAGGTTGAAACCAACAGCGATGATGACATCACACTTAGCGTCAATCATTGACTGTAGGTTTGGAGCGAAGTCTTCTGATGAGTTTGATTCGGCAGACTTAAGCTCGACACCGAACTCGTCCTTGGCCTTCATCAAACCATCCATTACAGACTCGTTGAATGACTTGTCAGTCCATGAACCTTCGTCAGAAACACCACATTCGATGTATCCAGCGCCTGGCTTAGGTGATGCACAGCCCGAGAGCACGAGTAGGCTGGCTGCTGCCATGGCTACTCCTGCAAGAGCCTTACGTGAAACATTGTTCACAATTTCCTCCTGATTATTTTTAGTTGGTGCCGATCACCAACCACACACACCTCGACACTACTCCCCTAAGGCATGCAGAATTGCCAAGAATCGTCGGTTTTTACCTAGGTGTTACATTTCAGTTTGTTTTGGATGCGATTAGACCCTGTTTATAAGAGTCCAACCGATCCAATAGCTCCCCATCAAAAACTCCAGCATCTAAAGTTCTCAAAACTATCAAGTTGGACTTGAGGGTTTGCTCAACTCGGTATTTAGGCTCACTAATAAATTTTCTAGCTAAAAGGCTGCTTACTGCCTTCAAGACCGGCAGCGAGGTGCCTCTCTCGATAGAGGCAATTACTCTAGAATCTTTGATTTTCAAAGTGTCGCCGAATTGAATGTCCGCTGCCAAGACAACTGGTCCCGCTGAATCAAAACTCGTGAGCCCTTGCCAAACATTTTTCCCAGCAAAGATTGCAATGACGTCAGCACTGTCAAGTTTTTTCAAATGAGTTCTAATTTCTAGGGTGGTAGTTACCTCGTGAACAACTAACTTAACTTCTGTATTGGTAATCAGGTTGTATGCAGCTAACCCTTCACTAAAAGCTTGTTCTATATTCTTTGCCTGAAAGTATGAGGGTTGAATAAAGAGGTTAACTCTCTGCTGATGTGACTTACCAGCCGCAGCAAACCCTGCAAGTTTCGCGCCACTTAGAGCACCGTCCGCCACCCACCTGAAGTTAGCTGGCTGATCTGCTTCTGAAATACCGCCACCAACAAAAAGCACCATCATCTTCGCATGCAATCTAGCGAATGTTGCCAGGTCGTTCAGATAGTCGGTGTTAGCGGAGACCATAAGCACACAACCGGATTGAAGTGCGGAAAGTAACTTGGTTGAAATGCTCCCAGCTCCGCGAGTAATTTCGACTTCTCGAACAGCTAAACCGTAAACAACTTGAGCTTCCACTAGATCGGCAGCCAATTGTTTTTCGGGTGTGCCTGGAACTTGAATTTCAGAGCGAATTAGACAAGCAGTAGTTTTAGCTTTGTGATCAGATGTCGGCTCTTTTTTGCCTGCGCAGGCAGTAAGCGAAAATAGTAGAGAGCCCAGGACTAAACCAACTACTATCCGCGCGCTTGCTTTCATTTTTTGACTTAGAGTACGTCGCTGTGGCCCGTGGACTTCAGCGAATCGACTAGGTTCTTTACTCTTTGAGCATGAGCTTTAGTTGTAACTAGAAGCGCATCGGCAGTGTCAACGACAATCACATCTTCTAAGCCGATTAGAGCAACCAATCTACCGGTTTCTGAAATTAAGATCCCATTTGATTTATCAGCCAAAACTTGAACTTCACCCAATACAGCTAGATGGTTTCGCTTGCCACCTGATTGCAGTTCTGCGATAGCTGCGAAATCTCCGACATCATGCCAGCCAAACTTAGCTGGAACGACAGCCACTAAACCTTGAGCTGCAGCCGGTTCGGCTACGGAATAATCAATCGCAATCTTTTTTAGCGATGGCCAGATAATTTCAAAGGCCTGATGTTCTGCAGCGGTTCCCCAAGCTGCTGCCAACTCCGTGATTTTGCCGTGCAACTCAGGTTCGGTTTCACTGAGGACTTGAAGCAGCAAAGCTGCCGGGGCAATAAACATTCCAGCATTCCAGAGATACTTTCCGGAATTCACGTACTTTCTGGCTCGCTCGATATCTGGCTTTTCAACAAATTTATCGACATGACGAGCATGCTTAGCAAAATCAAGATCCATCTTTTCGCCAGCCTTGATATATCCAAAGCCAACCGATGGTTCCGTAGGTTCGATACCGATGGTAACGATCTTGCCGGTGGCCGCAACGGCAACTGCTTCTTTGACAGAATCAGAGAATTCTTTGTTATCTGTAATCACGTGATCTGCCGCAAAGGAACCGATAATCACATCTGGTTCACGTTTCATCAAAATAGCTGCAGCCAAGGCTATGGCTGCCGTTGAATCCTTCGGGCTTGGTTCTAAAAATAGATTGCTTTTAGATAAATCAGCGCATTGTTCAACAACTGCTGTTTTATGAGCGACACCAGTGACAACAACAATTCGGTCCGAGCCCGAAAGTGGTTCGAGTCGATCCCAAGTGTCTTGTAAAAGTGTTTGACCGGAACCAGTTAAGTCGTGGAGGAACTTTGGCGCGGATGCGCGAGATAGCGGCCAGAGCCTGCTGCCGATACCGCCAGCTGGGATAACAGAATAGAACCGAGCCATTGGCTCTCTATGGTCGTTCATAACCTCAAAAGCCTAACCCAGATAGGGCTAAAGGACATTTTTACCTTGGCTCGCAAGTTATCATTAAGGTTGATTAGGCCCGTAAACTCAGGGCCAATCAAGGAGGACTTAATTGGCAAATAGACCTGCCGGCACCCTGTATCGCGGCAAATTAGGCATGTGGTCTTGGGTTTTACACCGTATTACCGGAGTGGGAATCTACTTCTTCCTCCTAGTGCATATCCTTGATACTGCGTTGGTTCGGGTAAGCCCAGAAGCCTATAACTCAGTGGTTGCCTCTTATAAGACCACAATCGTTGGATTAGCCGAAATTGGCCTAGTTGGAGCTATCTTGTTCCACGGCTTCAACGGTATTCGCGTGATGCTAATTGACTTCTGGCGCAAGGGCGCTAAGTACCAGAATCAGATGTTCTGGGTTGTTCTTGTTATTTGGGTAATCCTGATGGCTGGTTTTGTGCCTCGTCAGCTGATGCATATCTTTGGAGCGTAATAATGGCCATCGTTATTGAACAACCAGATGCACCTAGATCACGTAAAGGTGCTCAGTGGGAAAAGCGTGCTTGGATATTTATGCGCATCTCAGGTGTCATTCTTATCTTCCTTATCATCGGTCACCTATTGGTGAACCTTGTTCTTCCTGAACGTGGAGTAAAGGCAATTGACTTTGCATTTGTTGCCGGTAAGTGGGCCTCTCCGTTCTGGCAGGTTTACGATGGTTTGATTTTGTGGCTAGCACTTATTCACGGCACCAATGGAATGAGAACTCTAGTCAACGACTACTCAGAAAGAGAATGGCTTCGTAAAGCACTTAATGTAACGCTTTGGGTAGTTGCAGCTGCTCTTATCTTGCTAGGAACTTTAGTTATCACAACTTTCGATCCTTGCATTGATCCTAATGTTCACAACTATCTACCAGATCTAGTCTGCAAAGGCTAAAGGAATAAATTGTCTGAAGTCAAAGTACATCACTACCAGTACGACGTTGTAATTGTTGGCGCTGGTGGTGCCGGTATGCGTGCCGCTATTGAAGCAGGACCGCACGCTAAGACTGCTGTTATATCTAAGCTCTTCCCTACTCGTTCACACACCGGAGCAGCTCAGGGCGGTATGGCTGCAGCACTGGCAAACGTTGAAGAAGATAACTGGGAGTGGCACACCTTCGACACTGTTAAAGGTGGAGACTACCTTGTTGACCAAGATGCAGCCGAGATTCTTGCAAAAGAATCTGTTCAAGCGGTAATTGACCTTGAGAACATGGGTCTTCCTTTCAACAGAACTCCTGATGGCAAGATCGACCAGAGAAGATTCGGTGGACACACTCGTGACCACGGTAAAGCACCGGTCAGAAGATCTTGTTATGCAGCTGACCGTACCGGTCACATGATTCTGCAGACTTTGTACCAAAACTGCGTAAAGCTAGGCATTGAGTTCTATAACGAGTTCTATGTCTTAGACCTGGTTATGAACACTGTCGATGGAGTTGAGCGACCAGCTGCTGTTGTCGCCTATGAACTTGCTACCGGTGAACTTCACGTTTTCCAAGGTAAGTCAATTGTTTTTGCTACCGGTGGTTTCGGCAAGATCTTCAAGACCACCTCTAACGCTCACACCCTTACCGGTGATGGCGTTGGCATCATCTACCGTAAGGGTCTTCCTCTAGAAGACATGGAGTTCTACCAATTCCATCCAACTGGTCTTGCTGGACTTGGTATTTTGCTCTCCGAAGCAGCTCGTGGTGAAGGAGCCATTCTTCGCAACGCTTCCGGTGAAAGGTTCATGGAACGCTATGCACCAACCATCAAGGACCTAGCTCCTCGAGACATGGTAGCTCGTGCTATGGCTAACGAAGTTCGTGAAGGAAGAGGTGCAGGTCCACACAAGGACTATGTTCTTCTAGATCTAACCCACCTAGAGCCTGCTGTTATCGATGCCAAGCTTCCAGATATCACAGAGTTTGCAAGAACCTACCTAGGCGTTGAGCCATACACAGAGCCAGTTCCTGTATTCCCAACTGCTCACTATGCCATGGGTGGCATTCCAACCAACATCAAGGCTGAAGTTCTAAGAGATAACAGCACTGTTGTTCCTGGTCTTTATGCTGCCGGTGAGTGTGCCTGTGTTTCAGTGCACGGCGCTAACCGGCTAGGCACTAACTCACTGTTGGATATCAACGTCTTCGGTAAGCGTGCAGGTATCTACGCGGTTGAGTATGCCAAGGATGCCCAGTTTGTTGATGTTCCGATGGATGCAATTGCAGAGACTGTAAAACTAATTGAACACATGAGAAATGCAACAGGAACAGAGAAGATTGCTGTTATCCGCAAAGAGTTGCAGGACACCATGGATAAGAATGCTCAGGTTTATAGAACTGAAGAATCTCTAAACGAAGCGCTCGACAAGATCAAGGAGCTTCGTAAGCGATACGAACACATTCAGGTTCAAGACCGAGGCCTTCGTTTCAACACTGATCTACTTGAAGCCATCGAACTTGGTTTCTTACTAGACCTTGCTGAAGTGCTTGCATACACAGCTCGTGAGAGAAGAGAATCTCGTGGCGGTCACTTCCGTGAAGACTTCGAGACTCGTAACGACGAGAAGTTCATGGTGCACTCAATGGCATACAAAGATGGCGAAGAAATAAAGATTGGCTGGAAACCTGTAACTATTACCAACTATCCACCGATGGAGCGTAAGTACTAATGAGCACTGCAGTCGAATCAGTAAAAGAAATAGCAGTTGTGCCATCGTTCACAGTCACCCTGTTTGTCCGTCGCTTTGATCCAGAAAAAGATGAAGAACCCAAGTGGCAAGACTTTGATGTTACGGTGTTCGGAACTGATCGTGTTCTTGATGCTCTTCACAAGATCAAATGGGAAGTTGATGGAAGTTTAACATTCAGAAGATCTTGTGCTCATGGTGTTTGTGGGTCAGATGCAATGAGGATTAACGGTAGAAACCGTTTAGCTTGTAAGACTCTGATCAAAGACCTAGACATCTCGCAACCTATTTATGTTGAACCTATTAAGGGTCTAAAGGTTGAAAAGGATTTAGTTGTAGACATGAACCCGTTCTACCAGGCTTACCGAGATGTGAAGCCTTTCCTAATTGCATCGGATACCCCTACCGCCGAACGTATTCAGTCTCCTGAAGATAGAGCAAGATTCGAAGACACCACTAAGTGCATTCTCTGTGCAGCCTGCACAACATCCTGCCCAGTGTTCTGGACCGATAACCAATACTTTGGACCTGCGGCTATAGTAAATGCTCACCGTTTCATCTTTGACTCAAGAGACGAAGCGGCAGAGGTCAGGCTAGACATCTTGAATGATAAAGAAGGTGTCTGGCGTTGCCGCACCACCTTCAACTGCACTGAGGCTTGTCCTAGAGGTATCGAAGTGACCAAGGCTATCGCTGAAGTGAAGCAAGCCGTGTTGCGCGGTCGCCGATAAACACCTGAGAATAACCGCAAAATATGCGGTTTAGGAGTGAAAACTCTTAGCGCCTGTCTAGGCTTGTTTTATGTCTGAATGCCCATCTCCTAAGTCAACTTTTGTTGCTGAATCTAAGCTCTCGATTTCCCGAAGAAACCTGTTCTCCAGTATCGCTATAGCTGCCGGTGCCCTAGGTCTTTCAGGGATAGCCTCCTCAGCTCAAGCTTCGAGCAAGAAATACAAGGTTTGTGCCACTAAGGATTTAAAAGTTGGTGGTGGAAGTATATTTTTCATTTCCTCGATAAACAAAATGATTCTTATCACTCAACCTAAAAAAGATGTATTTAGAGCATTCAATCCAACCTGCACACATTTAGGAACTCAAGTGAACTCCATTCAAGGCAAAAACATCTCCTGCCCTAGCCATGGCGCGATGTTTGACACGACAACAGGGGCGGTTCAAAGAGGCCCGGCAACCATGCCGCTTCAGAAATATACCTTGACCAAAGAAGCTAACAATCTCTTTGTGACAATAGCTAAGTAAGCTGCTCTACTAAACCCGGCAACAGCGCTGGTGATACGGACAGGCTGCTAACTCCAAAATCAATAAACTTTTGCGCTGACTCCGGATCTCCGGCTGCTTCCCCGCATATTCCAACGGGCTTACCATGGCTATTAGCTGAGCTAATAACTCTTTCAATCAATTTCATAACTTCTGGTTTTCTAACATCGATAACGGCTAATTGCGAAGTCAACCTGTCTTTATCTAATGTGTATTGAGTTAGATCATTTGTTCCAATACTTAGGAAATCAACTTCCGAAACAATATCTTCGAGCACACTCATTTCACATACCTCAGGCACCTCAATCATCACCCCTGCAGTTGACAAACCAACAAGATGAGCCATCTCTATAAACGTCTTTGCTTGCTGAGCTGATGTAATCATCGGTGCCATCACCCACAACTGAGCTTGCGGATAATTCTCTTGAGCTTTTGCCAACGCCAACAACTGAGTCTCCAGGACCTCAGGATTGGCTAACAGTGCTTGAAACCCACGGTTTGCATACTTACCCTTTTCGACAAGCTTTAGAAAAGGCAGTGGTTTATCGGTATCAAGATCCAACACTCTTACTATGACAACTTGGTCTGGAAATTCAGCTAGCAATCTAGAGTACTCAAGCACCTGTTGTTGAAAGCTAGGAGCTTCCTTTGCTCCGAGGAATAATAACTCTGTCCTAAATAACCCCACACCTTGAGCTCCAAAGTCTCTGGCAGATAAGGCCTCAGAACTTGAACCTAGATTGGCGTAAAGCTTCACAGGCAGTTCATGAGCAGCAACAGTGCGAATTGATTTAGTTAGCAGATTTACTTCCATCGCTTGTCCATACTGGCTGAGTTCAATTTCATCAGGACCAACAAAAACTTGACCACAGCTGGAATCTAAAATTAGGAAGTCCCCGCTGGCAATTAACTCAGCTCCTAAGACGGACACGACTGTCGGCAAACCGATTGCTCTAGCGAGAATAGCTGTATGAGATGCCGGGCTACCGGATGAAGTAACTAGACCAACTATCTTCGAGTCCGCTAGCTTGCTAATTTCAATGGGCCCTAAATTATCGGTTACTAATATAAAAGGTTCGTCCGGCCAAACTGCGTCTTTACGTCCAGCTAGCTTGTCAATTACTTTAGTTCTGAGTTCTAAAACATCACTGGCTCGATCAGAAAAGTACTCTCCAAGTTTGCTCAGAGAAGTAGCTGCTTCTCTAAAGGCTCCACTGACTGCTCTCTGAGTATTTGCCCCATCAGCTAGAAACTCCTTAATACTTGCAAGTAACTCTGGGTCACGCAACACTAATCGGAGTGCTTCAATGATTTCTATTGCTTCTGCGTTGGGCTCGAGTTTGGCTAGGTCTTGATCAACATCATGGAGCGCTTCCTTGATAGCGAGTAAGCCTCTATTGCTACCTGCACCTTCGATATCCCAAGGGATATAGCTATCTGAGCGCAAAGTCAAAGCCGGCCCCATGGCTATGCCGGAACCAACACCTGCACCGACCAAAACTCTTTCGCTCACCAGACAAGTCTAAGATGACCTTAAACTTGTCCCATGCCTGAAAACCTAAAGATTGCCACCATCAACGTAAATGGTGTTAGAGCCGCATACCGCAAAGGTTTAGCTGATTGGGTGATAGCTGAATCACCCGACATCATTGCCTTGCAGGAAGTCAGAGCGGAAACAACTGATCTTGAAGAGATTTTTGTAGGCATCGCTAAAGAACAAAACGATGGAACAACCTGGCACATCCTCCATGACAATGCCTCGGCTAAAGGAAGGGCTGGAGTTGCGGTTGTTTCAAAGATGAAGGCAGTTGCTTCTAGAACAGAACTGGGGCCAAAGAGTTTTGATAGTGCTGGCCGATGGTTAGAAGTTGACTTCAAGTTCAAATCTAAAACGCTAACTGTTATCAGCACCTATGTGCACTCAGGTGAAGTTGATTCACCTAAGCAAGTTGAGAAATACAAGTTCCTAGATGCTATGACCAAGCGAATGGCTGAAATCAAAAAAATCGATGGCCTATGTGTCGTGGTGGGCGATCTGAATGTTGGGCATACCGAACTAGACATCAAGAACTGGAAAGGTAATCTCAAGAATGCTGGTTTCCTTCCTGAAGAACGTGCTTATTTCGATACCTGGATGCATAAACAAGGTTGGGTTGATCTCGGTCGCCAAGCCCATCCAGAAACTCCTGGTGCATACACCTGGTGGTCATTTAGAGGGCAAGCCTTCGATACCGATACCGGCTGGAGAATTGACTACCAAATAGCAACTCCGAAACTTGCCAAACTTGCTAGTAATTACAAGGTTCATAGAGCCGCCAGCTATGACACCCGTTTCACAGACCATTCCCCTGTTGTTGTTGAGTACGCTATCTAACATGAGTGGCAAAGCAAATCTTCTAAGTGGCATGCAGCCAAGTGCATCATCACTGCACCTGGGTAACTATCTAGGCGCATTGGTCAACTGGGTAAACATGCAGCGTGACTTCAACGCCTTCTACGTAATCGTTGATCTTCATGCCATCACAGTTCCTCAAGATCCAAACGAGCTAAGAACCAATACCCGAAGAACTGCAGCTCAATACATCGCTGCTGGCATAAACCCTCAAGACTCTGCTTTATTTGTTCAAAGTCATGTTCCAGCCCATGCTGAGCTGGCCTGGGTGTTGAACTGCATTACTGGTTTTGGTGAAGCAAGTCGCATGACCCAATTCAAAGACAAGTCGCAAAAAGCCGGTAGCGAATCAGCTTCAGTTGGTTTATTTACTTACCCAATTCTTCAGGCCGCAGATATCCTGCTTTACCAACCAAAAGCAGTACCGGTAGGTGAAGACCAAAGACAGCATCTGGAACTAACACGTGATCTTGCAGAACGATTTAATACGCGCTTTGGTAAGACCTTCACAATTCCTGAGGCTCATATCCTCAAAGAAACTGCGAAAATCTACGACTTACAAAACCCAACGGCAAAGATGTCTAAATCAGCAGCCGATCCTAAAGGTTTAGTAAATCTCATGGATGATGATTCAACCATCATGAAGAAGATCAAGAGTGCTGTTACCGATACGGATGCTTCAATCAGAGTTGACTGGGAAAACAAGCCTGGTGTTTCAAACCTGCTTTCTATCCACTCATCTATTAGTGGCGAAGCCTTAGTCTCACTCGAGGATCGTTTTGCCGGAGCAGGATACGGAGTACTAAAGAGTGAAGTGGCTGATGTTGTAATTAGCGCTCTTGGGCCCATCAGGGATCGAGCGAATGACCTAATGAGTGACCCAACCGAGTTGGATAGATTACTTTCCTCTGGTGCAGAGAAGGCCAAGGCTGTGGCGGAAGAGACTTTAGCTCTGGTTTATGACCGAATTGGCTTCATCAAAGCGCAATAATTTGTTCGCTTCTAGCCAATAGGGTTCCGCAATAAGCCAATATCTGGGACACTTATCTTGTAATAAAAGTTCTTCGGGGTCAGTGTAAATCTGAACCGGCGGTTACAGTCCGCGACCCGACAAGCTGCTTTAAATAGCAACGAATGCCCTGGTATTTGGTTTGGCGGTTGATCTGGTGAAACTCCAGAACCGACGGTTAAAGTCCGGATGGTAGAAGAACAGAAGGTTTGGCCTATATTGGCCTGGCCTTTGGTCGCCTGCCGACCCTGCCCCGACGTTCTTTCTTTTAGGAAAGGCTCGGGATGACAAATCTCAGTGTGTT
>RFYI01000022.1 GCA_009921165.1 Actinomycetota bacterium | reverse complement strand
CCTGAAACAGTGGTGCCTGGCGCATTCGCACTGCCACCAGATCCACCTTGGCCAAGTGTTCCAGCAGTTCCTGGTGTTGTAGCGGCTCCATAGGAAGTGCCTCCGGCACCACCGACGCTAGCAGTTCCCGCGCCACCTCCCAACCCCTGTCCATTTCCACCTGCTAGTCCAGTAGTTCCAGATCCAGCACCACCAGTTCCACCTATCCAACCACCGGTGCCACCACCACCGGCTGCAACCGCAATGCGGTCAGCCAACAAGGTGCTAGTTCTGATGTCTGTAGCCCCACCACCAGAACCTTCATCACCGTGACCAGAGCCAGCCTGGCCACCACCGTTATATCCACCGGCAGCGCCATTACCTGATGATCCTTGACCGCCAACATAAACGTAGAGATTACCGGTCGGAACTGTTTTGAAAGTTGCGAGGGTCTTGGTACCGTTGCCACCAGATCTTCCACCTTGAGCACCGGAGATTGAAATTGACATAGTTCTAACATCAGCAGGGACCGACCATAGATAGTAATCACCGGCATAGGTGAAGGTAACCGTGCATGTAGTTCGAGAAGCATTACATGACGGTGTTGGTGCTGTTGCCTGGGCCTGAACTTGAGGCACGACAATAACACCAAGAATGATTGAAAACATGCTGGCAAGCAGTGTTGACTTTAACCAGCGCTTTTGATTTTTAGAATGCATGCAGATAAAAATAAAACTCCAGCACAATTCGTGCTGGAGTTTTACACAGGTCGCCTATCGCGCTCTTATCAACAATTAGCCAAGACGAGCTTTGAGGTTCGAGGCCAAAGATGCCATGAACTCTTCAGTGCTCTGGTATGCCTGACCTGAACCAACTAAAGCTGCAAGATCCTTAGTCATGTGACCAGATTCCACAGTCTTGATAACCACATCTTCTAGAGTCTCGGCAAATTTCTGCACCTCAGGTGTATTATCTAGTTTTGCTCTGTGCATCAGAGCACGAGTCCAAGCATAGATCGAAGCAATAGGGTTAGTTGAAGTCTTCTTACCAGCCTGGTGATCACGGTAGTGACGTGTCACAGTTCCGTGCGCGGCTTCAGCAAGACAGGTTTTTCCATCAGGAGTAGTTAGCACTGAGGTCATCAGACCAAGAGATCCAAAGCCTTGAGCAACGGTGTCGGACTGAACATCACCGTCATAGTTCTTACAAGCCCAAACGTAGCCACCTTCCCACTTCAAAGCAGCGGCAACCATGTCGTCAATTAGACGATGTTCATAAGTCAAACCAGCGGCATCAAATCTTGACTTGTATTCCGCTTCAAAGACTTCCTGGAAAGCATCCTTGAACGCGCCATCGTAAGCCTTCAAGATAGTGTTCTTGGTTGAAAGATAAACCGGGTAGTTACGTGCCAGACCATAGTTGAAAGATGCTCTAGCGAAGTCACGAATGGAATCCATGTAGTTATACATACCCATCGCAACTCCACCGTGCTCTGGATAGTCAGCAACAGTTAGAGTAGTTGGCTCTGAGCCATCCGCTGGAGCCCAGGTCATTGTTACTCGACCTGCACCTGGAACTTTGAAATCAGTTGCCTTGTATTGATCCCCGTGAGCGTGACGACCAATGATGATTGGCTTAGTCCAACCAGGCACCAGTCTTGGCACGTTAGAGATAATAATTGGCTCACGGAAGACAACACCGTCAAGGATGTTACGGATAGTTCCGTTAGGTGATTTCCACATCTTCTTCAAACCGAACTCAGTTACGCGAGCTTCATCAGGAGTGATTGTTGCGCACTTAACCCCAACTCCATGCTTCTTGATGGCATTAGCTGAATCAATGGTCACCTGGTCATCGGTTGCATCTCTATGCTCAATCGACAGGTCGTAGTATTCAAGGTCAATATCCAGAAAAGGCAAAATCAAAGAGTCTTTGATGTTCTGCCAGATGATGCGGGTCATTTCGTCGCCGTCAAGTTCAACAACCTTGCCGACTACCTTGATTTTTTCCATAGTGGTGCCTTCTGATTTAGTGGTGATTGGTTACTACTAGCCTAGACGAGTGAGTCCCGCCATGCTTTATGCATCTTGGCAAACTTACCCGTCCCTGCTATCAACTTGGCCGGGGTGTCATCTTCGATCATCTTGCCGTGCTCCATAACTAGCACTCGGTCGGCGATAGATACGGTAGAGAGCCTGTGGGCAATGATGATGGCTGTTCTACCTGCCAATAGGGTTTGTAAGCCGTGTTGAACCATACGCTCGCTAGGGATATCCAGCGAACTGGTTGCCTCATCCAGAATCAAAACAGTTGGATCAGCAATAAAGGCTCTAGCAAAGGAAATAAGCTGCCTTTGACCAGCAGATACCCTGCCACCTCGTTTATTGACATCAGTGTCATAACCATCAGGCAAACTCAAGATGAACTCATGAGCTCCAACCGCCTTAGCCGATTGCTCTATCTCTTCTCTAGAAGCTCCTGGCTTACCAAGTGAAATGTTCTCAGCAACAGTTCCGCTAAACAGATAGGCCTCTTGAGTGACCATCACGATAGCCTTGCGAAGATCATCGTCCTTCAATTTACGAAGGTCGACGCCATCAAGTTCAACAGTTCCGGTCGTTGGGTCGTAGAACCTGGAAATCAACTTAGCCATAGTTGACTTACCAGCACCGGTAGTACCAACTAGAGCGATGGTTTGTCCTGCTGGAATATCTAAGTTAAAAGGAGGTAAGACCACCTTGCCATTAGAGTAAGCAAATTCAACGGTATTGAAATTGAGGTGACCTTTACGTGGGGCTAGTGGAAGTGAATCGACAGGATCCGGAACCGAAGGGGCCTCTTCCAATACACCAGAAATTTTTTCTAGTGCTGAGTTAGCTGATTGATATGAGTTATAGAACATAGCGATGTTCTCCATAGGCTCATAGAAACTTCTGGAATACAAAATAGCTGCAATCAGAACTCCGATACCTAGGTCTCCCTGAATAACTCGGTATCCACCCCAAAGCAGCACAAAGGAAACGGTTAGATTCCCAATCATGATCAAACCTGGGTCATAAATACCAAAGAGCTGAATCACCTTTGCGTTGACCGAACGATAATCCTCAACGAGTTCTTTATAAGTATCCTCGTTGCGCTTTTCTTTACGGAAAGCCTTTACTGCGCGGATACCGGTCATGGTCTCAACGAAATGAACAATCAACTTAGCTGAGGCAACTCGAGTCTTACGGTAATTAATTCTGGTATTCCTCTGGAACCATCTAGTTAGGAAGAA
Organism: Actinomycetota bacterium; assembly: GCA_009921165.1. Classification (GTDB taxonomy): domain Bacteria; phylum Actinomycetota; class Actinomycetes; order Actinomycetales; family Microbacteriaceae; genus Rhodoluna. The sequence goes on along the minus strand of RFYI01000022.1, from coordinate 18,006 downwards.
CAACGGAATAAAGCTCACCAACATAATCAAGAATGATGAGAAATCTAGAGTAATCAGAGCTATCGCTGTGAACAGCATGAACAAAAGTCCAGAGATCATTTCACTGCCACCGGAATCCAGCAATTCCTTTATGGAATCCAAGTCGCTGGTTTGACGAGCGATAACACGTCCAGAAGTATAGGTCTCATGGAATTCAATAGAGAGATTCTGGGTATGTCTAAACAGTCTTTTTCTAAGCCCAAACATGATGTCTTGATTTACCTTGGCGGCGAATCTCATAAAGAAAGCAATAGTGATTCCAGCAAATACTGTAGTTGCAAATATCCCACCAACTGTCCAATAAAGAACACTGAAATCCCCAGCTTGAGCTGCAGGTAAGGCTTTTTCGATAACTAAAGCGATTAGGTAAGGACCAGAGACTCGAAGGGCCTGACTAGTAATTACCAAAGCCAGGCTAATAAACAATCTAGATCTAACCGGTCTTACTATTTCACCAAGCAGCTTTAGTGACCGCTGTCTTACTCTGTCTTGCTCTTCTTTATTGAGGTGAATCTTCTCTTCGTTCTGCACTCCTTGCATACTCATTACTCGTTCACCTCAATCATCTTGCCGGCTGCATCGAGGCTGCTAATCACATATCGATAGTGGTCATTGGTAGCTAAAAGGTCACTGTGTTTACCAACCGCTGTAATCTTGCCATCTTGCAGCAGTGCAACACGATCAGCTAACTGAACAGTTGAAGGACGGTGAGCGACGATCAAAGAGGTTGTTGCCTTCAATACTGTTCTCAAGGCATCTTCAACCATTGCTTCGGTATCAACATCTAGGGCTGATAGCGGGTCATCTAGAACCAAGACTGCCGGCTTTGCGGCTACGGCTCTAGCCAAGGCTATTCTTTGACGCTGACCACCTGAAAGAGACAGACCTTCTTCACCAATCTTGGTGTCAAGTCCAGCTGGAAGATCATAGGCAAAACCAGCTTGGGCAATCTCCAAAGCTTGAGCCAATTCTTCATCAGTGCTTCCTGGACGACCAAGCAGAACGTTATTTCGAATAGTGTCACTAAATAGCGTTGAGTCCTCGAAAGCCATCGCAATGTGTGAGCGAAGTTCTTCACGGTTCAGGTCTCTAATATCCACTCCATCGAGCTTGACGGATCCGCCGGTAACTTCATACAACCTAGTGGCAAGCGCCGTGAGCGAAGTTTTTCCAGAGCCGGTAACGCCAATCAGAGCAATGGATTCACCTGGTTCAATTTCAAGGTTGATACCATCTAATAAATCAGGCTGTTCTGGTGGCGCATCTGAATATCTAAAGTGAACATTTTCAAATACCAAACGACCGGTTGGCTTAGTTATTTCCTGAGCTTTCTCTGGATCTGCAATGTCAACATTGGTATCGATGACCTCAAAGAATCGCTCAACAGCGGTTCTAGCATCGATTGTCATCGAGAGTAAGAACCCAATAGAGTCAATCGGCCAGTGCAGAACACGGGTAGTCAAGATGAAAGCACTTAGAGCTCCAATGGTTAGATCACCTTGAACAATCTGACCAATTCCAATAATCAAACAAATACCCAGGGCAACATCTGGGATTGTTGAGAAAGAGAACCAAAGACTGGAAACCATCTTGGCTTTCTTAAGCTCAGTCCCACGAAGTTTCATAGCATCGCTTGCGAACTTCTCGGTCATGAATGATCCACGACCAAAAGCTTTCAAAACTCGAATACCGTGAACGCTTTCCTCAACAGCCGTGGCTAGATCTCCAGCCTGGTCTTGGCTCAACCTTGCGGTGACGTGATATTCCTTTTCAAATCTAAAACCAAGCACCCAGAGCGGTGACATGACTACTAAGAAGACAGTTGCGAGGATTGAATTGTATGAGAAGAGCACCACGAATCCAACAATTATGGTCAATAAGTTAGCCACCAATAAAACTAGTCCGAAGGATAGCCAACGTCTAATCATGCTGAGGTCGCCGGTAGCACGTGAGAGCAGTTGTCCACTAGGCCACTTGTCATGGAAAGCTACCGGAAGATCTTGAAGCTTCGCATAGAGTGTTCTTCGCAAACCGGCTTCAACGTGTGTTCCAGGTGTTAGCACCAACCATCTCCGTAACAACACCATGATGGCTTCCAACAAACCCATGCCGAGAACTGTTAGAACTGCGACAAGCAGGACGTCGAATGTGGCCGATTTTGCAAGGTTATCTACCAGCCCTTGCAAATATCTTGGAATAGCTAATGCAAACAGGTGGCCCAAGAGTGCCGCCACTGTGCCAAGCATGACTCGAGGTAAAGCGCTCTTCGCATAAGGAAATATGCGCAAAAGTGTGGCTACGGTGCCCAATTTCTTCATCGTTTGATAAATACCTAAATCTTGTGAAAGTGTCGAACCACGTTGTGGCAAGGCTTGTGCTGCAAAGCCTTTCAGTCTATCTGAAAGAGGTAGGCTAGAAGCGGTAAAACCCCTCTAAAAACAACTATTTCATCCCACAAGGAGTTAATGTAACATGGCCCGCCACGGTAAAGTCTCAGTAATCGGTTCTGGATTCTATGGAACCACAACAGCCCAGCGTTTAGCTGAATATGACATCTTTGACACCGTTGTCTTGACTGACATTCTCGAAGGTAAGCCCGAAGGCGTCGCATTAGACATCAACCAGTCTCGCTCCATTGAAGGCTTTGAGACCGAGGTTATAGGTGCAACCACAACCGTTGATGGGCAAGGCTATGAGGCAATTGCCGATAGCGAGATTGTCATCATTACTGCAGGTCTTCCCAGAAAGCCGGGCATGAGTCGCATGGATCTTCTAGAAGTTAACGCAGGCATCGTCGGTGGGGTTGCTAAGAACATTGCCAAGCATGCCCCGAATGCGGTCATTCTGGTGGTCTCTAACCCGCTCGATGAAATGACTGCACTTACTCAGAAGGCTTCGGGATTCCCTAAGGAACGAGTAATCGGTCAGGCTGGTGTCTTAGACACAGCTCGATTTACTAACTTCGTAGCAGTTGCCACCGGTGCTCAGGTAGCTGATGTTAAGACACTTACTCTTGGTTCTCATGGTGAGACCATGGTTCCGGTGCCGTCAGTTTCAACTGTGAATGGAAAGCCAATCACCGAAGTGCTGGGAGCTGAAAAAGTTGCCGAACTTGTTGATAGAACTCGTAACGGTGGAGCAGAGATTGTTGCTCTGCTAAAGACGGGTTCGGCATACTATGCACCTTCAGCTGCCGTCGCTCGTATGGCTAAAGCTGTTCATGAAGATTCAGGTGCGGTATTCCCTGTTTGTGCTTGGGTTGATGGTGAGTTCGGTATCTCAGGTGTTTACCTGGGTGTCGAAGCCAAACTGGGTAAAGGTGGAATCAAACAGGTTGTTGAAACTCCGCTTGATGCTGCAGAGCTTGAAGCACTTAAGGTCGCAGCCGAAGCTGTTCGGGCGAAGCAAGCAGATATCGCAAACCTTTAGTGATAGAAGTGGCGCTCACCGGTAAAGAACATGGTGAGGTTTGCCGCTTTAGCTGCTGCAATAACTTCCTCATCGCGAACTGAGCCGCCAGGTTGAACCACAGCCTTCACTCCAGCATCGATAAGTACCTGCAAACCGTCAGCGAATGGGAAGAATGCATCACTAGCTGCAACTGATCCATTTACTCTCAGATTTCCTCTGCTCACGGCTAACTTGCAAGAATCAACCCGATTGACCTGACCCATTCCAACACCGATTGAAGCACCTTCTTTGGCAAGCAGAATTCCGTTTGACTTCACTGCTCTAACCGCACGCCAAGCAAACTCCAAGTCCGTGAGTGTGGCTTGGTCTGGTTTAGGGCCTGAAACTAACTTCCAGTTAGTTGAACTGAAGCCATCGAAGTTATCCGCTTCCTGAACTAAGAATCCACCGGAGACCTGTCTGATCTCATTGGTTTCGCGCGAATAATTTTTAGGTAGTTCAAGAATTCTTAAGTTCTTTTTCTTCTCAATTAAAAGTCGCAGTGCCTCAAGCTCATAGCCAGGCGCAATTATCACTTCAGTGAATATCTCAAGTAGGTTCTGGGCCATACCCATGGTCACAGTTCGGTTAGCGGCCACCACACCACCAAAAGCACTTGCAGAATCACATAGGTAGGCGGCAGAGTGGGCGGCAGCGATAGGGTCTTCGACTCCCTCTGGCGCTATAGCGACACCGCATGGATTAGCGTGCTTGATGATAGCAACCGCTGGTTCTGCGAAGTCGTAAGCGGTTCGAACTGCGGCATCAGCATCAACATAGTTGTTATAGGACATCTCTTTGCCAGCGTGTAATTTAGCCTGAGCGATACCCGCTACTGCCAGCGGTGCGCTGTTTCTATAAAGCGCGGCTGACTGATGGGCGTTCTCCCCGTAGCGCAGTACCTGCAATAACTCCGCCTCGAGTTCTATACGTTGTGGGAAACCAGGGTTCTTATGAGAAGTCAAAATAGTTTGATTTGGTAGTGCTCTAGTTTCAACTTCGTTAGCAAACCAACTGGCGACTGCTGTGTCATAACGAGATGTGTGAGCAAATGCGAGGGCGGCTAACTGCCTGCGTTCAGCAAGAACCGTGCCCCCGGCCTTTATAGACTCAATAATTTCCGAGTATTTTCCCGGATCTACCACGATTGCAACATTGGCAAAGTTTTTTGCCGCAGCTCTTACCATCGCCGGGCCACCAATATCAATCTGTTCTACCACCGCGTCGCCTTTTGCACCCGTTGCAACTGTTTTCACAAATGGATATAAATTCACAACAACTAATTCAAAGGGTTCAATTTCGAGTTCTCTAAGTTGCTCTTCGTGGTTCACTAGGCGCATATCAGCGAGCAAACCGCCATGGATGTTAGGGTGCAAAGTCTTTACTCTGCCATCTAAGGCCTCAGCAAAACCGGTTACTTCAGCTACCTCTGTTACGGCGATGCCCGATCCCCGAATACTGGCAGCCGTTGAGCCTGTTGAAACAATTGAAACACCCGCCCGATCCAGAGCAGTTGCTAGTTCGATTAACCCAGTCTTGTCACTAACAGAAATAAGTGCACGTCTAATCTGGATGCGATCACGATGGCGGTAGTCCGCTGGCGTGTATTCATTTTGTGATGACAATGGTTTTCCTTCGGTTAGGCCTTGGCTAAATCTTTTTGCTTGATTGCAAATTCTTCTATAGTCCTAACAAGCAATGATCTTTCAATCTCCTTGATGCGCTCATGCAAGGCATGCTCAGATTCTTGAGGCAAAATATCCAGTTTGCTTTGGACGATAATCTCACCGGTATCTACTCCCTCATCGACAAAGTGAATAGTCACACCGGTGGTGGTTGCTCCTGCTGCGAGTGCATCTCTGACCGCATGCGCTCCCTTGAAATCTGGCAGCAGGCTCGGGTGCGTATTGATAAGTTTTCCTCGAAGTGCGGCAACAAAATCCGCTGGCAGGATTCTCATAAATCCGGCAAGAACCACTAAATCTGGCTGATGATGTTGCACATTAGCTAACAGCTTTTCGGCCCAGGCTTGCTTAGAACTAAATCGTTCTGGCTCAACAATGAAAGTGTCAACATCATAGAGTTCAGCATGCTCTAAACCAGGAGCATCTTTATCAGAGCCAACTGCAACAATCTTGGCTGGGTATAGCGGATTCTCGGAGGCCTTTAGTAGCGCTAAAAGATTTGATCCGCTGCCTGATATGAGTACGACAACAGAGAGCATCTAACTATTTTATCCTGCGGATAAGCTCAGGGTCTGCGGCATCAGGCCTTGCGCTAAAGAATGCTGCCAAGATCGAAGCAACACTAACCTCAACAAAAGTCACTCCAGCAACCAGCCACGGATTAGCACCAATTGTGCTCATCCGACCAGGGCCGATAGAGCCACCTGAGAAATCTGCCAAAACCCACATCTCGACCGCTGCCACAAAACCAATTGCAAGACCAAGGGCTATAGCCGAAGAGGTTGCCGAGGCATAGGCGAAACGAAGCTCTGCCGTGTGTGACTTGATAAGTAATGTTGCTCCGAAAGCGCAAAGTAAAGGAACAAGGATAAAAATAATTGAGAAACTGTTTGCACCAACCGGCAAGGCAGCAAGCATCGGGATCGCTGGAAGTGGTCCCAGTTCAGTTCCTAGTGGAGAGACCATTGAACCTTCGCCCAATGAGAATCCAACACCGGTGAGCCAAGCGTTGCTAAGCGCAATTACATTCGGCATCAGGGCTAACTGCCCAGCGCTAACTGTTATTGTCCCGAGTAGTGATAACTGCAAACTCTGATACAACCGAATGACTTCCACCCAGTTCAGCGCTAACAGCATTGAAACAATGATTGAACTGACCGCACTCAACGCAAGAACCACAGCGGTGCCTGCTCGAAGAGCGGGGCCAACTAAAGGTTTGAGTGCCCACGGCAATCTTGCTGTGTTTTTGACAAAGAATTCTTTGAATCGATCACGTAGTTGCCCTGGGTTTTGATCTTCAGCATACCAAGGCTCTCCAACTACAGAACCAATAATCAGTAAGGCACTAAATAGCCCAGTTGGGATAAAGACGCCTTGCCAATCTAAGACGTAAATAGCTTTTGTGTATGCGGCAGCTGTGAGTGCCGTTGCGAGTGCGAGATAACCCAGAATTGCCCCAGCCCATGAGTAGCCTAAGTACGATTCCCCACTAAGCCTTCTACCCGCTCTAAACATGCTCCAACCAATTAGAAGAGCAAAGCCCAACGGGATTAAATCAAAGATGTATTCAGGAACTTGTAATCCCGCTACCTTACCTGCAGAGATATGTATCGGAACACCTTGAGCATTGAGCCAGATTCTCGCGGTTGTTTGGATGATAGTGTCAAAAGTTGAACCATTGGTTTGCTCAACCAACCAAACTAAAAGATTCAGAACAAAAATTCCAACAAAGCCAACGGCCATGACAAATGCAGCCTGTAAAGCTCCCTGCCCGACCGCCTTTATTCGCATGAACTAAAGGCTAGCTATAACTCCGCGCATCAAGGCTGCGGTCTCACTCGGAGTTTTGCCAACCTTAACACCAACGGCTTCAAAAGCTTCTTTCTTCGCCTGAGCAGTTCCCGCAGAACCAGAGACAATGGCTCCGGCGTGACCCATGGTCTTACCCTCAGGGGCAGTGAATCCTGCAACATAAGCAACAACTGGCTTGGAAACATGCTCCTTGATATAGGCGGCAGCTTTTTCTTCCGAGTCGCCACCAATTTCGCCAATTAGAACAATTGCCTTAGTATCTGGATCTGCTTCAAAAGCAGCGAGTGCATCGATATGTGTGGTTCCAATGATTGGGTCTCCACCGATACCGATTGCTGTTGAGATACCAATCTCACGAAGTTCGAACATCATCTGGTAAGTCAATGTGCCTGACTTAGAAACTAAACCGATTGGGCCAGCGCCTGAAATGTTCCAAGGAGTGATACCAGCGTTAGATTTTCCTGGGCTGATGATACCCGGACAGTTAGGGCCTATGATTCTGGTCTTTTTTCCCTTTGAGTTACTGTATGCCCAAAATGAAGCACTGTCGTGAACCGGGATACCTTCGGTGATGACAACGGCTAGGCCGATCTCAGCATCTATAGCTTCCATCACTGCAGACTTAGCAAAAGCAGGTGGCACGAAGATAACTGAAACATTTGCGCCAGTTGCCTTCATAGCTTCAGCAACAGTTCCAAATACTGGAAGTAAAGTGCCATCAACATCGACTGATTCACCAGCCTTGCGAGGGTTCACACCACCTACGATGTTTGAACCACCTGCCAGCATGCGCTTGGTGTGCTTCATACCTTCAGAACCAGTCATTCCCTGAACAATAATCAGGCTGTTCTTATCTAGAAAAATAGACATCTAAAATCTCTCTTACTTATTCGCGAGCTCAGCTGCTTTGTCCGCAGCTTCGTCCATGGTGTCAACAACAGTTACAAGTGGGTGGTTAGCGTCAGCCAAAATCTTTCTACCTTCAACCACGTTGTTACCATCAAGGCGAACAACCAGCGGCTTAGTGGCTGATGAACCTAGCTTTGCTAGTGCTCCGACGATTCCGTTAGCAACTGCGTCACAAGCGGTAATTCCACCAAACACATTTACGAAGACGCTCTTAACCTGAGGGTCGCCAAGAATAACATCAAGGCCTGCAGCCATAACTTCAGCTGAAGCACCACCACCGATATCCAAGAAGTTAGCTGGCTTCACGCCACCGTGGCGCTCACCCGCGTAAGCGACAACGTCAAGTGTCGACATAACTAGACCGGCACCATTGCCGATAATGCCAACTTCGCCATCAAGCTTTACGTAGTTAAGCTCTGATTCTTTAGCCTTAGCTTCTAGCGGATCAAGTTGATCGCGTTCCATTGACTCACGCTCGTGTCTAAACTCTGCGTTGTCATCAAGAGTGACTTTGCCATCAAGAGCGATGATCTCTCCCGACTTAGAAAGAATCAGTGGATTCACTTCAACCAGAGTTGCATCTTCTTTGACGAAGACTTCATAAAGTTTCACAAATACCGGAGCGACCTTGGCTGCAATCTCAGCATCAAAGCCACCAGCAATAGCAATCTCGGTTGCCTTAGCTAGATCAATTCCAGTAATAGCATCAACTGCAATCTTGGCTAGGGCCTCGGGACGCTCTTCAGCTAGCTGCTCAATTTCCATTCCACCTTCAACACTGCAAAGTGATAGGAAAGTTCTGTTACTTCTATCCAGCAGTACAGAGAAGTAATACTCCTTATCGATAGCGGCACCCTGAGCTACCATCACACGATTCACTGGCAGGCCCTTGATGGTAAGTTTCAAGATTGCCTCAGCAGCAGAGGCTGCCTCTTCTGGAGTGTGAGCTAGCTTTACTCCACCAGCTTTACCTCGACCGCCGGCTTTTACCTGAGCCTTCACAACAACAGTGCCGCCGATCTTAGCTGCGGCCGCCGCGGCTTGCTCAGGTGTATCTGCAATCAGACCTTGTAATACTGGTACTCCATAGCTCTCAAACATGTCGCGAGCTTGATATTCAAATAAGTCCACTTATGATTCCATTCAACAAAAAAGGGCACTCAGAACGTGCACCAAAGATAAGTTTAGAGCCTCTCGATAGGTGCCACTCGCACCATCAAGCGCTTAGTTCCAACCCGCTCGAACCTAATTTCAGCCGTCTGACGTGCTCCCTCGCCGGAAGTTGCAACAACTGTTCCTGGGCCAAAGTCATCATGCTGGACTTTATCGCCAACCGATAATACCAATCCCTCGTTATTCCTCACCTGAGTAATGGCGTTATTCCAGACCTTCTTCTCCTTCAGTGGGCGATCATAACTACCTGAACCAACTCCCCTTGGCTGATACCTAGGCTCTTCCCGCTCAGCTCCTCGTTGATCAACCAGCTCAACGGGAATATCCAGTAAGAAGTTAGAGGGCATCGTCGAATTCATTTGACCGAACAGAGTTCTTTGCAAAGCCAAGGTCAAATACAACTGTTTCATGGCTCGGGTGATGCCAACATAGAAAAGCCTGCGTTCTTCGGCTAGACCGCCAACCTCTTCAAAAGAACGCATATGCGGCAAAGTGCCCTGTTCTAAACCAGCAATGAAGACCACCGGGTATTCAAGTCCCTTAGCGGTATGCAGTGTCATCAGAGAGACCTGACCAGAGCCATCATCTATTTCATCGGCCGCAGCAGCCAATGTTATCTCCGCTAAATAGTCAGCAAGTGTTGCATCCTGATTGCGTAACTGATACTCAACCACCTGGCCAACCAATGCATCGAGGTTCTCAACTCTTGCCTCATCCTGAGGATCTCGACTCATCTCTAGGTTGTATTTATATCCCGAGCGAACTAGAGCATCGGTCAACACATCACTAATCTTTGCCGTCTGCGCCATAACCTCCAGAGCATCTAGTAAATTAGCAAACTTTAGAATGGCTTCAGTAATCTTTGGACCAAGTCCGAGCTCAACCGCTGCACCAAGTGCATCTCTGAAACTTAGATTGTTTCGTCTGGCATATTCAGCAATCTTGAGTTCAGTCTTATCCCCGATACCGCGACCTGGTTCATTGAGGACCCTTCTAACTGCTTCATCGTTTCTGCCATTAGAAACAGCAGTTAGATAAGCCAATGCGTCCTTTATTTCTTTACGCTCATAGAACTTTAAGCCGCCGATAACGGCATACGGGACTCTTTGTGATTTGAGCTCAGCTTCAATGCTCGGAGTTAAGGCGTTAGTTCTATACAGAATAGCCATCTGACTGTAAGCAACACCTTCGCCATGATGCTCTTGAATCTGATCGACTATGAAACCAGCTTCATGTCTTTCATCGACAGCAGTGAACTGAACTATCTTTTCTCCGCCACCAGCATCAGTCCAAAGGTTCTTATCTGGTCTATCGAAGTTCTTGGAGATAACAGCATTGGCAGCTGAGAGAATGTTCTGAGTAGAGCGATAGTTCTGCTCTAGCAGAATGGTGTGTGCTCCTCTGAAGTCTTTGGAGAATTCAGCGATGTTTCTTATATCTGCACCACGGAAAGCATAAATAGATTGGTCGCTATCTCCAACAACAGTCAAAGAAGCAGGTCCTAATATTTCACCTGTCTTTGAATCAGGCTGGGCAAACTTTGGATCTATCCCCTTGGTAAGTTCTCTAATCAGAGCATATTGAGCATGATTGGTATCTTGATACTCATCAACTAGCACGTGCCTAAACTTTCGTTGATAATTTGCTGCTACCTCTGGGAATGCTCTGAGTAAATAAACCGTCTCCCCGATTAGATCGTCAAAGTCAAAAGCGTTATTCCTGCGCTTTTCAGACTCATAGGCAGTAAAAATCTCAGCCATAGCTGAAGACTTCGGATTCTTTGTATCAATGTTTCCTGCAAAATCCTCAGCCGTTTGTAGTTCGTTCTTAGCCTTGCTGATAACAGCTGCTACGGACTGTGGCTTCAAATTATCGATGTCATAGCCACCGGTTTTGATAAGTCGCTTTATAAGCGCTCTGGTATCTCCAGTGTCATAAACAGTGAAATTAGAGTTATGGCCTAATTTTTCTGCCTCGCGTCTCAATATCTGCAAGCACGCAGAGTGGAAAGTCCTAATCCACATTCCCTCTGGATCGCCCACCAAATGCCTGATCCGCTCACGCATTTCATTAGCTGCTTTGTTGGTAAAGGTGATAGCCAAAATCTGCGATGGCCAGGCTTCTTTATTGGCTAACAGGTGAGCGATTCGATGAGTTAATACCCTGGTCTTACCTGAACCTGCGCCAGCAACAATCAGTAGCGCTGGCCCCCTATATAGAACAGCTTCCCGCTGTTCTGGGTTTAGCCCTTCAAGCAGGTCGGGTGAACCGATGGGCTCTAAAAAGGTGGTCATAACTCAAGTAATCCTAAGTTGAACAGGGGACAGTTCAGCCTCGGTCGGTCAATACTCGCCGAAGTAAGTCCGGTTGATCAGCAAAAATCCCATCAACTCCAGTCACAATGATCTTCTCGTAGTACTCATCTATCGAGTTTTCAGCGTGTTCTGCTCTAGCTGTAAACACCCATATCTCTAGGTCATTGAAATGCGCTGCTTCGACCCAGTTATCCTCCGAAAACAAGAGATGAGTCGAGATAGATAGCCCATCAACTTCTCGGGCTAAATCTGCAAGCCAGGCAAAATCTAAGGCGGCGTCATCGATTGCCAAAAAGTATTTAGCTTTAACATCAAGACCTAAAAGTTCTGCTTTGGTCTGAAGCAGAATCTCAAGACTGAAAGACTCAATAACCAGCCGAACTTCTTTATCTGAGATGGCACTTGCTGAAATGTCCTGAGCCACCAGTTTCCCGACGCTTTGAGTTAACAGCTCTAGATGAGTTCCCTGCTTTATCTCAACAACTAGTATCTTGCCCGCAACAAATGAAGAGCTCAGCAATTTAATAAAGGTAGGTATTTCAAATTGACCATCGAAGGTGGAACTGCCAGGTCTAATCTCTGGAAGACGTTCTTTGGCCCTAAGGCTTTTGATCTGCTCTAAATTTAGATCTTCACTGAACCAATCCGTTATCTCAACTTCTTCAACCTGACCAGCACGTCTGAAAGTCAGAAGCTCAGTTTTGTTGGAAATATCTGTAGTTCCAGACAAAGCATTTTCGTGTCTAATGATGAGCTGCTCATCTGCAGTTGTGACTAAATCAAACTCGATACCATCAGCGCCTTGCTGGATGCCAAGCTCAAACGCTTCTAAAGTGTTTTCGGGTCGATAGCCGCTAGCTCCACGATGAGCTATCACCACTGGGTTTTTCATTACTCCCACTCAATAGTGCCCGGTGGCTTGCTGGTCACATCCAAGACAACTCTGTTAACACCAGCTACCTCATTGGTGATGCGGTTAGAGATTTTTGCTAACAAGTCGTACGGAAGTCTTGACCAATCAGCCGTCATAGCGTCTTCGCTAGAAACGGGTCGAAGAACAATTGGATGACCGTAACTTCTGCCATCTCCTTGAACGCCAACTGATCTAACATCGGCAAGTAAGACAACAGGACACTGCCAAATCTCTGAATCGAGCCCGGCTGCTGTTAGTTCTGCTCTTACGATGGCGTCTGCTTGGCGAAGCAAATCTAAACGCTCTTTAGTTACCTCACCAACAATTCGAATACCAAGACCCGGGCCTGGGAATGGTTGTCTACCAACGATTTCTTTCGGTAGGCCTAGTTCAAAACCAATGGCTCTAACTTCATCCTTGAACAAAGTTCTCAGTGGTTCAACGAGTTCAAACTGCAGGTCATCAGGTAAGCCGCCAACATTGTGGTGGGACTTGATACCCGCTGTAACGCCCCCGCCGGATTCCACAACATCCGGATATAGAGTTCCCTGAACTAGAAACCTTATCGGTCGGTTATCTGCTTTTGATTCAGCGATGAGGGCTAGCTGAGCCTCTTCGAACGCTCTAATGAACTCTCTGCCAATAATCTTCCGCTTGGTTTCAGGTTCGGTGACCCCTACCAGTGCTGATAAGAACTTCTCCTCGGCATCAACGGTTACCAACCTAATGCCAGTAGCAGCAACATAGTCGCGCTCTACTTGTTCAACTTCACCTTCACGCATCAGTCCATGATTCACAAAAATACAAACCAGTTGATCGCCAACTGCTTTATGAACCAATGCTGCTGCAACTGCAGAGTCAACTCCACCAGATAGACCACAGATAACTCGATCATTACCAACCTGGTTCTTGATTTTTTCCACCTGATCTGCAATAACGTTTCCGCTATTCCAATCAGCAGGAATGCCAGCTGCGCTGTGTAAAAAGTTTTCTAAAACATTCTGACCAAACTGAGAATGTTTGACTTCTGGATGCCATTGAACTCCGTAAATCTTTTTAGCTGAATTTGCAAAAGCCGCGACCGGTGTCGTTGCAGTACTAGCTAGAACTTCAAAACCATCAGGCGCAACCATCACCTGATCGCCGTGGCTCATCCAACAAATTTGAGAAGCTGATTGGCCCTGTAAAATCTCGCCATCGGCAACAACTGTCAAATCAGTTGCACCATATTCCCGAAGGCCAGTCTTATCAACTCGACCGCCAAGTGCTTGGGCTAGGACCTGGAAACCATAACAAATGCCAAGAACTGGTATCCCCAGTTCCAGAATGCCTTTGTCCAGCTGAGGTGAACCCGGTTCATAAACACTTGACGGGCCGCCGGAAAGAATAATAGCCAAAGGGTTCTTTTCCTTCACATCCTTAGCTGAAACATTGTGGTAAACAATTTCGCTGTATACACCGGCTTCACGAACACGCCTAGCAATTAGCTGAGCATACTGAGCGCCAAAGTCTACGACTAGTACTGGTCTATTGTTAGTGGCGGTTATTTTGATGCACCTGCCTCAGTGAGAATTAGTGACACTTTCTTGCTGTAGCTGCGCTCAATAAAGAATGATGTTAGCGGAACAATTCCACCCATGGCGATAAGCACAAAGTCTTTGAACTTTAGATTTGCTAAACGCCAGATTCTAAAATCAGCAAACAAATAGACAACATAAAGCATGCCGTGTATCTGCAGTAGGAGTTTGGAAACGTCTACCCCATCAGTTGGAAAGCCGGTGTCATCAACGGGGTTTGGAACTAACCCGATAAAGCCAGCGTCTCCGCCAGACCAGATGGTGTGTCCGAAGGCATACTTCAATACCATTTCAGCAACTACCAAGAGCAGGAAGATGCCTGTAATAAAAGAACTTGCCTTATAAAAAGAAAGAGCTGATTTAGCGTTGGGGTTCATTAGGTCATTTTACCAATCCCAGAGCAATCAGTTCTGCCATGGCAGAGTTCAATAGCTAGGAGGCAACTATTCAGCAGAGTCGAGCAATGCTTCTTGCTGCTTCTTATAGGCATCAGCAAGCAAGCGCCACCACATAAACACGGCAAAGCCAGCAAAGACAGTCCACTCGATGGCATAGAAGGCAGAAAGCCAGTTCAATTGGCTATCTGACTTAGCTAAACCGATGGTGATTGCCTCCACTCCTGGTAGCTGTGTGTATGCGTTTGGTTTAGTTATGGCAATAAACCCCGAATATGCGGGCAAGGTTGCCGGCCTCAGGTTGATTAGCTGAGCTACTGACATCGAAGAGAATAGGTCTTCTTCCAGAGCAGGTTCTGGTGCTTCGCTAGGCAGATATCTTCCAGCCAAAGGGCGGAATGATTGAACGTTGTAAAGTAATTTGGCTTGACCTAGAGCCACCTTTGCACTACTTAGATCCGAAATAAATCCAACTGCAACAAATACTCTCGCATCTACCGTGGCGGTTGGAACAACTAGCCAATAGCCCTTAGTGCCATCAACCTGAACACGATTAGCAATCAAAACAGCTTGTCCTGGATTCTGAGTAACTCTTGTCGATACCAGAGTCAGAACTTTTTGTTGCCCTTCTTTACTTACTTCCATAAAACTAAAAGGTTTGTTTGGCTCTGCCACGGTGTCAAGAGCAACGTAGCTAACTTTGGTCCACTTGTCATTATCTGAGTTCGGTAAGACAGATCTATTTATTTGCCACTGAGCTAATAAGGCAAATGCCACCGCCATTAGTAAGCAAAGAACTAGTGCGGTAATCCACTTAGCCGTGAGAGCAAGTTTTAGCATTACGCGTTGTATGGTGCTACGACAGTGTCGACTCTTTGGAATTCTTTGAGATCACTGTATCCGGTGGTTGCCATCGCACGACGAAGAGCTCCCATTAGGTTTGTTCTGCCATCAGCTGCAGTTGATGGACCCTGCAAGATCTGCTCTAGGGAACCGCTTCGACCAACCTGAACTCTTTCACCTCTAGGTAGTTCAGCGTTATAGGCCTCTGCCCCCCAGTGCCAACCCTGACCCGGTGCTTCATCGGCACGAGCAAGAACAGACCCGAGCATTACCGCATCTGCACCACAGGCTATAGCTTTCACAATATCCCCTGAAGTTCCGAGACCGCCATCTGCAATCACGTGAACGTAACGTCCACCTGATTCATCCATGTAATCGCGCCTTGCTCCAGCAACATCAGCAACAGCAGTTGCCATTGGTGCATGAATACCAAGAACAGTTCTTGTTGTTGATGCTCTTCCACCACCAAAACCAACTAGAACACCGGCAGCCCCGGTGCGCATCAAATGCAACGCTGCGGTGTATGTTGCAGCTCCACCAACAATCACAGGAACATCTAGCTCATAGATGAACTCTTTTAGGTTTAGGGCTTCATGAGTTTTAGAAACATGCTCAGCTGAAACAGTGGTTCCGCGAATAACGAAGATATCAACACCAGCTGCGATAACAGCCTTGGCATACTCTGCGGTCTTCTGTGGTGATAGAGCCGCGGCAACAGTCACACCTGCTTTACGAATGTATGCCAGACGTTCTTTGATTAGCTCTGCCTTAATAGGCTCTGCATAGATCTGTTGCATGCGTAAAGTCGCTTCAGCTTCACTAAGTTTGGCAATCTCTGCTAATTGCTTAGTTGGATTCTCGTATCTAGTCCAAAGGCCCTCAAGATCCAGAACACCTAAACCACCTAGCTTTCCAATAGCGATAGCGGTATCAGGAGATACCACCGAGTCCATTGGTGCAGCTAAAACAGGAAGAGCAAAGCTATAAGCATCTATGTTCCAAGCAGTTGAGACATCTTTGGGGTCACGCGTTCTTCTCGAAGGAACAACGGCAATATCGTCAAAAGCCCAGCTACGGTTACCGCGCTTACCGCGACCAATCTCAATTTCGCTCACAGTTATCTCCTAGCGGTTGTTGTAATTCGGGGCTTCGACAGTCATCTGAATATCGTGCGGGTGAGATTCCTTCAAACCGGCAGGAGTGATTCTCACAAACTTACCTTTAGCTTGTAATTCTTCGATGGTGCCTGCACCAACATAACCCATAGCAGCACGAAGGCCGCCAATAAGCTGATGGGCAACGGTAGAAACTGTTCCTCTGTAAGGAACTCTTCCTTCGATACCTTCAGGAACTAGCTTGTCTTCTCTCAGAACATCATCTTGGAAGTAGCGGTCTTTGGAGTAACTCTTAGCTTCACCACGTGATTGCATAGCGCCGAGAGATCCCATGCCCCTATAAGTTTTGAACTGCTTACCGCCAACAAAAGTAATATCTCCTGGTGCTTCATCCGTTCCGGCAAGAAGTGAACCAATCATCACTGCATTCGCTCCAGCAACTATAGCCTTAGGAATATCTCCAGAGAACTGCAAACCACCATCGGCAATTACTGGAACACCTGACGGTTTACAAGCCAGCGATGCCTGATAGACAGCAGTAATCTGAGGAACACCAACCCCGGCGATAACGCGGGTGGTGCAGATTGAACCTGGACCAACACCGACCTTAACTCCATCTGCGCCAGCAGCAACTAGGGCAGCGGCACCTTCACGAGTGGCAACATTTCCACCTATGACATCAACGTGCTTAGCAACCGGTTCTGCTTTTAGCTTGGCAACCATTTCTAGCACCGCAGTGTTATGGCCGTGCGCTGTGTCAACAATCAAAATGTCAACACCAGCGTCTACCAAAGCCATCGCTCTTTCCCAACCCTGGTCACCAACACCAATAGCTGCAGCCACCAACAATCTTCCTGAAGAGTCTTTGCTTGCTAAAGGATACTTTTCGCTCTTGTCAAAATCTTTGATAGTAATCAAGCCACGAAGTTTATTGTTGGCATCAACCAGAGGTAACTTCTCGATGCGGTGCTGCGCAAAAATTGAAATAGCAATCTCAGGGGTAACCCCAACCGGTGCTGTGACCAGCGGCATAGGAGTCATAACATCTTTGACCAATGTGATGCTCTTCTGAACTTCATTAACAAATCTCATATCTCGGTTCGTGACGATACCCAGTAGAGTTCCATCTTCATCAATAACTGGCAATCCTGAGACTCTAAAGGTTCCGCAGATATCATCAACTTCTTGGACAGTGGCAAGTGGATGGGTCGTAACCGGGTGGGTTATCATTCCAGCTTCTGAACGCTTCACCAGATCAACCTGGGTAGCCTGCTGCTCAATGGAAAGATTACGATGCAAAACACCTAAGCCACCCTGACGGGCGATAGCGATCGCAAGTCTTGCCTCGGTTACGGTGTCCATCGCTGAAGAGAGTAACGGGATGTTGATGGATAGACGCTTGGTTACCTGGGTCTTGGTCGATACCTGACTAGGCACGATGTCCGACTGGCCAGGAAGCAGCAACACATCGTCATAAGTCAGACCAGTAAAGCCAAATGGGTCATTTTGAGTCATTTTTACCCTGTCAGGTGAGTTGATTAGCCAATTCTATCCTGACTATGCACTCTATTCTTAGGGTCAATTTTGGCTAAATACTCCAGCTGGAGCGTAAGAACCTGAGCTCCCGTACCTGTATACCGTGTAGTCAACTGCTTTGATAAATCCCAAGCTTTGAAAGCGAGGTTTTCCCTTGACCTTCGATGAAAAAATTGAAACTCTGAGTGCCTCAGAGCTAACGTTCCTTGAGTCCAATAGTGCTTGAGCGGCAAGGGTAATGCCC
>RFYI01000021.1 GCA_009921165.1 Actinomycetota bacterium | reverse complement strand
GCTATTGCTAGCAATAGCAGCTGTTCCAGGTTCTCTCTATCCCCAGCGAAGTGCTGACCCTAACGGTGTTGTGCTGTTCTTTAGAAATAACCCTGAGCTTGCTCCGTGGCTAGATAACCTGCAGCTATTTGATGTTTACTCATCATCCTGGTTCTCAGCTATTTACTTACTGTTGTTCATCTCTTTGATTGGTTGTGTTCTTCCAAGAGTTGCAGTTCACTACAAAGCACTTAGATCTGATCCACCTGCTGCTCCAACAAATCTTTCAAGGCTTCCAGCATTCAAGAAATTAGACAGCACTGAACTATCCATTGCTAAAGCAGCTACTTTCCTAAGATCTAGAAAATACAAAGTAGTTGAAACCAAGACAGAGATCAGGGCTGAGAAAGGTTACCTTCGTGAAACAGGAAACCTGTTCTTCCACGTATCTCTTATAGGAGTTCTTATCTCTGTTGGTTTAGGTGGAGCGCTAAGTTACACAGGTCAAAGAGTTCTTATTGAAGGTGAAACCTTTGTAAACAATGAATCAGCATATGATTCTCTAACTCCAGGTTTCCTATTTGATAAAAGCACTTTAGTTCCATTTAGTCTTCGCTTAGATTCTTTTAGTACTCGTTACGATTACAACAATCCAAATAACTTTGGTAAACCAATGGAATTCAAAGCCAAAGTAACTAGCCAAGTTGTTGGAGAAGATAAACCACTCAAGTCTGTAATTAGAGTGAATGAACCACTATTCTTACCTGGTTCAAAGATTTATCTAACGGGTAATGGTTATGCACCAGTGATTGTTGTTAGAGATCAGGATGGCAAGGTTTCATTTAGTGGACCTGTTGTTTTCTTACCTCAAGATTCGAACCTGACTTCTCTTGGTGCTATCAAAGTTCCTGATGCTTCCCCTAAGCAATTTGGAATGCTCGCCTTCTTCTATCCAACTGTTGCCAAGTTGCCAACCGGAGCACTAACTTCCAATCACCCATACACCTGGGATCCGCTACTGACCATGAACGTTTATGTTGGCAACCTTGGATTAGATAGCGGTTTGAACTCAAACGTCTATGAACTAAATACTCACGGCATGAAACAGCTAGCCGGCGGTAAGAGCAAGATCAAAGCAATCAAGCTGCAGTATGGACAAACAGCTACTCTGCCAGGGAACCTTGGAACAGTTGAGTTCAAAGACATCAAGAGATTTGCATCTTTAGACATTACTTATAACCCAGCTGAACTATGGGTATTGCTATTTGCTATGAGCACCTTGTTCAGCCTTATAGCAATGTTGATTACCCCAAGAAGAAGAGTCTGGATTAAGAAAACAGCCTCAGGTATTGAAATTGGTGCCTTAGCTAAATCCAAAGATGAAACACTTCCTAAACTTGTTAAAGAAGTTGCGAAAGCACTAAAGAAGAAGGCTAAATGAACTCGGTAGTAACACTGAACCCAGAACTTGCAACATTCTCAAGAATTATTGTTCTGGCTGCACTTACGCTTTACTCCTTTGCCTTCCTAGTTCTAGCCTGGGCTCTAACCAAGCGTGCAGGGTCAACTAAGAAGAAGGCTGACAAGTTTGCGACCCGATTAGACACCATCGGTATCTCACTGATGACCTTTGGTGTTGTGTTACATGGTGTTGGAGTAGTTACCAGAGGTATTGCAGCTCAACGAGTGCCATGGGCGAACATGTATGAGTTCTCCATTACTGGTTCATTTATTGTCACTGCTATCTATCTTCTAGCTTTGATCTGGAAAGACCTGAAGTTCATCTCAACCTTTGTTTCAGGCTTCGTTGTTCTAATTATTGGTTCAGCCAATACCTTGTTTTATGTTCAGGTTGAGTCACTACTACCTGCTCTTCAGGACTACTGGCTAGTTATTCACGTAAGCGTTGCCATTCTGGCAACTGCTTTCTTCATGATTGCTGCTGCTATGGCAGGCATCCTGATCATGAAAGAGAGCATGTTCATCCAGACAACTAAGTTGCCTGGGGCTAACTGGTTCAGAGGTATCCTCAAGGTCTTCCCTAAGGTCGACAAGCTTGAGAGAACCTCTTATCAGTTCAACATCATTGGTTTTATCCTCTGGTCATTCACCTTGATAGCCGGAGCTATCTGGGCCGATAAGGCTTGGCACAGATTCTGGGGTTGGGACACCAAAGAAGTCTGGACCTTCATCATCTGGACCATCTACGCTGCATATCTCCACGCAACAACAACCAGAGGCTGGGAAGGTAAGAGAGCAGCATGGCTAACCCTAATCGGCTTCACCGCCATCCTCTTTAACTTCACAATTGTTAACCTTTACTTCAAGGGATTGCACGTTTACTCAGGTTTATAATTTTTGTAATTGAGTCCAACTGGGGAGTGGATTATGAATACAGACGCATCATCAATGTGTGAAAAGTGCTACAGCTTTTTAGAACCTGGTGTCCCATGCAAGATCTGCAGTCAAGCAGAGTCTGAAAGTGGAAAGAAATACAAAAAGGGTAAAAGTAAGCCCGGCTCATCCACTGCAGGAGAAATTGGGCTGGAAGCCGGAACCGGCTGCTGTGTTGCAGTAATAGTGTTCTTTGTAATCTTTGGGATCAGCACGGCTGCCGGGTCAAAGTCTGGAAATGACTACGGAACACAATTTTCTAATTTCGTCAATCTAGGTCAATCGCTAGTGACAGCCACTATTGGCACTGGAGTGGTCATGTTGATTTGGTTGGGAATTCGATCTGGTAGGAAGTAAAGTTTGAAAATACAAAAAGGGGATGGGCTGGTCTCTGAGTTGTAGACCTGAATAGTTAGAAAATACCGCAACACTCCAAGATCCTGGTCGCCACTTGTGCACGTGCGGGAACTAATCTTGAAGACATGACTGAGTCAGATAGATACAAATGCACAAAGTGCGAGGCTGTTTTTCGTCCCCAGAGATGGGCTAACTGCTCGAATTGCGGGGAACCTGTGCCTGACGAGATAAGGGGAAAATATCTTAATCAGGTCGAGGACAAGGTCGCGAGCTGGCAGTCATTGCTCAACATATCTTCGCCACCTAAAGAGTCAGTCAGCCGCAAGGAAAGAATAAGACGAGGAGCTGAGCAGCTAAGTTCATCGTGGGATCCCACAGTCCAAATTAGTGCAGATGCTAGGGCAATAGTCAAGGCACAAAATAAGACAACTCAAGCTGTGAGATCGCTCGCACTCTTTCTTTTTATCTCTTTGCAATCAGGTCTTTTTGGTGGAGGGCTAGTTTCTCTAGTGCTCAATAGCAAATCAAACTACGACGATTATGGGCAACTGAATTCTGGAGCTTCCTTTTTGGTTCTTATAGGGGCTTTGACAGCGTTCGTGGGGTTCATTGTCGGAGTGATAGTGGGCAAGAGAGAATTGGATAAGTCTAGAGTTTAGAACTCAAGCTAAATCTAAACATTTCGTCAATCTAGCCACCCAAGACTGACTCATAGGAGTAAATAGCGCTCCCTGGTTCAAAAAACTTTGACTCACTTTAACGCGACTAACCGGGATCTCCCCATCAACAGGAATTAACGGAGTATCTGTAACGTCTTGAGTAAGAAGTGCTGCTGTTGCGAGCCCGCTTACGTATTCGCTGTTGAGTAGTGCTGCTAGGTGTGCACCCATGCTTATGCCTACTGATGTCTCTAGGGCACTGGAAACTACAACAGGTAGACCTGCTTCTTTTGCGATGTGTAGTGCGTTGTTTATTCCACCAAGAGGTGCTGCTTTTAGGACGAGGATATCTGCTGCGTTGGCTTGAGCCACGGCTAGAGGATCGCTCACTTTTCTTACTGATTCATCGGCTGCGATCTTGATGTTGAATTCTTGTAGTTTGAGTTTTAGTTCTGCCATCTCGGCGATTGTTCTCACCGGTTGTTCTAGGTATTCCAGTGGAACGTCTTCCTGGTAGATGGTCTTTGCAATCTTTAGGGCTGTCTCTATATCCCAGTTACCGTTGGCATCTAATCTGATGCGAGCATCTGGGTAGTGTTCTCTGACCTGGTGGATTCGATCTAGATCATCTTGAAGTGTTTGACCTGCTTCGGCAACTTTGATTTTTACAACCTCAAACTTGCCGAAGGGGGCTAGTGCTGCTCTGACGTCTTTGACGGCAGGGAGAGTTGCGTTGACTTTGATGGTTTTGACATCGGTCTTTGGGATATCGCCAAAGGCCCACTCAATGGCTGCGTTTAGCCAGATGCTGGCTTCCTCGTCTTCGTATTCTGTGAAGGGGGACCATTCAGCCCAACCATTAGGGCCTTCAAATAGGAGGACTTCTCTGGTGGTTAAGCCTCTGAACTTGGTGCGCATGGGGATAGCCAGGACCTTGGCTGTGCCAAGGATCTGTTCTTTGATTTCTGGGGTTATCTCCACATTGTTAGTCTAGGAGCATGGCAAACAAGGTTTCTGAGCTCTTTGATGAGTCAATCTGGCAAGAAGTATCTGGTTTTGAAGGTTTGACTGATGTTACCTACCACCAGCATGTTTCTTTAGGGGTAGTTCGTATTGCCTTTAATAGACCTGAGGTTAGAAATGCCTTTAGGCCCCAGACTGTTGATGAGCTAGCTAACGCTCTTACTCATGCTCAAGCAAACACCAAGGTTGGTGTTGTTTTACTTACCGGTAATGGTCCTTCTTCTAAGGATGGTGGTTGGGCTTTCTCATCCGGTGGCGATCAAAGAGTTCGTGGCCGTGCAGGTTATGAGTATGGGGATAACAGCTCAGGTCGTTTACACATCCTGGAAGTTCAAAGACTAATTAGGTTTATGCCAAAGGTTGTTATTGCTCTAGTGCCTGGTTGGGCTGCTGGTGGTGGACATTCACTGAATGTGATTGCTGATCTTTCTATTGCATCTAGTGAGCATGCTCGTTTCAAGCAAACCGATGCTGATGTTGGTTCTTTTGATGCTGGCTATGGTTCTGCTTACTTGGCTAAGCAGGTTGGTCAGAAGTTTGCAAGAGAGATCTTCTTCTTGGGGCAAGAGTATTCAGCTCAGCGTGCTTATGAGATGGGGGTAGTGAACAAAGTTGTTCCTCATGCTGAATTAGAGAAAGAAGGAGTTGCCTGGGCAACTGAGATTCTTTCTAAGTCGCCGCAATCTATTCGTATGTTGAAGTATGCAATGAACATGGTTGACGATGGTTTAGTAGGTCAACAGTTATTCGCTGGTGAAGCAACTCGTATGGCTTATGGCACTGATGAAGCTGTTGAAGGTAAGGAAGCCTTCTTGGAAAAGAGAGATCCTGACTGGTCTCCTTTTCCTTGGCACTTCTAAATCTATGAACTCTGTTCCTGTCAAAGTAATTCCAGCTAATGATGTTGTTGGAGCATTACTTGCTCTAGGGGAAGCATTAGAGGGTAAGTGCTGTGTCTATATTTCACCTCGTGAAGTAAATGGTGTTAAGGCAGAAGTAACAGGTATCCCTGAATCAGTAGTTGATACTGCTTTGATTGTTGAATCAAGTGGATCAACTGGTACACCTAAAAGAATTCATCTCGGTAAAGAAGCACTGATTGCAAGTGCAAAGGCCACTGAAAAATACTTTGGTTTTACCGGTCAATGGGTTTTAGCTCTTCCTATTAATTACATTGCTGGAGCAATGGTTCTAGTTAGATCACTACTGGCTGATACTCAACCAGTTGTTATGAATACTTCAGTTGGTTTCACGCCTGAAGCTTTTGCTCTTTCATCTTCTTTACTAACTGGTGAACATAAGTTTGTATCTGTCGTTCCAACACAGTTGGTTCGAATCAAACAGCTGGCTGAGACAGATGAATTCCTGCTTATGTTGCTCAAGAGATATGACGCGATTCTTGTTGGTGGTCAGGCTGTTAGCGCTGATGTTCTTAATTTCTTTTCATTTCACGATGTGAAAGTTATTTCGACCTATGGCATGGCTGAAACCTCAGGGGGCTGTGTTTATAACGGTGAAGCGCTAGATGGTGTTGAGATTAAGTTAGTTGATGGTCGAGTGGCAATAACAGGAGCCATGTTGGCTAACGATGTTGCGGATGATTCTGGTTATTTAGTTTCAAATGACATGGGTGAATTTGTTGGGGACAGGCTCACCATTTTGGGTAGGTCTGACCGAGTGCTTATTTCAGGCGGCTTGAAGATAGGTCTTGATCAGGTGGAAGCTGTTGCTGGCAGTGTTCCAGGGGTAGTTGAAGTTGCTGCAACAGCTTTAGATTCAGTTGAATGGGGTCAACGAGTTGGCATTGTTTATGTTGGGTCTCCTGAGGTTGCTGACTATGTTGCAGGAGCTGTCTTTGAACAGCTAGGCATAGCCGCTAAACCAATTAGGGTTATTCGAGTTGATCGGTTACCAAGACTTGAGAATGGCAAGACAGATTTGATTACTTTGAAACAACTATTTGATGAGGAAGATTGATGCTCAAGCTTTGGATTAAGGGGGCAAGACTTAGAACTCTGCCTTTAGCTGTTGCTCCTATCCTGATTGGCTCTGGGACTTCTTCTTTGGTGCAAAGTCAATTCAATTTGGGTCTTGCGATACTGGCATTATTAGTTGCCCTCTTTTTACAAATAGGTGTGAACTATGCCAACGACTATTCAGATGGCATCAGAGGAACAGATAAGAACCGTGTTGGGCCGGCAAGGCTAACCGGTGGTGGCTTGGTAGCTCCTGGCAAGGTGAAGCTAGCTGCCTTTATTTCTTTTGGTTTAGCAGGGGTAGCTGGTTTAGCCATTACTGTAATCACTGCTCAATGGTGGTTTCTTGCTGTTGGTTTGATTTGTGTTTTGGCTGCTTGGTTTTATACCGGAGGTAAGAAGCCTTACGGTTATGTCGGTCTTGGTGAAGTAGTTGTCTTTATCTTCTTTGGACTAGTTGCAACTATTGGAACTGATTACATTCAAGATCTGACCTTCAATCCGTTTGCAATTCTCGGTGGTGTGATAGCTGGCTGCTTTGCAACAGCCGTGCTGTTGATCAATAACATCCGAGACATTGAAACAGACAGGCTAAGTGGTAAGAAAACTCTCTCTACTCGGATTGGTAGAAAAGCTTCTTTGGTTCTGTTTGCTCTGTTTGTGTGGACACCGTTTGTTTTAGTCATTCCACTTTGGCTAATCATGCCCGCGATATTCATTGTGAATATCTTGGTGATTATGGCTGTGATTATTTCCATTGTTGCTATAACCGCTAAGACACCTAAGGAGCTAGTCCTTGCTCTTCAGCTAACTAGCTATACCAGCTTGTTATTTGCTCTTGGGCTTTGCTGGGGTCTTTTTACTATTACCTTCTAAAGCCTTATCAACGGCATCAACGGCATCGTTTTCAAGATCACTCTCAGGGTCTCCTGAGCCTAGCGAGTTCACTCTCTTCTCATGAAGCTGTTTACTGATTTCATCTCTTAGGTGGGATAAGAAAAACATCGAGAAAGCGAAGGAGAGCATGGCTGCTAGTAACACTGCAAAAGGCCAAGGCATCCCAAGAAGCCCAAAGAGTATGGTCAAGCCAACAAAGAGCCCTAGGCGGTAGACGGTGTATTTGAGCCAAACATTTCTCATGCCCCAAGTCTATGTTTCTAGATTGGTTAGAGTTAATACATGAACCGAATTGAGCTTGGCCTTATTGCCGCGGTCGTAATCTTCCAAATTTTCACTACAGTCTATGCCGCTAGCGCTAGCCCACGTCAGGTAAGAGTTTTACCCAAGGTTGCTTGGATTTTTCTGTGCATATTTGTTCCACTAATCGGCGGCCTGCTATACATCACCATCGGAAGACCTATCGATGGTGATTCAGGTCAGGCAGCTAAGCGAAGACCCGTTGCTCCTGATGATGATCCTGATTTCCTAAGAGATCTTGGTTCAAGATTCAAGAACGATAAAGATAACAAGGATGGCTAGTATTCCTAACGAAGATGTATCCCCTGCCCAAGTATTCGCATCTCACATCATTGCTGAGTTAGCGCTGTGGGGTAGAGACTTCTGGTTGTCCCCTGGAGCTAGATCGCAATCGTTGGCTATTGCTGTTGCACAATTATCTGAAGCTGGTTTAGCTAATCTCTACGTTCGATTAGATGAGAGATCACTTGGCTTTAGTGCTTTAGGCGCTGCTGTCTACGGTGGACCACAGGTAATCATTACTACATCTGGAACGGCTGTTGCTAACTTGCACCCTGCTGTTTTAGAAGCACATCATTCAGGTATTCCACTAATTCTTCTAACAGCAGATAGACCAGATGAACTTCGTGGTGTTGGTTCTAACCAAACTACAAACCAGGTTGGTATCTTCTCTGATGCTGTTATCGAATGCATTGATGTTCCTGCCCCTACTTTGCAAGAACTAGATCAGTTACCTCAAAAGGCTAAAGAACTAGTTGAGAAAGCAGTGTTACTAGCTTGGAGTAAAACGCAGCCTATCCAACTGAATTTACAGTTCAGAGAACCGCTATCTGCTCTTACCCCTAATGCTGTTGAAGTATTTGAAACTATCGCTACTCAGAGCGAGTCAGAGTATGGTCAGGATGCTCAAGAAACAAAAGAAGCGAAGCTTCTTGATCTTTCAATTCCAACAGTTGTTATCGCAGGTGCAACTGCTTCTAGTTATGAAGAAGAGGTTGCCGCATTAGGAGTTCCTGTGTTAGCTGAACCATCTTCAGGGCTTAGACATTTATCTAATGCAGTTCTGAATTACAGAACATTGCTTGCTAGTAATCCAGAGCTAGTAAGTGAAATCAAACAGATTATTGTTTATGGAAAACCAACTTTGAGTAGACCGGTTATTGCACTACTTAGATCAGGGGTTCAGGTATTTGTTCGTGAAGGGCAGATGGGTACTTTCCGCATTCCAGCCGATAGCACTGTTGTTGACTCAGTGATAGCGGCTAGCAGTTCTGATCAGTCTTGGACATCTAAATGGATAGCTGAATCTGAATCAGTAGCTACTGCTCCTACCGGTTCATTGGACCGCAGAGCCATGATTACAGGGGTTTGGGAAGCAACGGAAGCTGGTGTGATTGTTCTAGGGGCTTCACAGTTGATTCGTGAAGCTGACTTCTATGCACCAGGTAACAAGGTTCAGGTTTGGTCTAATCGAGGCCTGTCAGGCATTGACGGCACTATCTCAACTGCAACTGGTATTGCTTTGCAGCAGGGTAAGCAGGTTAGAGCTTTGATGGGAGATCTAACTTTCTTGCATGATGCTTCTGCTTTAGTGATTGATCCTGAAGATGGCCCCCTAAACATTCAGATAATCGTCGGCAACGATAATGGCGGAAAGATCTTTAGCAGCCTAGAAGTTGCAAAGACAGTTGAAAAGAACATGTTTGAGAGAGTCTTCGCTACTCCGCAATCAGTCGATATTGAAAAGCTCTCTGAGGCTTATGGTTGGAAATATGTGAACCCAACAACTGTTGGTGACTTTGAAGCAGCTCTTGGAATTAGTGGCAGGGTAATAATTGAAGTGAAGCTAAGCTAAGGCTTCAACTATTGGTTTGAATTTTAAGTTAGTTTCTTGTAATTCAGCTTCGGGGTCACTGCCCGCAACAATCCCACAGCCAGCAAATGCTGTTAGCGAGGTTCCATTAAGTTGAGCACCTCTTAGTGCTATTGCCCAAACTCCATCACCATCAGAACCAATCCAGCCAACTGGACCGGCGTAACGACCCCTATCGACTGCTTCTATTTCTTGAATGACTTCAAGTGCTTTATCTTTGGGTGTTCCAGCAACCGCTGCTGAGGGATGCAAAGTATTTACCAGTTGTAACGATGAACTATCAGCTCTAAGTACCGCGTGGACATCACTGGCTAGATGCCAAAGGTTGGGCAGGGAAAGACTGAACGGTTCGTTATCGGCGTCAATCTCAACACAAAGTTCATCAAGAGCAGAAACAAGCGAGTCAACGGCAAACTTATGTTCAGCTCTGTTCTTAGCCGAATCAATTAATGCAATACCAATCGCTTGATCAACACCCGGGTCAGTTCCTCGACCTGCTGTTCCAGCAAGCACTCGTGCTGATACTTGGGAGTGTGAAACCTGCACCAGTAGTTCTGGACTCGAACCAAATAAACCTGCGACAGAATAGGTGAAACAGGAATTGAACCTTTTCGAGAGCCTAATAAGTGCTGGATTAATACTGAACTCAGAGCTCACTTGAGCTTTTAGATCTCTTGCTAACACAACTTTTTCAACTACATTACTTGAGATTAGTTCTAAAGCTCGGAGTGCATTGTTAGTGAATAGTTCAGGTTCAATTTGTCCAGGCTCAAAGCGAGTTGCAGGATTTTCAGTCAAACCTGTTATTAGCGCTAATGCCGCATTCTCCTCAATGTTGATAGTGGTCAACCACAGTCTCGAATCTCGAAGCCCAATAATTAGTTGCGGGATAACTAGCAAACTCTCAGTTGAACTTTCATCTGCAAACGCTATGGAACCGAAAGCGATAAGACCTGAGCCAGGCAAATTGACCTGATCTTTTATCTCTGCTTCTGAGACGAGAGCACGCCACTTGGTATCGAGTTCAGAAATTCGGTCAGGTCCAATTGCCGTGATTCGATGAGCTTCGCCCCAGCCGAGTAATCCCTGATTTTGATGCAGGAATGCTAAAGAATTAGAACCAATTAGTTGGCTAAGCTCAAAGCCCTGGCTAAGGCTGAGTTCTTCGGCTGCTACCAGCCTGGAGTGAACTTTGAGAGTCAATTAATTCGTCACTTTTCGTCTGCTGAATGTTATCTGTGAAAGCCTTGCCAAGCCCGTCAGTGCTTCTATTGACTGGGATATTCTTATACAAGACCCTAAAATCCTAAGCCAGCGAGAGGAGTCCAAGATGCGTAAGTCCATAATTACCTTTCTGGCTTTAGTTCTCTTTACTGGTTTTTCAGGAAGCTCCCTGGCTTTTGCTGACGATGAAGACAAGGATTCAAGCTGGTCTAATCATTCTGGCGAGGATGAGCAGGAAGTCAGCACCTATGGCACGGATAAATCTGTTCCAGAAAAACATTCAAAAGAGAGCCAGGATAAGCACAAACTTATTGAAGATCAATTCGAAGATGTCACTGGTGTTGTGATTCCGCCTATCGTGATTCGCCCTGGCACTCATCCAAATCCTAAAATATATGAGCTTCCAGTGAGCCCAGATCCTGATTCTGATGTTGACCTTACTCCGCCGGGTTCAGATTTGCAGGCACTCGATGAACTTTCAGATACTCTCAGTGGCGTGACCGACACTAAAGAAGACTTTATGACTACGCAACTCACTCAGAAGACGGGAAGCCTTCTGGTAAAGACACACATCAATCCGAATAGACATAAACCAGTTCAGATTAAGAACTTAGTTATGACCGATAAGACGCCAACTGATGAATTCATGCGCGATGCGACTGTTTTTGGTGGTGTCCTGGGTGCAACGGCAATAGGTTTATTAGCCCTGGCTGGCTTCAATTCTCTTCGTTTGAGGAGAGACCCTAAGGCCAATTACATTTACGAGGCTAAGGACTAAGCTTCAAAGATTAGACTTACCTGGTGAGTAAAGCCGATTTGGCCAAGAAGCCAGCAGAAGTCGCGGCCATGTTTGATTCCGTTGCCGACAGTTACGACCGCACAAATGATTTGCTCTCATTCGGGCAAGACCGGTTGTGGCGGAGGAAAGTACTCAAAGCCGTTAACCCTCAAACAGGCCAGACAGTTTTAGACCTTGCTGCAGGAACTGGCTCTTCTTCTATAGTTTTTGCCAGACCCGGGGTCAAAGTTATCGCCAGTGATTTTAGTGTTGGCATGTTGGACGTTGGCCGTAGGCGGCATCCTGAGCTTGAGTTTGTTTATGCTGATGCCACCGCACTTCCTTTTAAGGATTCTTCAGTAGATAAAGTGACCATATCTTTTGGACTCAGAAATGTTGTTGACCCGAACCAGGCTCTTGCTGAAATGTATCGGGTTCTTAAGCCTGGTGGAGTTGTTGTGATCTGTGAGTTCTCACATCTCAGGGCTCCAGTTATCGGCGGTCTATACCGGTGGTACCTTCGTCATGTTTTACCTGGGCTGTCTAAGTTAATTGCTAAGAACAAAGGTGCTTACGATTACTTAGCTGAATCTATTGAAGCTTGGCCAAAGCAAGAAGTTTTAGTTAATTGGCTGACTAAAGCCGGTTTCAGTTCGGCAACATATAAGAATCTAAGTTTGGGAATTGTCGCTATACACACTGCTAAGAAGGCAGCCATATGAGCAAAATAGTTTTGCCACCTCAGCTTCGCAAAGTAGTTGACAAAAATCTAATCAAATCCATTCAAGCTGGTTTGGAAAAGGTAGAGGTATCGCTACTTGAAAGCGTCACACATACCGATCCGGTTGCTAACGTAACCAGTCGTCACCTGCTTGAAGCTGGTGGCAAGAGACTGCGTCCAGTGTTGGTATTACTGGGGGCATCTTTAGGTGATTGCAATAATGAGCAAGTCACTAAAGCGGCCGTTGTTGTTGAACTAACCCATTTGGCGACTTTGTATCACGATGATGTTATGGATAGGGCCCCACTTCGCAGAGGAGTTCCAACCGCTCATGAAGTTTGGGGAAATAACGTTGCTATCTTGACCGGTGACTTACTCTTTGCAAGAGCTAGCCAAATCGTTTCTCGGTTAGGTGGCAAAGCTTTGACTTTGCAAGCGGACACTTTTGAAAGGCTTTGTCTTGGTCAGCTGCATGAGACTTTGGGGCCGCAGGATAACGAAGATCCAATTACTCACTATCTTCAGGTCTTAGCTGACAAGACTGGTTCATTGATTGCAGCCAGCGCTGAACTAGGAGTTGTCTACGGTGAAGCTCCCGATGAATACCGTGAACCGATGAGAATCTATGGTGAGAAGGTAGGGGTAGCCTTCCAGCTAATTGACGATGTGATTGACATTCTCTCTGATGCCTCGGGTAAGACTCCTGGAACAGACCTAAGGGCAGGGGTCCCAACTATGCCCACCCTGTTGCTTAGAGCAAGTAACGACCCGGAGGCTAAAGAACTTATTGAGATAATTGATGGTGGCCTCGAGGATGACGCCCAACTAGCTCTAGCTGTTTCCAAGCTTCGAGAACATCCAGCTTTGGAAGAGGCATATCAGTTAGCTAGAACTTGGGCTGAGGATGCAGTTGCAGCTCTGGCACCACTTCCCGAATCACCAGTGAAAGAAGCTCTAAAGGTTTTCGCTGAAGCAGTAGTTGACCGCGAGCAGTAAAAGGATTTGAACTAAGTTGAACAAAATGCGTCTTGCCATTGTTGGTGCCGGTCCTGCTGGTATCTATGCAGCTGACCTGATTATCAAGGCTGAACGAGATTTTGAAGTAAGCATTGATCTGTTTGATTTACTTCCTGCCCCGTATGGTCTAGTGCGCTATGGTGTTGCTCCTGATCATCCAAGAATCAAAGGCATAATCAAAGCTCTTTACGAAGTCTTAGACCGAGGCGACATTCGTTTTTTTGGCAATGTGAAATATGGAACAGACATCACTCTTGAGGAACTAAAGAGTCATTACAATGCCGTGATTTTCGCAACCGGTGCTATCAAAGATGCTGAACTAAACATTCCTGGTGTTGAACTAGAGGGTTCTTACGGTGCCGCTGATTTTGTTAACTGGTATGACGCTCACCCTGATGTTCCAAGAACTTGGCCACTAAACGCCAAAGAGGTCGCTGTTATTGGTAACGGTAACGTTGCTTTGGATGTTGCAAGAATTCTTGCTAAACATCCACAAGATCTTCTCGCCACTGATATTCCTGACAATGTTTACCAAGGTCTGTTGTCTTCGCCGGTTACCGATGTTCATGTCTTTGGAAGACGAGGACCTGCTCAGGTGAAGTTCACACCGCTGGAACTTCGTGAAGCATGTGCTATTGAAGGTGTTGACACCATCGTCTATGACGAAGACTTCAAATACGATGCTGGATCTCAAGAAGCAATAGATACCAATAACCAAACCAGAGTGATGGTTAACACTCTTGAAGGCATTAGAGGTAAAGAACTAACTGGAGCAACCAGAAGATTGCATTTGCATTTCTTTAGTTCACCGAAGGAAATCATCGGAGTTGATGGCAAGGTAACTGCTCTAAAGATTGAAAGAACTGAATTAGACGGTAAGGGTGGAGTAACCCCTACGGGTGAATTTATTGAATACCCAGTTCAAGCTGTTTA
Source organism: Actinomycetota bacterium (assembly GCA_009921165.1). Taxonomy (GTDB): domain Bacteria; phylum Actinomycetota; class Actinomycetes; order Actinomycetales; family Microbacteriaceae; genus Rhodoluna. Next base: position 7,950 of record RFYI01000021.1, on the reverse strand, counting down.
TCGTGCGGTTGGTTATTTCGGTAGTGAACTGGCTTCAATTCCTTTTGATAATAAGTATGGAGTTATCACTAACGAAGCAGGTCGTGTTCTTGATAGTTCTGGAAAACACATTCCAGGTATCTATGCCACCGGTTGGATCAAGCGTGGACCTGTTGGTCTTATCGGTCATACCAAGAGTGATGCCATGGAGACTATTGCATGTGTGATTGAAGATAAGAGCTCTTGGTGGCAACCAGAACATTCAACAGATGATGCTGTTATTGAACTATTGAATTCAAAGAATGTGCAGTTCCTTGGTTGGCCTGAATGGCTCAAGGTTGATGCAACCGAGAGAGCTTTAGGTGCAGCGCAAGAGCGCGAACGTATAAAACTGGTCGATAGAGCAGACTTCCTAGACGCCGCTTTCAAGAAGAACTAGTTTTGTCCAATAAAAAAGGTATGACTCAATCTAGGGCTAAGTCCACTCAGTTTGCGCTGATGGTTATGTTCTTTACCCAAGGGGTATCTTCGCTGTCTTGGATGCCGAGAATTCCGGAGTTCATCAGTAACCTGCATGTCAGTAACGAGGTTTGGGGTTCCATAATTGGTTTTGGTGGCGCGGGGGCAATTATCCCTCTGCTATTTACCAACAAGCTAGTGCTTCGGTTTGGCACAACTCCAATTATCAAGTATTCGGCTTTTGCGATAGCCATAATCATTGGTTGTTTGCCGCTAACCACAACTTGGCCGGTATTTTTAGCTCTTCACTTCACCATGTCTTTTGCTTTTAGTACTTTCAACATTGCTCTGAACTCACAAGCAGTTGCCTTCCAGAAACGTCAAGGCAAAGTATTACTTGGTTCTTTCCATGGTGCTTGGAGTATCGGTGCAGCCGTTTCAGCCTCTATTTCTGCAGCTATTGCTTCATACACTCCACTTGTCATACACATCGCCGCTATCGCAATTATCTGTCTTGCACTGTTCCTCTGGTCAGCAAGTAACATGCTTACCCCAGAAGAAGATAACCATGGTCAAGAACGTGAGAAGACCAACAAGGTTTCTTGGTTCAAGACTCCTAAGTATCTTTGGTTGCTATCGATTGGCACTTTCGCTGGCATGTGGCCAGAGCTAGTTATCATGGACTGGTCTTCGGTTTATGGCAGACAAGTGCTGTTTCTTGATGCAGGGCAAGCAGCTCTGCCTTATACCTGCTTCATCATTGCCATGATCTTCGGCAGGTTTTCAATTGCGAAGCTAACTGAGAAGTATCAAATAGCTTTCATTTCTCAAATAGGTGGAGCATTTGCTTTTGTTGCTTTTGCTTTAGCAATCTTTAGTTCAGCAACTCTAGCTAGCCCTAATCAACCGTTAGCTCTTGGATTGTTGTGTTTTTTCTTTGTTATTGCCGGTTACGGGATTTCATCAATGGTGCCAGGGTTTTATAGTGCGACGGGACACATTGATGGTTTATCAACCGCCCAAGCACTATCGAGAATGGCGCTTTTCAATTACACGGTCATTATCTTCGCCAAGATGTTCATGGGATCACTCATAGATAGATCAAGTTTGCCCTTAGCCATGATTTTCCCAATAGTGATGCTGGCTTGTGCCTCGGTAATTAGCGGAATAGTAGCTAATCGAAATAAGAACTTGGCTAAAGCGGATACTCTCGCTTATCCGCCAACTTCACCTATCTCTTCGATAGATGTTCCTTAACGATAGTTAACGAACTGAAGATCAACATCTAGATTGCTTGATCTCAAAAGTTCCATTACTTCTTGCAGGTCATCGCGGCTTTTGCTAACAACCCTCAACTCATCACCTTGGATGTTAGCCTTCACAGACTTAGGCCCCTGCTCACGAATAATTGCGGAAATCTTTTTAGCATCAGGCTGCTCAATGCCTTGCTTGAGTTCAGATTCAATACGGTATTCCTTACCTGAAGGGTAAGGTTCACCTGTTTTCAAACTCTTTAGTGAAATGCCTCTTTTAACCAATTTGCTCTGGAAAACATCAAGCACAGCTTTGACTCGTTCTTCGCTGTTAGCTTTCATCAGGATCTTTTCTCCTGACCAATCAATTTCTGCTCCCACGCCTTTGAAGTCGTAGCGTTGCTCAATTTCTTTCTGAGCCTGGTTCAAAGCATTAGCTGCTTCTTGCTTGTCAACTTTGCTGACTATGTCGAATGATGAATCTGCCATGAAAGAGAGTCTAACTAACTAGGGGAGAGTTTTTGCTTTAGTGGTGCTGCCTCTAACTATCAAAGAGATAGGCCACTCCACCACATCCTGAACAGCATGCTGTGGGTCATCGAGTAGTTGAAGCATGGTTCTTACTAGTAGTTCTGCTTGACCGGTAACATTCTGGTCAATCGTTGTAATCCCAAAGAACTCAGCAAGTTCGTGGTTATCAACACCAACAATAGAAACATCCTCGGGAACCTTGAGCCCCATGTCCTTAGCAGCCAACATCGCGCCAACTGCCAACTCATCAGAGGAGGCAAAGATGGCAGTTGGAGCATTATGCGGGTCACCTAGTAACTGTTTTGCAGCTGAATAACCTTCGCTGATTGCATACTTACTGACTGCTTTATACCAGGCAGATCTAGGCTCAACTCCAGAGAGCTTTAGAGCTGTTTCGTAGCCAGCTCTTCGTTCGTTAAAGACATTGAACAGCTTGTCATCTTTTTCATCCAAACCAATCATCGCAATGTTCGTATGTCCCATCGCCAAAAGATGATCTGTTGCGAGCCTTCCAGCAGAAGTGTCATTGATCTTGATGGATTTAGCCCCAGCAATAGGACCACCAAGGGCAACAATTGGTTTATTCACTTTGGCAAGAGCGGCGATCTCTTCGTCGCTCATTTTGACCGATATACACATAACCGCATCAACACGTTTACGTGGAAGAGATTTACTAAAAACAGAATTACGGTGGTCATCACCGCTGGAAAGGTTATACAAAGTAACGTCATAGCCTGCTTTGACCAATTCTCGATCAACTGTTTCAAGAGCTGTAGAGAAGAACCATCTGTCCACGTAAGGAACCACAACACCGATGTTTTTAGTTCGACCGGTGACCAGGGTGTATGCCGAAGCTGAAGGGACATAACCTAAGCGTTCAGCTACTGCTTGCACCAAGGTCTTGGTCTCTTGAGAGACATAGTCCTTGCCGCTTAGCGCTCTTGAGACGGTAGCAGTGGAGACCCCAGCCTCACGCGCAACATCAACAATTCCAGCCACCGAGAACCCATTTCTGTAAAGGTATGCAAATCCCTATGTAATCTACAAACATAAAGCACCTTTTGCAGAACATTTGCAGTCATTGCAACCTTATTGTTGTGTAAAGGCGATTAGCGCCAAAGGGCATGATTCAGGTATTCTTAGCGGCCGGGAGCACTGGCTAGTTACCCAAGCGGCCAAAGGGATCTGACTGTAAATCAGCCGGCTCAGCCTTCGGGGGTTCGAATCCCTCACTAGCCACAAAACAAAAGACCCATCAGCTGGTGGGTCTTTTGTTTTTAAAGAAACACACCGATGAACTTGATATATACATACTTAGTATGTATATATTGATACATGAGTCTAAAACACAGCATCCTTGCAGTTCTTAGTATTGGTGATTGCCACGGTTATCAAATCAGGCAAGAGATTGAGGGTAGAACGGGTCAAACGTGGCCAATCAATATTGGCCAAATCTACTCAACCCTTGATCGCCTTGAAAGAGACAATCTCATCGTTGCTCAAGGCGCTAATGCCGAAGGTCAGATCAGATATTCAATTACCAAGGCTGGTAAAGCTGAAGCGATGAATTGGCTGAAAGCCCCAGTTTCTCAAACCACTCAAATCAGACATGAGCTGGCTATCAAGTTAGCGCTTGCTGTAACGCTGCCTGGGGTGGACACAGAACTTATCCTCCAGTCTCAAAGAATCTCAACGTTGCAGAATCTTCAAACTCTCACAACAGCGAAGATGACAGCCTCAGAATCTACTCCAAACGACCTTGCGTGGATCCTGATTCTTGATTCGCAACTCTTTGCTTTAGAGGCGGAGCTCCGTTGGTTGGATCACGTCGAGGGCCTGCTACTTGTTAGCGCAGCCAGAGGCCTGGAATCACAGAATGAACTAGACACTAAGTCTTCAAAAAGGGGCAGACCAACTAAATCAGTAGGGAATGGGAAATGACAAATACGTTAATCGATTTACAGGACATTCGAAAGACGTATGGAACCGGAGATGCGCAGGTTCAAGCTCTTGCGGGAGTGACCCTTCAGGTAAGAGAAGGAGAACTAGTGGCAGTGATGGGTGCATCCGGTTCGGGTAAATCCACCTTGCTTGCAATTTCTGGTGGCTTGGAAAGACCTGACTCTGGAACTACAAAAGTTGATGGCATGGAACTCTTCTCCACGACTGAAAAGGTGTTAGCCAAACTACGCAGACAAACCATCGGTTATGTCTTCCAGGACTTCAACCTAATCCCTTCTCTAACAGCCATTGAGAATGTAGCTTTGCCGCTTGAACTTGATGGTGTTTCACGAGGTGAAGCAAGAAGAGCCGCTGAGGAAGCTCTTGAACTTATGCAGATTAAGGAAATCGCTAAGCGATTCCCTGACCAAATATCTGGTGGTCAAAGACAACGTGTAGCTATTGCTAGGAGCATTGTAGGTTCTAGAAAAGTTATCTTGGCGGATGAGCCAACCGGAGCTTTGGATTCAAGAACAAGCGAAGCAGTAATTAGAGCCCTACGTGAACGCATCGACGGTGGAGCAGCTGGAATTCTAGTTACGCACGATGCCAAGAACGCAGCTTGGGCTGACCGTATCCTTCTGATTCGTGACGGGGCAATTGTTGATGAAGCAAGAACCAAACGTGATCTCAATGAATTGATGAAGAATGTTTAGGGGGCTAAATCAAAGCATCAATGCTCGTTCAGTCGGTCTCAAGATGGCCAGACGAGATCTGTCTAGAAACAAGCTGCAGTCTTTTCTAGTTATCGCTGTGATTGCAATGCCTGTTGCTCTTGGTGCATTTGCTTTCACATATCGAGAAAGCAGCAAGCCGACTCCTCAAGAGCTAGTCCAGTACTCTCTGGGAGAAGCTCAAGCAAAGCTGGTTTCAACCCTTCCACCAAGTGATAAGAACTTTCAGACTCCGCTTTTCCAGAATGTCACATACATAGACAATGGTGAGGTTCACTACGAGGAAGGAGACCCAAACAACACAGTCAGCCTCGTTGATCCTAGAACGACTCTTGATGGCTACACATGGCTCTCCGAGAGTTTCACAAGCCAAACGATAAAGACTAAGACTGGCAAGGCTATGCTCAATGTTTTGGAAGTTGAGGCTTGGAACGACAGCTTGAAGGGAAGATATTTTGATTTCAAAGGACGAGCTCCAAGGAATGAAAATGAAGCTTTAGTAAATTCAGCTGCTCTTCTTAGACTTGGCACAACAATAGGTGGGGAAGTGCAACTCCTAGATTTACGCAGAACACTAACTATCGTAGGAACCATTGAAGATACAACCGCGAGGACAGTTACTGCTGAAGTATTTGTGCAACCTGAATCGATTACTTCTCAGACTGGAGAGCTATCAGAAACAAAATACTATGCGATTGGAACTAAGCCTGTTACTTGGGATCAAATTGTTGAAATCAACAAACTAGGTATTGGTGTGATCTCCAAAGCTGTGATTTTGAATCCGCCTCCTAGGGATGCAGTTCCTTATTACGCCGCCGGAGGATATGACAGTTCAACTTCATTCTCGAGTGTCTTGCAGTTGCTAGTGCTTCTACCTGTCTTGCTGTTACCGGTAATCATATTGACTGGTTCCGCATTCTCCTTCGGAGCAAGAAGGCAAATTAGATCAATAGCAGTGATGAGTTCACTAGGTGCTAAGAAATCAACGTTGAGGTTTATCACCATCGCTAATGGTCTTTGGCTTGGTTTACTTGGTGGAGTTTTTGGAACACTAGTCGGAGTTGTTGCATCATATTTCGTTCTTCCAGCCCTCTCCGATGGATCAAAGATGTCGCTGCCTGGTTTCCATGTTCCATGGTTACTGCTTGGAGCTATCGTGCTTTTCGGAGCACTTATTGGAGTCATCGTTAGCATCATTCCCGCCTTCACGGCATCCAAGGTTGATGTTCTCAGCACTCTAAGAGGATCTAGGCGCGATGCCAAGGTAAAGAAGAGGTCAGGCATAATCGGGCTAGCACTTATTGGTATTGGTGTAACTGCCTTGCTAATTTGCGTCCCAATATTGGTTTATCTGAATGATTCAAAGACTTACACGGAATTGGGTTGGCAAGCAGTTCAGCAGTATCAAGGCATCACTGTTCTGGTGGCAACCATTGCTTCATTCATAACTATCTTCGGACTGATGCTCGGATCTTCCTGGCTGCTGGTATTTGCCCGACTTGTCTTTAGAAAACTTGGCACAGCGGCGAACTTCGCTACCAATGATCTTGTGTTCAACCGCAAGAGATTCACGGCAGTTATTGCATCTGTAATTGCAACAAGTTTTGTAGCGGCAATCATCATCTCTGTTTTCTACACAACCACTAAACCCCTGGCGGACACCTATCAGCCGCAGGGTGAGCTGTACCAGTTACAGGTAAACACTGACTACAACGAGAACAAACTAAATACTGTTGAAGAGCTAAACGCATACATCAACAACATTGGTAAGAAGTTGGGTCAAGATATCAATTCAGCGAGTGAGGTTGCCTCAGTGAGTTCTGCAGGAACCATAAATGTTCATCGCAGTTTCGGAAATCTCGGTTATAAGTTCTACGACACCGGTGAACTAATGCTTGGTGCTGAAGGAGAAATTCCTTATGCCAAGATTAACTTCAATTACCTTTGCCCACACATGTCAGCCAGCCCAGACTCTAAGAAACTTAATGATGCTTACATGGCAGGAGACTGGAAACTTGCTAAAGCCATAGTGGCTGAGCCTAAATATCTTGACTGCCAAAGAATGGTGGCAACAAGTCCTAGCCAGTTCGTAGTCGCAGGACCTGAAGATCTTCGTCTTCTACTAGGAGGAAGAGTAGACAGTAAAGCTGAGGCAGCACTGAAAGAAGGAAAAGCGGTGGTGTTTAGCAAAGGCTTCCTAACCGATGGAAAACTGCAACTGCAGTGGCACCCATCAGGGCTTGACACTTTTGCTATTGGCAATGAATTCTATGATGGAGAACTCAAGTATTTCCCAGCTCAGGATGTAGATGGAAATCTTATCGACTTCACGAAGTCATCAAGAGTTGAAAATATCGATGCGGTGGTTTCATCATCGCCAAATCAACTGCTTAATTTCATAATTCCACCAAAGACAGCTCAGCGACTAGGCATTGACTACTACCCAATGACTGCAATTGTGAACTACGAGCAAGCATTGACTGTGAGCCAGAAAGATGCATTGGCTGAATCACTACCATCTGGTTATTCCTTAGAGCAAGGGCCTGCTTTCAACCTCGATGGCATCGCATGGTTGTTATCCGCAATCGCAGGACTGTTTGTGCTTGCCTCAACAGCAATTGCTCTTGGGTTGTCACAAATTGAGAGCAGAGCAGATCATTCAACACTGTGGTCTATCGGAGCTTCTAAGTTATTCAGATCAAGGGTTGTATCTTTCCAGGCCTTGACATTGACTCTGTTAGGAACTGTTTCTGGAGCGACCGTTGGATTCCTACTTATCTATGTCTTGAGCTCAACACTTCAGACAGAGTTCCAAATACCATTCCCTCAAACCTTGTTCTTAGTGGCGGGCATTCCTCTGCTAGCAGCACTTGGTTTCCTGGTTGGAACACCTAAGAGATACAAGTTCAACCCTAGATTGGCTCTAGATTAGGCCAGAGAACTCAAAGAGGATATTCAGGTATTCTTTACAAGCACCCGTCCGGCTGATTACAGGCGGCCGGGAGCACTGGCTAGTTACCCAAGCGGCCAAAGGGATCTGACTGTAAATCAGC
>RFYI01000003.1 GCA_009921165.1 Actinomycetota bacterium | reverse complement strand
GATTCCCCCCATCTCCACCAATACAAAAACCCATGTCGCCAGATATGGGTTTTTGCCTTAAGCACATTTGGATGTGGATATCTAAGCTTCAATTCAGGTTGAGTAAACTGATAATTCTAAAAGATTCGGTAGGGGACACAAATTTTGTCTGTGAATTTGAAGCGCGCGAGCACCCTCATTAGAGTCTTATTTTTGATTTCCGGCTTAATCGGAATCTTCCTGGGTAGTGTCAGCGCGACTTCAGCGACTTCTTGGGAGATGTTCAATTGTGATGCCCGAAGTAAGAACGCACTAAAGTCTGTCGTTATCGACGGCAGCGCATATGATGTTGTGATTTATGGAGGATCTCCTGCCGGCGTAGCAGCTGCCAGAAGCGCTGCTGAGTTAGGTAAATCAGTATTGCTTCTCAGCGAGAGTGGTCTATTTGGCGGGGCCATTTCGAACGGAGTCAGCGCAACAGACCTGGGCTATATTGGCGCTAATGTCGGTTTCGCTAAAACCTATCTGGATGATGTCAGTCGCTATTATCACGATGATTTGCATAGAACTGAACCGAAGGTGGCAGAGTGTATTTTCCTTAATTGGATGAAGTCAAAGAAAATCACATTGGGTACTTACACAAATCTTGAAAATGCTTTAGTTATCAAGCAAAAAATAAAACAAATAACTTTTCACAACACAGCTATTCCTGAAGTTAAGATAACTGTTCAAGGAAAGACATTTATTGATGCTAGTTACGCGGGAGACTTAATGTTTTCCAGCGGAACTAAAACACGACTTGGGATGGCTGATTTTTTCAGTTATGGAGAAAAAACAACCCAAGATCGTGGCTACAAGGTTTTGTTTGAATTGAAGGACAAAGACAAAATCGCTCAAGCTGAAAGTGACTTCGCTCAGCTACCTCAGGTAAATTTTAGAGACGACTTGACAAATTACTCGAGTGACATTTTGTCTGGCATGCCCTCATTCACTTACCGGCTTTGCGTTACTAAAAATTCTAAAAATAAATTACCCTTTTCCAAAACAGCTGACTATGAAACATTTGCTCCAGCTTGGCGAACTTACATGACATACATGAAGTATTACGTGGTGTATAAGTCAAAGACTGAAGTCACAGAGCTGCCTACTGGCACCCTCCTGACGCCGTTATGGCGTGCTGCAAAGATTCCAAAAGATAAGTTTGATTTGAATGCTCATTTTTCTTCTTTCACCAATTTGACGATGAGTAAGGATTATTTTGATCATCCAGAATCCAGACAGAGCTTGCTTGCAAGGTATACAAGCTATCTTCAATCGTTTCTGTATTTCATTCAGCATGATGACAGTGTTCCAGCCATTGAACGTAATGGACTTAGCGGATTCGGACTATGCGCTGATGAGTTCAAAAGCACCAACGGTTGGCCGCAAATGCCTTACCTAAGAGAAGGCCGTCGTCTGATCGGGAAAACAACGGTTACCGCAAGTGACCTCTCCATCAATAGAACTAAAACGGATTCAGTAGCGGTGGGAAGCTACGTTCTTGATAGCAAACCAACACTTTTCGTTTTTGCGAAAGGTACTTTTGCCAGAGATCGTGGACAAATGTATCGAGCCCCGATTTACGAAATTCCCTTTAGTGCAATGTTGCCCAAGACCGGTCCTAGGAATCTGGTGGTAGCGCTTGGTATTTCAGCTTCACCATCTGCGTTTTCCAGCATCCGAATGGAGCCACAGTTTATTCAGTTAGGTCAAGCCGCTGGTATAGCAGCAGCGCTAGCTTCAGGGCAGAACGGTATTTTTAAGGGCTCACTTGCACCAGCGATAAGAGCTAAACTTTCGCTCGCCAAGGGATTTAATGGAATAACTAGCATCTGTAAAGAGATGGAAATTAATGCTCGCATTTACTGGGGTTTCGATTCTGTTACCTGTGAGCCGCGAGCCGTAGAGCTCGTTCTCGCCCACTAGACTGCTTTTCATGTGGGTGAGAAACCGTTTCATCGTCGAAAGGGAACAAGAATGTCTGAAAAGAAACAATTAAAGCTAGCCAAGAAGACCAGTGAAAAGGGTCTGACTAGATACAACTTTGCTGCTGGCTCACTTCACCTAGTAGTAGCGGCCGTCTGTATCTCTCTGCTGATGCAGCTAACCACTCAGCCAAACTTTCCAATAACCGCATCTTGGATGACAGGTCCTCCTGGAGTTGACTTGCCGAGAGATAACGTGACTTTGTTTAACCTCAACCTAGGTGGAGCGATTGTCGCATTCCTATTGATGTCTGCTTTCTTCCATTTCCTGATAATCTCCCCAATGTTCAAAGCCAGATACTTTGCGGGACTAAAAGCGAATCACAATTACTTTCGATGGACTGAGTATTCACTTAGTTCCTCAACAATGATTGTTGCTATTGCACTGCTATGTGGTTTTACTGACTTCGGTGCACTTATAGCAATCTTTGGTGTCAATGCCAGCATGATTCTCTTTGGGGCTTTGCAGGAGAAGTATGAGACGCCTGGAAACAAGAAGGCACTACCTTTCATCATGGGATGTATGACCGGTATTGTTCCTTGGATCATCATCGTGATTGGAGTTATCCAGCCAGGTAAAACCACCGCTGCCGCAGTACCAGGTTTCGTGTTAGTAATCATTGCTACCATTTTTATCGCCTTCAACACTTTTGCCGTGAATCAAGCATTGCAGTATCGCAAGGTGGGAAAGTGGGCCGATTACCTCTTCGGCGAGCGTGTCTATATCACTTTGAGCTTTATTGCTAAGACATGGTTAGCTCAGCAAGTGTTTGCTGGCGCAATCATCCCAATGTTGACTAACCAATAAGCTGAGCAACACGCTGAGGGGAAACGCCAAGTAAGACAGCTATGTCTCTCATGGTTAAACCTTCGTCTCTCATGCGGCTAACTACTGCTCTGATTTCTGCTGAGGCTTGATCTTGAAGTTTTTGAGCTTCAAGCATTTTCACTTTTGCGGTTTCGAGATCGCAGATGATCCCAGGTAATTCGGCCTCTACTTTGATCACAATGTCACAGATTTCGGCATTGCCTTTTTGCTCTGCCAGAGTCTTGATTCTTTCGATCACCATGTCTTTGCATTGATCCAGCCTTCTGGCAGTGACTCTAAAACCTTCTGGTCCTGGGACTTCAGCAGTCCATCCTTCTTGGGTGCGCTCGGCATGAATCTTCACTTCCATGAGCACCCTTTCGGTTCTAGACACGATATAAGTAAAGGGGGACTTGACTAATTTAGTCAAGTGGTGCTTTACTAGTACGAGTCTAAGCGTGACTTACACGCATAACAAGAACATAGAAAGGTTCTCATGGATATCGCAATCATCGTTGCAACGTTCATAGTTTCAGGTTTTACCTCGTTCGCCTTCACTAAGGCTGGGCTAGACAAGCTCCGCACATCGGATTCAAAACTTATTGAACGTGGTTGGGGATGGGTCGGTTCTTCACCTAAAGGGACTGTGAAATTTATTGGGCTTGCTGAACTGCTAGGTGGTCTTGGTGTGATCTTGGCTCCAGTTGCAGTGACAATATTTAGATTCAACTGGGCATTACCAATCGGTATCGCTGCAGCAGCGGGCCTTACAACGATTATGGTGCTCGCGAACATCGTTCATGTCGCTCGTAAAGAATTCAAATACACCTATAAAGCAGGATTGATGTTTTTAACAGTGACAATCATCGAGACTGCACTGCTAGCGTTCTACCCACCAGCCTAAAGTTCTCTACCAACGCCAGCCCTGGTCGCAGCTCTTTTTAGAGTGGCGATTAGGGCTGAGCCAGTTAATAGAAGCAAGACGCTTGTGGTGATTGCTCTACCCAGATCCCAAACTAGGCCACCAGTTACTACCTCGTATTGAATGAACCGTGACAGGTTTGCAGTGATGTTATCTCCCGCTACATAACTTAACTGAGTCCCTGTTCCGGCGAGGTAAGGCCAGTTCCACATGGTCATCAAAGCACCGTAAGTAAAGCTAGAAAATATTGCGTAAGTAATTAGCAGCAACTTTTGTAACCAGGCTGTTTTTGTTTGTGGGATTAATCCAGCACCTAGACCAACTAGGGCAGCCCCCATCATCTGAAATGGCAGCCAAGGACCGATGCCCCCGGTAATTAATGCAGATACCAAAATAGAGCTTGCTCCAAGAATGAATCCAAAGCCGCTACCAAAGACGAATGCTCCGAGAATAATAAGGAAAAACGCAGTTTCGATTCCAGCTGTTCCTGCTCCCAATAACCGGATAACTGAGTTAAGCGCTATCAGAACTCCGAGCAAAGCAAGATGTTTAGAAGAGATGTCTCCGGTGGCGAATTCGATTAGGACAAGAATTAAAACCAACGGCATAAGAATAATAAATACAGTTTGAGCTAACAGAGCTTCATTTTGTTCCTCGACCGTTATAAATAGTGGCCAAGTAAAGATCAGCAAGCTAGCTAGTCCAGCTATGGAAACACTTATTCGAGCGATCAATAGATTCAATTGGTTACCTGCTCAATGGTAAACAATCCTGGTTCATTAGTTATCTCGGAAATCTGTGAAGCCAGTTCACATCCAGCACCTAAGACATTTACCGGAATAGTGTCTGCAACAATCTGACCTTCCTTGAGGACAAGGACTCTATCTGCGACCATAGCCACGAATTCGATATCGTGAGTAGCCAAAAGAACACAGCGATCCGAGGATCTAAGGGCATTCAGTTGAGCGGCTAAAGCACGCTTAGCCGAATAATCAAGCCCTCGGGTTGGCTCATCAAGAATTAGTACTGGCGCATTCTTAACCAATTGCAGTGAAAGAACTAGCGCTAGTTGCTGTCCAGCCGATAGGTCTCTTGGGTGAGTTGAAGTGTCAATTCTTCCAGCTAACTTTTGGAATAGTGTCGCAGTGGTTCCTGATGGAACTTTTGCGAAGATGTCTGATTCTTGCAATTCATCGGCTAGCGAATGTAAGAAGAGCAAATCCGAGGCACGTTGTGGAACCATTGTGACAACACCAATTCGATCTTGAACTGAAAGCTCCTTGGGGTCTCCAGAAAGTGTGTTAACAGTCCCTTCATATCTAGGTCCGCTACCTTGGATTGCCCAGCACAGGCTGGTTTTACCCGAACCGTTCTCTCCCATAAGAGCAGTAATCTGATTGCCGTAGAGGTTAAGCTCAGTTGGTTGGACCGCAATTACAGATCCAAATCGAACTTCCAAAGCGCTGGTTTTAAGAGCTAGTTCGCCTGGTGGGTTTACTAGCTTTTCGGAATATTTTGCTGGAGCTTGCCTCCAAAGTGAGTTTGCTTCTTGGTTGGTGATCGCTAATGGCTTCCAACCCAATTTCTGCCCTAACTCGATTATTGGGGGCGCAAAGCGTGAATCGTTGAACTGTTCGGCTGGTTTCCCTTGAGTTACAGATCCATCACCGTGAACAACTATTACTGAATCGACAACTCCAATAACTCTGGAGATTCGATGTTCAGCTAGGAGAACTGTAACTCCTTCTTCTTGAGAGAGTTGGCGAAGTAGATTGAGAACTTCGCTTGCCCCTTGTAAGTCCAAGGCCGAAGTTGGCTCATCCAACAACAGGACCTTTGCTCCGGCGATTAAGGCTGCAGCAATAGCCACTCGCTGTTGTTGCCCGCCGGACAAAGTTGCCACGGGTTTATCTAGGAGCATATCGAGCCCCATTAACTTGCTCAGCCTGTCAACATCTTTCGCAATCTTCTCTTTGTTCACTGCAAGTTGTTCTGCTCCGTAAACAATTTCGTCCAACACGATATCAGCAACGAATGCACCTTCAGGTTGCTGGTTAACATAACCAACTAGATGTGAGAATTCATAGGGTTCTGAACCAATAAGGTTTCGCCCATCGATCAGTAGTTCTCCGGTAATAACTCCACCGGTAAAGCTCGGAGCAAGTCCGTTCAAAGTTTTCAGAAAGGTTGATTTTCCACTTCCTGTTGGGCCACATACCAGGACAAACTCACCTGCGGAAATCTTTAGATTGACTCGATTAAGCTGAGGATTCTCAGACTTTTGTTTTCCATCAGAATTCAGATAGCTGAAGCACAAATTACGAGTTTCAATCATCAGGCGAGCACTCCCGTGAATGCCGAGAACAAGATTAATCCGCCAGTAACAATGACCACCGCATCGGCTAACTGCCAGCGCTGCACAATAAAATTTGTTCTCGTTGATTTAGTGGAGGAAACCTTGAGAGTGATTCCAGCAAAAACCAGCCCAGAGAGAATAACTGCAAGATAAATAAACTGATCTGTCGGAGAGAACAATAAAAGTGCTATGCCAACCGTGAGCAGGGTCAGAGTTAGAAATGTTGACAATCTTGCAACTAGCATCTGAAAGCGAGTCCGCTTACCTTTCCTACCAAAACCCCTGGCTGACATGCTGGCAGCTAACTGCATCGATTGTTCGATTGCGTCTTCTAACACCGGGATCACTATTCCGGTTAATGATTTAGTTCCCTTCGAATGTCCACGAAGACCTCTGGCACGCCTAACCTGTTTTAGGCTGGAGATTATTTGAGGGGCTAAATTGATCGCAATTGAGATGGCAGTAGCAATTTCGTAGAGAGCCCCCGGTGTTGCTCTAAGTAGCTTTCTAGGATTTGCCAGAGAGTTGGCCATGCCAATCGAAAGAATGATTGCGGCTAGTCGACATCCGTCGACAAGTGCGGCTTGGATTGAAAGGTTTGAAACATTACCTAAAAGATGGAAACTATTTCCAAATCCAAGGTTTATTGAAATAGATGGGAGATTAAGAAACGCATCCGTTTTGGAATCAGCCAGATTGAAAACAATTCTAAAAATTACTCGAAGTGTCACCACTATCGAACCAAGCAGGAGGTAGAACTTTATTGATTTTGACCAAGGAGCATCTTCACGACAAACCCAAACCACAAGCATCGCCAATGCAGAGATACTCAGTAACACCCAAAGGTTGGAGCTCAACGAAGCGCTCAATGCTAAACAGATACCAGAAATCCACCAAGCCCCGGGATGTGTTCTCGAGGCGGATAGGAAATGCAGGTGATTATTTGTTTGTGCAGTCACTTGTCTGCGCTCTTGAGATTGGGGGAGATTCTAAGTTGTCCTGTGGGTATTTGAATAGCCAAGCTTCTGCGCTGCCACAGGAAGGTTTATGAGTAGCTGCACCCCACGTGCTGTATTGCCATTGATCGCTACCGGGTTGCGCAACGAAGTAAGCCCAGCTACCAATATTGGCTTTAGGGGTATCTAGGCACGGTTCATCGGCTTGATTTGGAAAGTTTTGAATTCTGCAGACAAAACCGACCGGATAAGTTTGAGTACCGGTTACCTCCAAGCCAGCAGCGGCAAAAATATCCCAAGAGGTCCCTGTGTAATTCTTTAGGCACTTTGCAACAGTCGGGACCGAGGCCTTAGATCCGAAATCCACTAAGAGGCTTATTCCGGAGTCCTCACATTGTGAATCGAGGACTTCGACCTTGGCTTGCTTGCCTTCTTGAGGCGCGTTGACATCGGGCTGGGCTTTTTGAGTAAGCCAAAACCCGATGGCAACCAGAGCCACCAAACCTATTAGCGACAGCCGAACAAATAAACGCATAAAGAATTATTTGGCTTCGTGTTGCAAAACGTCGATAAAGTTCAATTCAGAAAGCGCAAGCAGGGCTTGAACAGTGCTGTAGCTGTCGCTTTTAGGTTCTGTCCAAGGCGCGCTAATTCCGCCATCAGTCTCGTTGATCCTGCTTTTCAGCCACTCAACTGGTTTTGAAACATCCATGTTGAGCGATTTAAGAGCCATCACAGCATAAGAAGTTCCGCTAACATCAACATTTCCAAATGAGCTCCAGTAGGTTCCTTGAGTCTGATTTGCCAATAACCAAGATTTTGCCTTGCTCATAGCAAATTCTTTGGCAGCTTCATCAGTTGAGTTTCCTGTTCCCAAGCTTGCATTCATTGAGAGCAGTGCAAAGGCTGTTATGTCTGCCGCAGCCACACTCTTCGAATCTCCCTGAAGATACTTATAGCCACCATCTGGCTCGGAAAGGGTTGAAAGATGCATGGCAACCTGATTTGCTAGATCTTTTTGACCTTCAGCTAGTAGAGCGAAAATCAGCCAAGAATGCTCAAAGTTGTTGCTAGCGCTTAAATTAACTGAATCTGCGACCATTGAAGTAACTTCAGTTGCAGCTTTTCTGACTGTTGGATGATCTGAAAAACCTAAGGAATGGGCTGTAAAGACATAAGCGGCCTTTAGACCCAATGACTTGAACAATTTGGTGTTTGCCTCGATCCAGCTAATGGCTCTCTGCTGCTTGTTCTTGTCATAACCGAGAGCGCTAAGTTGAGTCATAGCTTCAAGTGTGATGCCAGCATCTGGCTTACCAGGAGTGAAAAGATCCAGGTATTCTCCTGAGTTGAATTTCTCAAAAACGTACTTACTAGTCTTCGGAAATGCATCATTTCCGTAAGACGTAGTTGCGCAGGAGGCCAAAATTAGCGTTAAAGCGCTAATTAAGGGTATTAATATTGCGAGACGACGCAATCCGGTTGTATTTGTTGACATCGCAACCCTTTCAAGTAGGTGCGATCCTTGTGCGATGACGGGTAAATTCATACCCGACTCCACCCGCAGACCTCGACGGTTTATATAGGAGTCATTGCTTATTGCAGGCGATCCGACTCATCTTCTTAGGATGTAAGGAGACTCACGGTTGCGGGACAGTACTGGGTTTTCACCAGTTTCCCCTGCAAAAGCAACTAATGCTCATTTCTGAGCGTTTCCCAAGACTAGCATCCAAGACATCATTGACTTGGCCAGAGTCACAGATTAAGGGGAAAATTATGCACTTTATCTCCATATCTTTATCCTCTGTAAGAAAATGTAACGATTTGGGAAAAACCGGTGGATAAATCATGCGACAGGGTGTAGTTTCTTATACACAGGTATAACTATCGGGTATTTAACGAGAGTCTTACAACCATAAAATAAGGAGAATCAAATGAAGTCAAGATCACTCTTGCGTGCATTCTCGGTAGCTGCTACAGCTTCCTTGGCCGCAACTGGATTTGTCGTTTCTTCGGCGTCAGCCGTGGTTCCGGCACAGTCAACAGTGACCATATTGTCAGAAAGTGACATTACATCTCTGAACTCAGGAACCATTGATGGAAACACAGCGTACAACTCAACCGCTGCGTATCCAACTGGTGCTGGTTACAGCTATTACGATAACAACACCAACTTGATTATGAACACCAAGTTCGGAAAGATGTCTATCGCAAAGAACACCCCGACTCTATTCCAACTTAAGTACACAGTTACCAAGGGTCAAACTTGGTCAGATGGTACTCCAATTGACGCAGTAGATTTGCTACTAAGCCACATCGTGGCCTCTGATGGCTACTCAAAGTCAGCTGGACTCGGAGACCCTGCATCAGACGTTCCTGAGTTCAACAGCGCAAGCTACGGTGGCGCTTATGGCGAGCACGTAATTGGTCTGCCAGCACTAAGTGCTGACAAGTACACTCTTACAGTTAGCTATGACCAGCCAATGGTTGACTGGCAGCTTCTAGCTCCTGGTCCTTCACCAGTTCACGCGCTTACCTTGCTTGCAGAAGGCACTACTGCTTCAGAAGCGAGAAGCCTGACTGTAGCTCAGATGACAGCTGCAAAGGACCGTTTCCTAGCAGACTTCACAAACAAGAACACATCTGACCTAAAGAAGATGGGTGCAGTTTGGTCTACAGGCTATGACTTGCCGAACATCAACTCGAGCACAAACCCACTATTGCTAGTTAGCAACGGTGGATTCATTGTGTCTTCAAAGATCGATGGCCAGAGCCTGACACTAGTCAAGAACACCAAGTACAAGTCTGGACCTGTATTTGTGAAGACAACAAAGCCGGTTAACAAGATTGTGTTTAAGGTAATTGACGACAACACAGCTGCTGTTGACGCACTTCGTAACCACGAATTGGACCTAATGTACATCTTCAACCCAATTGCCAGCGACAAGATTACTTTGACCGCACTAGACGGCGTCACTGTCAAGGGTAACTTCGGTGGAGGTTACTCTATGTTGGGTCTAAGAGTCGGTTCAGTACCTGAGGCGGAAGATCCATACACCGGTAAGTTCTTCGGAAACGGAAAGAAGGCCAAGGATCTTAGACACGCATTCTTGCTTGCTCTTCCTCGTGAACAGATGGTTGAATCTAAGGTTAAGCCAGTCAACTCAGCTGCGACGACAATGGACACTCACTTCGCTTTCACTGGAACTAGCGTTTACAACGCCATCGTTAACAACTCAGGAGTATCTGAGTACAGCGAAGGAACTCAAGCGCAGAGAACCGCTAAGGCTCTCGCTCTAGTCAAGAAGTGGTACCCATCTGCAAGTGATGACAACCAGGTAGTTACTATCAAAGTTGCTCACGCTAACACCTCTCTGAGAAATGGTCTAGCTGCATTGATCAAGAACGAAGAGGAAAAGGCTGGTTTCAACATTGTTGACTACGCAAGCTCGAACTTGTTTGCCGACAGCGATGGCGGTAACGATGGAGTTGCAGACAACAAGGACCCTCAGTACGACGTTACTTTCCACGGTTTCAGCTTGTCTGCTGTAACTCAGGGTAACGCTACTGAAATCTACAAGAGCGATGGTGGAAACAATGCTTGGGGCTACCAGAGCGCTAAGGTAGACGTTTGGGCAGAGCAATTGCAGGCAGATGTTATGACAGATGCTCAAATTGCAGCTAAGCGCCTAGCAATTGACAAAGTTGTTCATGACAACTACTGGGGTCTACCGCTATACCAGAACGCAACACTTACCGCTCACAGCACTTCACTACAAAACGTGAAGCCTGCTCCGATCGGTCAGAACGTTGTGTGGAACTACTGGGAGTGGACCTTCTAAGGGCTAATCCTTAAATAAAACAAAATAAATTAGAGACTAGTTCCGCAGGAGAGAAATCTTCTGCGGAACTAGTTTTTAACGGGGGACTCTAATGATTTCCAAGTAGAATTATTGCAACTGAGTGATTGAAGGGATCTTCACCTTGTTTTCTTACATACTGCGCCGCATTGGCATGATGTTCCTAATTCTTTTTGGGTCGAGTTACCTCTCATACGTACTGATGGCATACTCCAGCGATCCGCTAGCTGCGTTCGGTGAATCAACTGAAAAAAATAAAGCGTTTCTTATCAAGCAGACAATAATTCAACTTCAATTAGATGTTCCTCCACCAGTCAGATTTTTTCTATGGTTGAGGGGAGTTGTTTCAGGTTTATGGGGGCAACTAGACCTAGGAGTAACTAGATTCGGTAAACAGCCAGTCTTAGAGGTAATGGGTGCAGCTATCCCGGTTACTTTCAGGCTGGTAATCGCATCCACGATATTAGCTATTTTTATTGGAATCATTGTTGGTCTGTTGACAGCTATCCGTCAATATTCTCGATTCGATTATTCAATGACTTTTGTTTCTTTTCTTTTGTTCTCAGTTCCAGTTTTTTGGTTTGCGGTGATGTTAAAGATTTACCTAGCCGTCCAATTCAACGATTTCTTAGTTGATCCAACGATCCCCTGGTACGCAATAGTAATAACTGGCTTGTTGGTTGGTTTTGCCATTTCTGAAATGTCTGGCTTGACCAAACTTCGATACTTTGTCTTACTCGGTGTTAGCGCGGGAATTATTTCCGGACTTCTTTTCTTAGCAAGCGCAAGTAAATGGTTCATTAACCCAACTTTGGGAATAGTAGGTGTTGCTGCTTTAGCCCTTTCTAGCGGTCTAGTTATCACCCAGTTATCCACTGGACTTAGAAACAGACAATCTCTTATTGCCTCCATGTCAACAGCTGCTTTCGTTATAGCTTGCTACTATCCATTTCAAGCGCTTTTGGCACCAAGTTCAAACATTCTCGCCGTCGTATTAATGTTTGTTATAACAATCGGCGCTGCAATTTTGATTGGTTATTCAGTCCAAAAAATTGACAGAAGAATAAACATTCGGACGGCAATTTTGACTGCGATTTTTGCGACTCTACCTGTAGTCTTCGACCGTTTTATGCAGGAATTCCAAGGATATTATCAATCTGAAGCGATTCACGGCAGACCAATTCCTACTCTTGGTCAATCAAATGATTATCTATCCGAAGAGCAGCTAAACAGTTTCTGGATTTCAGGACTAGATGCGATCATGCACTTGATTCTGCCAACGATTGCTCTAACGCTGATATCGTTTGCCGGTTATGTGCGCTACAGTCGGGCTAGCCTGCTAGAAGTTATGAACATGGATTACATCAGGACTGCTCGCGCTAAAGGCCTAAACGAGAGAACTGTGATCATGAGACATGCTCTCAGAAACTCCATGTTGCCTCTCACTACAATTTTGGTCAACGATTTTGCCGGAGTAATCGGTGGCGCAATCATTACCGAAACAGTCTTTCAATGGAAAGGCATGGGAAAAATATTTAAAACCGCGCTAGACACCTTTGATCTGAATCTGTTCATGGGTGTTTTCGTATTAGGTGCAGCCCTGACAATTTTGGCTAACCTAGTAGCCGACCTGTTGTTTGGTGTTGTAGATCCTAGAATCCGAGTAAGGAAATAATAATGGCCAGAATGAAATCAAGAAAGTCTATGAACACAGGCTCTACCAATGGAGTTGAATCTGTTCAAGTTGAAGGCTTAAGCCAGTCAAAGATTATTCGAACCAAATTTTTTAGACATCGTGTAGCTGTCACGGCACTTGTGATACTTATTTTTGTGATCTTGCTGTCCTTCACATCATCTGGTATCCATCTAGGTACTGACACAAATCCGATTCACATTCAAGGTTGGTGGCCACTATACATAACTGATATTGACCCAGACGGTGCTCTAGCGAGTATTTGTAACGGAGGAATAAGCGGTTGCCCTACCATGGACCTCCTTCCGTCATTTATTGATGGAAGCCCAATGCAACTTGGCGCGCACCCAATTGGATCTGATGACATCGGTGTGGACTGGTGGGCATTGGTTACTCGTGGAGCGGAACAATCTCTGACAGTTATGGTCATTGTGGGAGTTCTCGGCATCACCATCGGAACTACAATCGGTGCAGTAGCAGGATTCTTCGGCGGAATTGTAGATGCCGTCTTGATGCGTTTGACTGACATATTCCTAGTTACTCCAACCCTTATTCTTGGAGCGATTATTGGTCAAAAATTTGGAAATCTAGGAGTCGTCCCACTGGCTGTAATGCTTGGGTTCTTCGCTTGGATGGGACTAGCTCGATTCGTTAGAACTGAGTTCTTAACTCTGAGAGAGCGTGAATTTGTTGACGCAGCAAGAGTCGCAGGTTCATCAAACCGTCGAATTATTTTCAAACACATATTGCCAAACGCAATTGGAATCATTATCGTTTCAGGAACTTTGCTGTTGTCTGGTGCGATTTTGATTGAAACTGCACTCAGCTTCCTTGGTTTTGGAGTTAAAGCTCCCGATGTGTCTCTGGGACTTCTAATCAGCCAAAACCAGGCGTCTTTCTTGGTTGCGCCATGGTTGTTCTGGTGGCCAGGAGCGTTCATCATCGTGATTGCGTTGTGCATCAATTTCATTGGGGATGGCTTGAGGGATGCTTTCGATCCTAGACAACTCCGCACAATTCCGAAGGTCAAGAAGTCTGGTCGCGCAAGGAAATCTCTGGTCTAATGACGGCTAATCTTTTTTTCGATCAGGTTAGCGACAATTCCGCTGTCGCTAAGTTCACTCCGACTGGATACTTCATGTTTTCCGTCAGCGATTTGGCTACCTCGAATACTGTTGCTCCTCCATTGACCTTTTTTGCTGGAGATCCAACCACGTTTTCCGTTGGCGGGAGCAACCCAAACTCGAGTGGAGATACCATCATGATGGATCAGCAGAGACCATTTGGTGCTGAGCTCGGTAATGTTTTTGTAGGAAATTGTTTTTGTTCGCAAAGGGTTAACCACCACAACCTCACTATCGGTAAGAGTGATTTTGGGTCTAATCCAAAACAAATAGGCCACAACTCCAATAAAAATAGCGACCACAATGTCGATCACAACGTTGCTCGCACCTCGATTGTAAAAAATGGATTGGATAAGGTAGAGCGAATCCAGAATTATGGCTATAGCCGCCCAAACAAGATTGCTGTTGGGTCTGAATATTGTTTTTGTAGTCATCGTTTTTCTATTATCTCAGACGAAAGCAAGCGCGAAGAAGGAATATCATGAGCACAACTCCTGTAGTTAAAATCTCGAATTACAATGTGGACTTTTGGGTAGATGGTGCTTGGTATCCAGCAGTTATCGACATGAATTTCCAGATTGAACCTGGGAAGACACTTGCAATTGTTGGAGAGTCAGGTTCTGGAAAGAGCTCGAGTGCGATGGGTCTAATGGGCCTTCTTGCACCAAACGCGCGCACTTCGGGTCGTGTAGAAGTAAAGGGAGTAGACATGCTCTCAGCTTCAAAACAAAAGGTACAGAGTTTCAGAGGCAAGGAAGTTGCCTACATTTTCCAAGAGCCAATGACTGCTTTGAATCCTGTATACACAATCGGATTCCAAATTATTGAGACTTTGAGGCTTCACCTATCGTTATCTCCTAAAGCAGCAAAGATTAGGGCGATAGAACTGCTAGCTATGGTTGGCATCCCAAATCCAGATGTATCAATCGATAAGTATCCTCACCAACTATCAGGTGGTCAGAAGCAGCGTGCGATGATCGCTGTTGCGCTGGCTTGTGACCCCGCATTGCTAATTGCCGACGAACC
This sequence comes from Actinomycetota bacterium, assembly GCA_009921165.1. Classification (GTDB taxonomy): domain Bacteria; phylum Actinomycetota; class Actinomycetes; order Actinomycetales; family Microbacteriaceae; genus Rhodoluna. The sequence goes on along the minus strand of RFYI01000003.1, from coordinate 46,343 downwards.
AACTACTGCTCTGGATGTAACAGTTCAAGCTGAAATTCTTGACTTGATGAGAGATCTCCGTCATAAACTAAACTCTGCCATTTTGCTGATTACCCACGATATGGGCGTAGTTGCTGACATGGCTGACGACATTTTGGTAATGAAAGATGGTTTGACCGTCGAGTATGACACTGCGGACAACATATTCAACCGACCAAAGCACCCATACACGCAAGAGTTGCTTGCTGCAGTGCCGAAGCTTGGCTCTGTTCCGATGCGTAAACTATCTGTACCTGCAAAAACAGAGCCTGTTCTAAGCTTGAAAGATGTTGTAGTTGAGTATCCTAAGCGCGGTCGTATTCCTGCATTCGTTGCTGCGGACCAAATCACCTTCGACATTTTCCCAGGTGAAATTCTTGGATTGGTCGGTGAGTCTGGCTCTGGAAAAACCACAGTTGGTCGCGCTGCTATCGGTCTAATCCCCGTCAAATCCGGATCTATTTCTGTAGTGGGCAAAGAGATCGGGAATGCTAAGGGGAAAGACCTGAATTCGATTAGACGTCACACCGGAATCGTTTTCCAAGACCCGGCTTCTTCCTTGAATCCTCGTCTTCCAATCGGTGAAAGCATTGGAGAGCCAATCTTCCTGGCAGGTATTGCTAAGGGGGATGAGCTAAACGTAATGGTTGAAGAACTTTTGGATAAAGTTGAGCTTCCTCGCTCTTATCGCAACCGTTACCCGCACGAACTTTCTGGCGGACAGCGTCAAAGAGTTGGTATTGCTCGTGCTCTTGCTTTGAACCCAGACATTCTCATTGCAGATGAACCAACGTCCGCCCTCGATGTGTCCATTCAAGCTCGATTCTTGGATCTGCTGCAAGATTTGCAGGGCAAGCTTAACTTTGCTTGCTTGTTTATTAGCCACGACATTGCAGTGGTTGAAATTCTTTCTCACCGAATTGCAGTTATGCAACACGGAAAATTGGTTGAAATCGGACCTAGAGACCAGATTTTGAACAATCCTACGCAGCTATACACCAAGAATCTATTGGCTGCTGTTCCTGTTCCAAACCCTGCAGAGCAAAAGAAGCGCCGCGAAGCTCGCGCCAAACTTTTGGCAGCGGCTGGTAAATAGCCTTACTTAAGATTCACTAGCCGAGGCACACTTTATAGGGTGCCTCGGTTAGACTTTAAACCATCGGGCTTTCGTTAGCCCAAACAATCTAAGCGTTCGAGCGACTTTTCGTGCGTCGCTGAACTATGCCCTAAGGACCCTGTAATGGCCCAAGTAACAAGAGATGATATTCGTAACGTAGCCATTGTGGCCCACGTGGATCACGGTAAGACCACCCTGGTGGATGCCATGCTTCGACAAACCGGTTCATTCGGAGAGCACGCCAACCTCGGCGAACGAATCATGGACTCGGGAGATCTTGAACGTGAAAAGGGTATTACCATCCTGGCCAAGAACACTGCCATTTCATATAAGGGCCCTAGTGCTAGTGGCAAAGAGATAACCATCAACGTTATTGATACACCTGGTCACGCTGACTTCGGTGGTGAGGTTGAGCGCGGTTTATCCATGGTTGACGGTGTTGTTCTTCTAGTCGATGCCTCAGAAGGTCCTCTACCGCAAACACGTTTCGTGTTACGTAAGGCTTTGGAAGCGAACCTGACAGTTATTTTGTTAGTTAACAAGACTGACCGTCCAGACGCACGAATTGATGAGGTCGTTGAAGAAACCCATGATTTGCTTTTGGGTCTAGCCAGTGACATTCATGAAGATGTTCCAGATTTAGATATCGATTCAATTCTTGAGCTACCGGTTATCTACGCATCGGGTCGTGCAGGACGCGCTTCTTTGAATAAACCTGCAGATGGCACCATGCCTGATTCAGAGGATCTTGAGCCACTATTTGCTGCAATCTTGAAGCACATCCCTGCACCTGTTTATGACGACGAAGCACCGCTGCAAGCTCACGTTACGAACCTTGATGCATCTCCATTTCTAGGTCGTCTTGCTCTTCTTCGAATCTTCAACGGAACTATCCGTAAGGGGCAGCAGGTTGCTTGGGTTCGTCAGGATGGCACCACTCAGAATGTAAAAATTACTGAGCTACTTAGGACAAAAGCTTTGGATCGCATTCCAACTGATTCAGCTACCGCTGGTGACATCGTTGCTGTTGCCGGTATTGAAAACATCACTATTGGTGAAACCCTTGCTGACCCGAATGATGTTCGTCCACTTCCAATGATTACTGTTGACGACCCTGCCATCTCGATGACTATCGGTATTAATACTTCTCCTATGGCTGGACGTGTCAAGGGAGCTAAGGTCACCGCCCGTTTGGTGAAAGACCGATTGGACAAAGAACTTATCGGTAACGTATCGATCAAAGTTCTTCCAACGGAACGTCCAGATGCCTGGGAAGTTCAGGGTCGTGGCGAGTTAGCTCTTGCAATCCTGGTTGAGCAGATGCGTCGTGAAGGCTATGAACTAACTGTCGGTAAGCCTCAGGTAGTTACCAAGAAGATTGATGGCAAGCTGCATGAACCTGTTGAAGATCTCACTATTGATGTTCCTGAAGAGTTCCTAGGTTCAATGACTCAGCTGATGGCTGCTCGTAAGGGCCGTATGAAGAACATGATCAACCATTCAACCGGTTGGGTTCGCATGGAGTTCCTTGTTCCTTCTCGTGGTCTGATTGGTTTTAGAACAGAATTTCTAACCACAACCAAGGGAACTGGCATTGCTAACGCTATTTCAGCTGGCTATGAGCCATGGGCTGGAGAGATTGTTACTCGTGTGAATGGTTCCCTAGTTGCTGACCGTGCAGGTGTTGCAACGCCGTTTGCGATGATTGCCTTACAAGAGCGTGGAGCGTTCTTTGTTGAGCCAACCAGTGAGGTATATGCCGGCATGGTTGTTGGTGAAAACTCTAGAGCTGATGACATGGATGTGAATATCACTAAAGAGAAGAAGCTAACTAACATGCGTGCATCTTCGAGTGATGAATTTCAAGCGCTTACACCTCCTAGAAAACTTTCTTTGGAAGAGTGTTTAGAGTTCGCTCGTGAAGACGAATGTGTCGAGGTCACCCCTGAGGCAACTCGTATTCGCAAGGTAGAACTTGATGCCAACATTCGTGCCCGTAACACTTCTGCTAAGAAGCGCGCTAACGAAAACGCTGGCTAGTTCTTCTTTGCTGGCTTTAGATAAATAAACGCAACTGGTATTGCATAGCTAAACCAGGCAATGGTTTCAAGCCATGACGGCTTTGATCTGAAGCTTATTGTTCCTCGCAGCAATGTCTCTATTGCGCTATCTTTTGGAATCAAACCTGATAGGTCGTAGCTATTTGCAGTTAGTAATGGTAGTAAACCTATTTCTTGTAATTCGTGAATACCGTAGGCAAGAATTCCAGCGGCTACGATAATCAAAAATGCGCCAGTATATTTGAAGAATTTTGAGAGATTCAGTTTCAAAGCACCCTTATAAACGCCATAGCCAAGGGCAGTGGCAACAATTAATCCAAGAGCTGCGCCTAGAAGGGGGTTGGTATCCGTTCCCGTTGCTCTTGAAGCGCTCCAGATAAATACTGAAGTTTCAATGCCCTCGCGGATAACTGCGAAGAAGGCGACGCCGATCAGAGTTCCTGTTGAAGTGTTGACAGCGGAGTCAACTCGCTTATGTAATTCTGATTTCATACTTCTGGCCTGTTTTGCCATCCAGAAGATCATCCAAGTAACAAAGAAGACAGCGATTATTGAGGCTAGCCCAGCGATGAGTTCATTTGTTCCCTCTGGCACCACAGCCACAAATTCGCTCAGAGCGAGACCAGCCAGAATAGATACCGCCACTGCCACTAAAGTCCCCCAGAGCACCGCTCTAGCGCCTTTAGGATTGCCTGTTTTGAGTAGATAGGCCACGAGAATGCCTACGATAAGTGACGCTTCTAGGCCTTCTCTGAGACCAATAAGGAAGTTTGCTAGCACCAAGAGCCTTTCGCGATGGTTATCAGACCATTCGAAGTTAGGGTTACCTAACTAACTTTAGTTCAAAGCTGAAACAGGGGCAAGAGGAGGCTTATCTGAACTAAGGTTTTTCTTATGGCTAAACAAACTTTCGGAGCAAAGCGCATCCTTTTGGTGCATGCTCATCCAGATGATGAGAGTTTGCAAACCGGTCACGTAATGGCTGATGCTATCGCCCGTGGTGCAGAGGTTTTCCTTTTGACCCTAACTCGTGGTGAACGAGGTAAGGCAAAACTTGAAGAACTTAAATCGCTAGAAGCTAATCGTGCGGCAATGGGAGCTTTTCGAGCTAACGAACTTAAGAATGCTTTAGCAGCTCTTGGGGTCAAGAACTACAAGTTCGCAGGTACTAGAGCCTATCTCGATTCCGGGATGCGAATTGGAAACCTAGGCACCCCGACTACGCCGCTAAGGCTAGATCTAATGTCGCTAGCTGCTGTGTCAACGCCAGTGATAGCGGACGACATTTATCAGACTATGGTCACTTTCAAACCTGATGCTGTTATTACTTATAACTCAAGAGGTGGTTACGGTCATCCGGATCACAAGAAGGCTCACGATGCAACAGCGATGGCTCTGCGTCGGTATCGTAAAAACGTCAAGGGTAAGAAACCTCAGTTCTTAGTTATCGCCGAGCCAGGTGAGCGTGCAACAATTTCGGTTGGCGGGGAGAAGACAGCTGAGCTCAAGAAGGCAGCGCTATCTGCTCACGCATCTCAGGTGACAGTCAAGCGTGATACATTTTCAGTTTTCGATGGCGTCGAAATTAGATTCGATCAACCAGAACGCCTCCGTCAAGCGAGCCCTAACTTCTTACCTTGGTTCAAACCTGTTTTCAGAGCGCTCTTTGGTTTACCACTTGGTCTGCTTTTGGCATATGCTGGTGCTTACGTTCACAACATCTTGGCTGATAACGACAGACATTCTCCGCTGGGGCTATACCTTGCCTTAGGTGCAACCGCTTCTATTGCCTTTGGTCTTAGAACTTGGCGTAACTCAAGAGGTGCGCTTTATCTTCTGAATGCAGGTATGACCATCGCTATTTGGTGGATGTCAAGACATGAAACTTTCGGGGCTTTCATAGCCGATGATAAATATGGCAACCGATACGTTTGGTTTGCGATGATTATTTGTGGCATTGCAGCAATATTCCCAAAAATAGATTTAGCCAAGTGGCGTGCTAGGACACAAAGAGCCCATCTCTAGGGCGATAATTGGTACTAAAGATAAAGGATTTCTAAAGTGACTTACGTTATTGCCCTTCCATGTGTGGATGTAAAAGACAAAGCATGTATTGCTGAGTGTCCAGTCGATTGCATCTATGAGGGTGATCGGATGCTATACATCCACCCAGATGAGTGCGTTGACTGTGGTGCATGTGAGCCTGTATGTCCAGTCGAAGCTATTTATTACGAAGATGATCTTCCAGCTAAGTGGGCTGACTATTACAAAGCAAATGTTGAATTCTTTAGTGAAGTTGGTTCACCTGGCGGTGCTGCCAAAGTTGGACCGATTGCAGGAGATCACTCTGTGATTTCAGTGCTGCCTACGCAAGGCGAATAACTCACATGTTTGATCGCTTGCCGGAATACCCTTGGCAGAAGCTCAAACCTTACCAAGCGATAGCAGAGCGGCATCCTCAAGGGATTGTTGATCTCTCGGTTGGGTCTCCGGTTGACCCAACACCATCAGTTATTCAAGAAGCACTCAATCAATCAACTAACGCTCCTGGTTATCCAGCAACCGCTGGATCAATAGAGTTCCGAACTGCTGTTGTTGAATGGTTCGCCAGACGCAGGGGAGTTTCTGGTTTAACTCTTGATCAGGTCATGCCAACGATTGGTTCTAAAGAACTTATTTCTTGGTTGCCATTGATGTTAGGAATTGGTCCTGGCGATATTGTTGTTCAACCATCAGTTGCATACACAGCTTATGTTGTTGGCGCTGCACTGTGTGGTGCGGAGATTCTTTCTGAAGACGATCCGGCAAAGTGGCCATCGAATGCAAAGCTGATTTGGATTAATTCCCCAGGGAATCCTGATGGTAGGGTGCTTGATGTTGAGCAGATGCGTGCTTGTGTTCTCAAAGCTCGTGAACTGGGAGCAGTTCTAGCTAGCGATGAATGCTATGCGGAACTCGGTTGGGGGAGATGGTCCGAAGAACTAATCCCATCAGTATTAGATCCAAGAGTCTCAGATGGTAATCATGAGAACCTGCTTGCAATTTACTCATTGAGTAAGCAATCGAATCTTGCTGGTTACCGTGCAGCTTTTGCAGCTGGGCCTAAGGAAATGATCAAGGGCTTAGTCAACATTCGTATGCATTCAGGTTTGATGATGCCGACACCGGTGCAGAAAGCTGTGATTGCAGCGTTGGGTGATGAAGAGCATGTTGCAGTCGAACGCGAGATATACCGTGAGCGCAGAGAAGTCTTATTAGATGCCGTTAGAGTACATGGATTTGAAATAGCTGAATCTCAGGCGGGGCTGTATTTGTGGGCAACCTTAGGTGAAGACTGCTGGATTACCGTTCAGAAGATGGCTGAGCTGGGTATCTTGGTTGTTCCTGGTGAGTTCTATGAAGCAGGAGGTAGCAAGTATGTTCGATTCTCGATTACTGCCACCGACGACAAAATAGCTGAGGGTGCCAGAAGATTACGAAATGCCCTAGGGTTAAAGCACTAGCACTAAGCACAGGAGCAGGTTTTTGTCAGCTGAAAACGATCAGAAGGTCACCCTCAACTACCCAGGTGGTTCTGCCGATTTCCCTATTATCAAGGCAACCGACGGTGACTCAGTTATTGACTTCTCTAAGCTCAATGCAACCACTGGTTTGAACTCATATGACATTGGCTTTGTAAACACAGCTAGCACCAAATCTGAGATCACATACATCGATGGCGATGCTGGAATTCTTCGTTATCGTGGCTATCCAATTGAGCAACTTGCAGGTTCAAAGAGTTTTGTTGAAACTGCTTACCTTTTGATTTATGGTCAACTTCCTAACGCAGCTGAACTCTTAGCGTGGCAAGAGCGTCTAAGTAGACACACTCTGATTCACGAAGATCTAAAGAACATCTTCCACTCAATGCCTCAGAACGCTCACCCGATGTCTGTTTTGGCAGCTAGCGTTTCAGCTCTTTCAACTTTCTACCAAGACTCACTAAATCCACACGATGATGCTCAGGTTGAGCTTTCAACCGTTCGTCTGCTGGCAAAACTGCCAACCTTGGTTGCTTACTCACACAAGAACTCTTTGGGTCAGGCTCTTCTATATCCAGATAACTCACTTGGCTATGTTGAGAACTTCCTACGTATGGCCTTTGGCAACATGGCTGAGCCATACATCCAAAACCCAGTAGTAGTTAAGGCTCTAGATACTTTGCTAGTTCTGCATGCAGATCACGAGCAGAACTGTTCAACTTCAACAGTTCGTCTAGTTGGTTCATCTCAAGCAAACTTGTTTGCATCTGTCTCAGCTGGTGTTTCAGCTCTATTTGGTCCATTACACGGTGGCGCTAACGAAGCAGTTCTTTCGATGCTTGCAGATATTCGTGACTCAGGTGAATCAGTTCAGAAATACATTGACCGAGTAAAGAATAAAGAAGAAGGCGTAAAGCTGATGGGCTTTGGTCACCGTGTATATAAGAACATGGATCCAAGAGCGACCATCGTGAAGGCAACAGCAGATCGAGTTCTTGCTGAGCTTGGAGTTTCAGATCCACTTCTCGATATCGCTAAGGAGCTAGAGGCAGCAGCTTTGGCTGATGAATACTTCATTTCCAGAAAGCTTTACCCGAACGTTGATTTCTACACTGGGGTAATTTATAAGGCGATGGGATTCCCAACCCGTATGTTCACAGCACTGTTTGCTATGGGAAGACTTCCAGGTTGGATTTCACACTGGCGTGAAATGAACCATGATCCAGCTACCAAGATTGGTAGACCACAGCAGCTTTACATCGGTTCACAGCAAAGAGATCTCTAAAGACTACTCAGCCTTGATAATTTTTAGCTGTTCCTTGTAAACGGTCGGGAAAAGAATCAAGAAGGCGATGAAGGCTAAAGAACCTGCAATAACAAATACGTTTCGCACGCCGAATACTCCGATCAGGTAACCAGCTACAGACATCGAGCCAATGCTGGCAATCGAAATGATTGCCCCGAAGGCTGCAAATACGCGACCTTGAACCTCGTGGGGAGTAATTTTAATCATCATTCCAACGCCGTAGGAGTTGATGGTAGCGTTTCCCATTCCAGCAATGAACCAGACCACCATGATGAACCAGTAGTTTGGTGCGATACCAACTCCGAATCCGGATAGAGAAAGTATTGACATTCCAAAACCTAAAATCACCAACTCAGTCTTTGGGCTAACTTTCCTAGATCCAGTGAAAGCGCTGAAGAGCAGGGTTCCCAGGGCGAACCCGGTTCCTACTAATCCATAGATGAAAGAGTCTGCACCCATTATGTCGGTCAATAGGAACACATCGCCAACATTCACAACGCTCATACAGAGCACCATGCCGAATACCAAGATAACTAGTGAACGCAATAACGGGCTATCCATCATGAACTTAAATCCAGCTGCCACTGAGGTCTTGTCGCCTGGTTCAAGGGGCTGAGGTTTGTGATTTACATTGATTAGGAAAGGCACAAGTGCAATAAAGCTGGTTAGGAATCCATCAATCATGAAGGTGAGAACAAAACCAGTTTTTGCAACCAAGAAACCTGCCAAAGCTGGACCAAAGAGACCGGCTATTGAGAAATAACTTTGTATTGTGCCCATGGCACGACTGATGTCTTCCTTTTTAGCAAGGGTTGGCGTTAGTTTTCCCCAGGTTGGACCAACAACAGATGCGCAGGTGTTTGCGATAAACAACAATGTCAAGATGAGGTAGTTAGGTAACTGTTGCGATTGAGCAAAAATAGTTGCGCCACCGATCACTGAAGCAATCGGAATTACTGTCCTAGTGCTAAATCGATCGGCAATTGTTCCAGCCCAAGGAGCAAACAGAATCATCGGAAGTGTTCCAACAATAAACAAAGCTGCAACAGCTGCCGGTCCCTGATTTTTCTCTCTAAAGACAAGAGTGAAGATGGTCAGTTCCGAGCCTAAAAGGCTGAAGGCTCTGGCTATAGCCATCGCTTGGATTTTGGACCATTGCGTCTTCGCAGTTTCTAGCATTGATTCAGTCTATTTAGTTGCCCAACCAATAAACCACAGTGTCCCCGTATGACTTCTCTTCGGTTACTGTCAAATCTTCGGGAAGTTCAGGAATCGGGGTTCTTGAGGATCTTTCCAAGACGATGACTGCATCGTCATTTAGGTGAGCAAGTAGTGCCTCAAGGTTTTCAGCCACCTCAGTGTTCGATACCTCATAAGGAGGGTCAATAAATACCAGGTCGAACTTACCTGAGAAGGTAGCTAGATAACTAGCAACAGATTTACCCTCTGCTCGAATATCACAATCAAGATCTTCTTTTTGCAAAGCAGCTTTGATCATTCTCTGATTCGTGATGATGCCACCTAGAGCCTGTTTGTGTTGCTCAACTAGCATTACTGAACGGCAGCCTCTTGAGGCTGCTTCAAGACCAAGAGCGCCTGTACCGGCATAAAGATCTAAGACATCAGCACCTTCAATAAGGTTCAGTGCCTCTAGTCTGTTGAAAATACTTTCCCTAATTCGGTCGCTAGTTGGTCTAGTGACTTTAGCTGGCGAGGCTAGGGTTCTACTGCCGGCGATACCGCCAATGATTCTAGTCATAGTGTGGCTAGCCTAACTTGTCCTAGGCTTCGGCGAAGATTGAACCATGCTGTTGCCGCTAACTCCTTTGGATCGCCTTATCGGTGATAAGACTGCCAAGGCTATGGCTAAGAATCTAGGGCTCAAAACAGTCGCAGATATTCTGCAGCACTACCCAAGAAGGTATTCATCAAGAGGGGAACTTACCCCGATAAAAGAGATACCCATCGGTGAAACAGTAACCCTTATCGCTGATGTGGTTGACGTCTATGAAAGAAGGATGAAGGGCAAGTCAGGCTCAATCCTTGAAGTTAAGATCACCGACGGCCAAGGCTTTGTAACGGCAACCTTTTTTAACCAAGCCTGGCGAGCGCAGAAACTAAAGCCAGGAACCAGAGGTCTATGGGCTGGAAAGATCGGTAGCTACCAAAACAAACTGCAACTGTCTCACCCTGATTATGAACTCTTTGGAGATGAAATCGAAGATGAGGTTGCTAAGGCCTGGGCTGAATTACCTATTCCTATTTATCCAGCCTCATCAACTTGCTCAACTTGGATGATTCAAAGAGCGATGAAAATCATTCTCGATGTAATCCCACCAATCGAAGATGAAGTTCCAGCAGAACTAATCAAGAAACATGATTTGCTGCCTTTAGCTGATGCAATCCAAAAGATTCACCAACCTGCCAACATGGGGGATTGGATGGCAGCTAGAGATACCCTGCGTTACCACGAAGCATTCCTGTTGCAGGCATCGCTAGTCAAAGCGCGCCTTGAAAGTAAACATCAGATCAGCGCAGTCAGAACTGCTAAAGAAAATGGTTTGCTTACTCAATTCGATAAATCACTTCCGTTCACTCTGACCAATGGTCAGGTATCCATCGGTGAAGAGATAGCAAGAGACATGGCTACCGGTCACCCGATGAACCGATTACTGCAGGGTGAAGTTGGTTCCGGTAAAACACTTGTCGCTGTTAGAGCAATGCTTGCCGTTGCTGATAGTGATGGTCAGTCAGCATTACTAGCACCAACTGAAGTGTTAGCAGCTCAGCACTTCAGATCTATTGAGAGAACACTGGGTCCAGCTTTGTCCAAAGAACTGGGTCTTACACTGCTTACCGGTCAAATGAGTCAAGCTGAGCGTAAGAGTGCAATGCTCTCGTTAGTTTCAGGAAAAGCCAAGATTATTATTGGAACTCATGCTCTATTTGCAGAAAAGGTCGAGTTCTTTGATTTAGGTCTCATTGTTATTGATGAGCAACACCGTTTTGGTGTTGACCAGAGAGAGGCGCTAAGACTCAAGGGCAAGCAACCACCTCATGTTCTAACCATGACTGCAACTCCAATTCCAAGAACCCTTGCTGTCACTGTCTTTGGTGATCTTGATGTTTCTGTTCTAACTGAGTTACCTCAGGGCAGGCAGGCCATTACCTCTCACGTAATTACCGATAGCCAACCTCAACTGGTAGCTAGAGTCTGGCAACGAGTTGCTGAAGAGGTTGGTAATGGGAGGCAAGTATTTGTTGTTTGTCCTCGAATTGATGATGCAGATGACGGCGCAGAACTTAATGCAAGTGGTGGAGCCTCTGAGATTGAAGATGAGTTCTTCTCTGAAGGGGAAGCTCCGAAACCTAAACGACCGCTGGCAGCGGCGATCAGTGTTGCCGAGAGCCTAAAGAAGAATCCTGTTCTCAAAGATCTAACAATTGCGCTCTTGCACGGTAGACAATCCTCAGAAGAAAAAGCATCCATCATGGCAGCTTTCACAAACAAGGAAATAGATGTCTTAGTTTCAACAACAGTTATCGAAGTTGGAGTTGATGTTCCTAATGCCACCACCATGGTGATTTTGGATGCAGATCGATTTGGTGTTTCTCAGCTGCACCAGCTCCGTGGTCGTGTTGGGCGTGGTGGCCTACCTGGTTTGTGTTTGATGCTCACCAGTGCTGAAGAAGGCTCGTTAGCTTTAGAGCGAGTTCAAGCCGTTGCCGCAACAACAGATGGTTTCAAGCTGAGCGAGATTGATCTTGAGCTAAGACGAGAAGGTGATGTTTTAGGTTCGTCTCAATCTGGCGGTAAGTCGAGTCTGAGATTGCTTCGAGTACTTGCAGACAGTGTTCTTATTCAAGAGGCTAGGGAAGAAGTTATCTCCATTTTTGAATCTGATCCGACTCTTGAAAAGCATGTTCTTTTGGCTCAAACACTGGATCAGCTAGATAAAGTAAGGCAAGACTTTCTAACTAAGTCATAGTCGGCTAACCTAGAGACATGGCTATCGCCGTTTATCCAGGTTCTTTCGACCCCTTCACCTACGGTCATCTCGACACATCGTTGTTGTGCACAACCCTTCCAAGAAGCCACGTTTTAGTGCTGCTCAACGAGTTCAACTAATCTCTGAGGTTCTAGCTGACAAGCCAGGTAACTTCGTAGTTGGTTATTTTGATACTGGACTATTGGTTGATTACTGCAAGAACGTAAACGCTGATGCGCTGGTCAAGGGGGTTCGAACCAACATGGATCTTGACTATGAACTACCTATGGCTCAGGTCAACAGAGACCTCTCCGGTATCGAGACCGTGTTTATCCCCGCAGATCCAGTTCACGGTTTTGTGTCCTCTTCTTTGGTCAAGCAGGTAGCAGATCTTGGTGGAGACATCAGCAAATACGTTCCAGATGTAGTAGCAAAGGCATTGAGAAGCTAATGAGTTCATTCAGTATTGCTGTGCACGATTTGATGCATAAGCCGGGCCATATGCGTGAAGCTGACCAAACTTTTCAGCTAGAAGAGCCTCTAGGCGCTGGCTTAGCAGTTGTGCCTAAAGGGGCAGACATCAGGCTTTCTCTTCGTTTAGAGAGCGTTCATGAGGGTATTTATGTCTCCGGAGGGCTAAAAACTCAAGCCACTGCAGAGTGTTCCAGATGTTTAGAGCCTCTAACTATGCCGATTCAGGTAGATATTCAGGAGCTTTTCGCCTATTCTTTAGAGGTAGAAGATGACTTGGTCATCCAAGATGAGCAAATCGACTTGGAACCTGTCATCGTTGACTCGGTTGTTCTAAATCTTCCGTTCACCCCAATTTGTAGTGCAGACTGTCTTGGTTTGTGTGCTGAATGTGGTGCAAAGTTGAATGAAGATCCGAATCACGCTCATGAAGCCCCGATTGATTCAAGGTGGAGTGAACTAAAGAAGCTTGCACAAGAAAGAGAAGACTAATGCCAGTACCTAAGAGACGCCTGTCGAGAGCAAACACCCGCCACCGTCGCTCAGCATGGGTAGCTAACAACACCCAGTTGGTAAAGACTGTCGTGAACGGTAAGACCGTATACAGCTTGCCGCACCGTGCTCGTGCCGTAGAAGACTCGAACGGTGACGTTCAGTTCTACGAGTACAAGGGCCGCAAGGTAGCTGACGCCTAAACAATAGGCTCAAGATCTTGAATTACGCCACGCTAACTAATCGGCTTGGCATAAGCATTGAAGAATCTTTATTAGAGCTTGCTCTAACTCACAGTTCTTTTGCTTACGAGAACGGCAAAATACCCAACAACGAACGCTTAGAGTTTCTAGGCGATTCAGTGTTGGGTTTTGTTGTAACTGGACACATCTTCAATCAGAATCTTGAGATGGATGAAGGTTCATTATCAAGACTTAGAAATGCAACCGTATCGGCCAAGACTCTTGCTGTTGCCGCTAACCAAATTGGTTTGGGGGAGTTTGTTCGCCTTGGTAAAGGTGAACTTGTTTCAGGCGGTAAAGAGAAATCAAATATCCTGGCTGACACTTTAGAAGCAGTCATTGGCGCAGCTTATCTATCCGGTGGATTATCGATTGCTTCAGAACTCATTGAGAAACTTATATTCCCACTCATTAATTCCGAAGACGAACTACTTGAGACAAGTGAACCTAGAACAGTTCTATCTGAACTTTTGAAATCACAAAACAAACTTGAAGCAATATTTGAAGTTACTCATGAGGGCCCTGATCATGACCGCAACTTTTTTGCAGCAGTGATTGTCTCCGGTGATGTAATTGCCCAAGGAGAAGGTCGGTCGAGAAAGGCGGCCGAAGCTAGTGCTGCTATCGCAGCACTAAAAGTTCTTCGAGGCTAAAAATGCCTGAGTTACCTGAAGTTGAAACCGTTCGTGCTGGTTTAGCTGAAGTTGTTACTGGAGCAAAAGTCACCAAAGTTGTCATCCACGATGCCAGATCCCTAAAACGGCATCCCGCATCAGTTGGAGATTTTGTTGTAACCCTAACCGGACGAACAATTCAGGCTGCGGTTAGAAGAGGTAAGTTCTTATGGTTACCGCTAAACAAACAAAAGAATGAAGAACAGTTAGCACTAATTGGTCATCTTGGGATGAGCGGTCAGATACTGCTTAGAACACCTGGCTTTGAAGCAGATAACCTAAATCGCATCACTATTTACCTCAAAGCTTTAGATGGTAAGAAGTATGAACTGAGATTTGTGGACCAGAGAATATTTGGATCATTGGCAATTGATGTAATGAGCCCGACAGTCGATGGACTACCTGGCGGACATAGTGCTGGGATTGCAGGCCCTTGGCTCAACATGATTCCTAACCAGGTAGCGCACATTGCTCGTGATCCATTGGATGAGTCTTTTAGTGAAGAAGCTGTTTTACGGCTATTGAAGAAAAAACAGTCAGGAATCAAAAGAGTTCTTTTGGATCAAGGTGTCTTGAGCGGCATCGGTAACATCTATGCCGATGAGAGCTTGTGGCTAGCCAAGCTGCACTATGACCAAAGTGCAGCCAGCATTTCCAAAGCTAAAGCCAAGGAACTGCTAGAGCATGTGAGGGTTGTTTTAGCGAACGCAGTTGAGGCTGGGGGTACAAGTTTTGACGAGCAATACAAGAATATCAACGGGGAATCAGGGTATTTCAGCATAAGTCTCAATGCCTATGGTTTGACTGGGCTGCCTTGTAAGAGGTGTGGCAGGCCGATAAAGCGGGATAGTTGGATGAATCGGGGTTCCCATTTCTGTCCATATTGCCAGCGCAGGCGGGTCTAAAGGCGTAAGCCTAGGCAAAATGGCCTTAACTACAAAGTAAGGCCTTCAAATAAGGTAATTTTTATACAGACACCGCGGATTTAAGGCTTGCAAGCCTTGCCACATCACTGAACGAAAGCGAACGCTCTTGCATCTGAAAAGCCTGACCCTCAAAGGCTTTAAGTCGTTTGCTAACCCTACGACTTTTATCCTTGAAAAAGGCGTGACCGCTGTTGTCGGTCCCAACGGTTCAGGTAAGTCAAACGTTGTTGATGCTTTGGCCTGGGTAATGGGTGAGCAGGGAGCTAAGACACTTCGTGGCGGAAAGATGGAAGATGTTATCTTTGCCGGAACTGCAACTAAAGGCCCACTCGGTAGAGCCGAAGTTTCTCTAACTATAGATAACGCTGATGGTGCTCTGCCTATCGAATACACCGAAGTAACTATCTCTAGAACACTTTTTAGAAGTGGTGGATCTGAGTATGCGATAAATGGTGAGCCTTGTCGATTATTAGATGTTCAGGAACTACTTAGCGACACCGGTCTTGGTCGTGAGATGCACGTCATCGTTGGTCAAGGAATGTTAGATGGAATCCTTCGCGCCACCCCTGAAGAGCGTAGAGGTTATATCGAAGAAGCTGCTGGAATTCTAAAGCACCGTCGTCGTAAAGAGAAAACTGAACGCAAGCTTGAGGCTATGCAGGCTAACCTAACTAGGTTAAGTGACTTAGCTGGTGAAGTCAGAAGACAGTTGAAGCCGCTATCACAGCAAGCTGAAACAGCAAGACAAGCACAAGGAATCGCCTCAGTAGTTAGAGATGCCAAAGCTCGACTGATGGCTGCTGACATTGTTGATTTATTAAATGGACTTGATGAGACTTCTCAATCTGAAGCGGATCGTAAAGCTGAGAGAAATATTCTGCAGCACCAGTTAGATGAAAATACTCTGAGACTGACAGAACTTGAAACTCAGCAGATGTCCAGCGAAGTTGAAGTCGCCAGATCCTTAGCTTTCTCTTATGACACCATCACTGAGCGCTTCCGCACTATGTTAGCCATTGCTAATCAGAGAGTTACTCTGCTAGATTCGCAGGCTGCCGTTAGCGCAGCTCAGGTTGACCCGCTGGCTATTGAGGCTGAAGCAAAGACTGCTGATAACAACGTTGTTGAGCTAACCGTTGCTGTTGAGACACTACGCGGAGCTCTCAGAGATTCTGAAATTGCTAGAGATGAAGCTAGAACATTACTTGAAGACTTTGATAATCAGGCTGCCGCCAAGTCAGCAGAGATTGCTGCTTTCGACACTGAGCTAGCTCGTCTTGCTGGTGAGACTACATTGGCTCAGGCCAGACTCTCATCTGTAAACGAAGAATTAGCTCGTCACGATGAAGCTCTTGCTGAAGCTGTTTCGCGCCATGGTGTTGCAATCAAAAACTTTGAGGCTTTAGAGGCAGAGCTAAACGGGGCGGCACCAAAAGATAATTCTTATGAACAAAACTATGAAACTGCGCAAAAGCAGGTATCTGAAGTTGCAACCCAAATTGAATCTCTTCGTGATGCTTTGCACGAGAGCGAACGTGAACGAGATGGTCTACTAGCTAAACGCAGTGCTCTGAATCTAATGCTCGAGCAGAAGGATGGAACAACTGAGCTCACAGCCGCTGGTCTGCGAGGCATTCGTGGCTTGGTTGCCTCACATATCAAGATTGATGCAGGATTCGAAGCGGCTATTGCATCGGCTCTTGGCACATTAGCCGATGCCATCGTTGCTGATTCAAGAGATGAGGCCCTTTCGGCAATTGAGCATCTGAAGGCTAATAACGGTGGCCGAGTTGAGCTTGTTGTTGCAGATATCGAAAGCAAAATAAAGCCTGTGAACCTGCCCAAGGTCGAAGGTGCTAGAAATGCTGTTGACGTTGTTGATGCACCATCCGGAATTCTGGCTAACTTAGTCAATGTCGTAATCGTTGATGATCTGGCCGCTGCAAAACGCTTATACGGTGTTGAACCTAAGGCACTTTCACTAGTTGTAATAACTAAGCAAGGCGATGTTCTCACTGAGTCAGTTATCCGTGGTGGGTCTGGTCAAGAGCCTTCAAAGGTTGAGTTAGTTGCTGAACGCGATGCTGCCGAGGCAAGACTTGCTGCTGTCAACTCAAATATTGAAACAACTAGAACGGAACTGAGTCAAACCAGAACCAAAGAGACCACAGCCAAAGAACAAACTGCTCGCGCTCTTGCTGAACTAAAGAAACACGATACCGAACTGGCTGCTAACGCTGAGAAGCTTGGACGTCTTAGGGTTCAGGTCGAAGCTCTTGATGGTGAACGTGCTCGTCTAGCCCGTGTTGCGGACACGGCTCGAGAAGTTATTGCAGCTGTTGTCACTTCGGTAGAAAATGCTGAATCTCAATATCTTGAATTCTCCAAACGTCAAAGACCTAACCTAGACACAACAGCTCGAGGCGAGTTCGCAATAGCCGTTGATAATGCTCGACAACGTGAACTTGATGTTCGAGTTGAACTGGGTGCCGCCTCAGAGCGTTTACGTGTTGAGACAGACAGAGCGCTGTTACTTAGATCCCAGATCGCGGAGGCTCTGGATACTATCGAAAGGTCTAAGGCGGCTTCCATTGCACAGGCAAAGCAACTCAGCAACGCTCAGCAAATTCTTCGATTACTACCTTTAGTAATAACTGCTATCGAGGCGGCAGCTCAGAAAGCGAAACTTGAATTACATGATTTGGAAAGCAAGCGTCGCAATCAAAACGAGGAATTAGTTCGCTTGCGCGGCGAAACCGCAACTATTCAGAATCGCCTGTCTGCAATTACCCAGACTGTTCACGACATTGAACTCTCAAACCACGAGAAGCGTCTGAACCTAGCAAATCTAGTTTCTAAAGCCAACGAAGATCTTTCACTGGATCAGCAGGTTTTGGTAAATGAGTATGGACCTCAGCAATTAATTCCAGATCCAGATAATCCAGAATCACCTAAAGTGTTTGTCCGTTCAGAACAGCAGAAACGATTGCATGAAGCAGAGCGATTGTTAGAACGTCTCGGTCGTGTGAATCCTCTCGCTCTTGAAGAATTTGCAGCTTTAGAGCAGCGCCATAAATTCCTAAGTGAACAGCTAACTGACCTTACCGAAACCAGAGCGGATCTAATTCAGATCATCAAAGAACTTGATGAAAAGATGCAGAACATCTTTGAGGAAGCGTTTGAGGACACCAAGAAAGCTTTCGAAGAAGTATTCCCGGTGCTATTCCCTGGTGGAACTGGTTCCATCTATCTCACCGACCACGACAACATGCTCACCACTGGAATTGAAGTGAACGTGAAGCCGGTTGGTAAGCGGATTGAGCGCTTAAGTTTGCTCTCAGGTGGAGAAAGATCGCTCGCGGCACTTGCATTGCTGTTCGCAATCTTCAAAGCCCGCCCTTCACCTTTTTATGTTCTCGATGAGGTTGAGGCTGCGCTAGATGATTCCAACCTAGGTCGTTTGCTCAACATCTTTACTGATTTGAAGCAGTCTTCCCAGCTCGTCATCGTTACTCACCAAAAGAGAACGATGGAGATTGCGGATGCTCTTTACGGTGTCTCTATGCGCCAAGACGGTATTAGTGCTGTTGTTGGTCAACGCATAGACGAAAACGAGTAAACCTTGGCGGGCCTAATGTTCTGGCGCAAGAAAGACAAGAGCGTCAATGAACCCATCGTGGAGATACAAGAACGACCAAAAGAACAACATCCTATTGAGCCTGTTGCGGTTGTTGAAGTTCAGGATGCGGTAACAGAACAAGCAATCATTCAAGATGAACTAGTTCTCGCCCAGGCAGAGGATGAAGTTGAAACCTACGAATCTGCAGCCATAACTGCTAAAGATGTTGAAGTTCACGAGGTTGAGATAGCCCAGGTTGAACTAGAACCAGTAGTGCTACCTAAGCGTTCACTAACTAAAGGAATCCGATCACTTTTTAGTCGCATCAAGTTCGATCTGGAAAATCTTGAAGAGCTAGAAAGTGTACTTATTCAGGCTGACTTCGGTGTTGACGCCTCTGAAGCGATTGTTGCTGAAGTGAAGAGCAGGGCTAAAAAGTCGGGGGCTGAAACCGAGGCTGATCTTAGGTTGATACTCACGGGGTTACTTACTGAGAAGTTTGGTAGGGACGACCGGGCACTAAAACTTGATAGCGGGATTCAGCCTTATGTGATTTTGGTAGTTGGGGTAAATGGGGCTGGAAAGACCACCACTATAGGTAAGTTGGCCAACTGGCTTACCCAAGGTGGAGCTAAAGTCACTCTGGGTGCAGCGGATACTTTTAGAGCCGCTGCAGTAGAGCAGCTTGAGACCTGGGCCACTAGAAGTAATTCTGAGATTGTAAAACCGACCATTGAAGGACAGGATCCGGCTTCAGTGGCATTTGAAAGCGCTGAGCGAGCTATCGCAAGTCAGAGCGATGTATTAATAATTGACACCGCTGGAAGATTGCAGAATAAACAAGGGTTAATGGATGAACTTGGGAAAATCCGTCGAGTTATAGAGAAGAATCTGGCGATCAGCGAAGTCTTACTAGTTCTTGATGCCACCACGGGACAGAATGCCTTGGCTCAAGCAAAAGCTTTTACCGAGGTGGCGAATGTCACCGGAATTGTGCTTACCAAACTTGATGGAACAGCCAAGGGCGGCATTGTTTATTCAATACAGGAGCAGTTGGACATACCTGTGAAGCTAGTTGGTATTGGTGAAGGAATAGATGATTTTGGTTTCTTTGATGCTAGCGAATTTGCAATTGGATTGGTAGGGGAAAGCTAATGTTTGGAAATCTTTCGGAGCGTTTAGTCGAGACGTTCAAGAACCTTCGTAGCAAGGGAAAACTAACTGCAGCCGACATCGATGCAACGCTTAGGGAAATCAGGAGAGCACTACTAGAAGCAGATGTCGCTTTGGAAGTGGTGAAGAACTTTATTGCCGCTGTTCGAGAACGTGCCCTGGGTGATGAAGTTTCCAAAGCTTTAAATCCTGCACAACAGGTAGTTCAGATTGTTCAAGAGGAACTAGTAGCAATTCTTGGTGGTGAGCAACGCAGACTGAGCTTTGCTAAGAACCCACCAACAGTAATCATGCTGGCTGGTTTACAGGGTTCTGGTAAAACGACGCTTGCTGGAAAATTGGC
Organism: Actinomycetota bacterium; assembly: GCA_009921165.1. Classification (GTDB taxonomy): domain Bacteria; phylum Actinomycetota; class Actinomycetes; order Actinomycetales; family Microbacteriaceae; genus Rhodoluna. The sequence continues at coordinate 26,392 of RFYI01000003.1, read as the reverse complement.
TAAATGGCTAAAAGACCAGGGTCAAACTCCAATCTTGGTCGCCTGTGATTTACAAAGACCAAATGCGGTAAACCAGTTGCAAGTAATTGGAGAGCGCGTTGGTGTTCCAGTTTTTGCGCCGGAAGCAGGTAATGGTGTTGGTAATCCAGTAACTGTTGCTAAAGATGCAATCAAGCATGCAAAGCAAAAACAGTTCTCTGTCGTAATTGTTGATACTGCGGGGCGTCTTGGTATTGATGAAGAACTTATGAAACAGGCTAACGACATCAGAAAAGCTACTGACCCTGATGAAGTGCTCTTTGTGATTGATTCCATGATTGGTCAAGATGCGGTCAATGTTGCGAAAGCTTTTGAGGAAGGCGTCGGTATTACCGGTGTTGTTCTAACCAAGCTCGATGGTGACGCTCGAGGTGGTGCGGCTTTATCTGTTGCTCAGGTAACCGGTAAGCCGATCATCTTTGCCTCAACTGGTGAAGGTATGGAAGCCTTTGAACCTTTCTATCCAGATCGCATGGCTTCACGAATCTTGGATATGGGAGACATACTCACACTTATCGAACAGGCTCAAAAGTCTTTTGATGAAGATCAAGCTCGTGAGATGGCCGAGAAGATGGCCAAAGATGCTTTTACTCTGGAAGATTTCTTGGATCAGATGCAACAACTTCGCAAGATGGGCTCAATTAAAAACATGCTTGCCATGATGCCTGGTGCTAACAAACTAAAGAATCAGCTTGAGAACATCGATGAAAAAGAGATTGACCACACCGAGGCCATCATCAGGTCAATGACCATCAAAGAGCGCAAAGATCCAAAAATCCTTAATGGTTCAAGAAGGTTACGTATTGCCAAAGGTTCAGGCATGACGGTTACTGATGTGAATTCGTTGGTAAACAGATTCGAGCAGGCCGCCAAGATGATGAAAACTATGTCTCGCGGCGGTAACCCCGGTATTCCTGGCATGCCCACTGGACTCGCGCCTATGGGAAGACCCCAAGCCAAAAAGGCTAAGGGTAAGAAGGGCTCTAAGTCGGGTAACCCAGCCAAGCGAGCAGCTGAAGCTGCCGGAATTGAGCTTCCTAAAACCGATAAAGGTGGCTCGGCTTTCGGACTCGGCGGCTAGTTAGTTGCTCACCCTCGTTATTTCTGGCACAATAGAGAGGTTGCCTGCAGTTTGACCCTCTAACCAAACTGATTAGGTAACCCCATAGAGCTTGAATACCGAGTGTGCCCCCACGCTCACGGTTGATCGTTCGCCCCAATACACAAATAACAGGAGCATTGTGGCTGTAAAAATCCGCCTAAAGCGTCTCGGAAAACTGAAGACGCCTCACTACCGTATCGTCGTAGCAGATTCACGCACTAAGCGTGATGGACGCGTGATCGAAGAGATCGGTCGTTACGTACCAACCAATGACCCATCAATCATCGAAGTCAATTCAGAGCGTGCTCTTTACTGGCTAGGTGTTGGTGCTCAACCAACTGAGCAGGTAGCTGCTTTGTTGAAGCTAACCGGTGACTTCCAGAAGTCAAAGGGTGACGCAACAGCAAAGAACACTGTCAAGCCTCAGATCGCTAAGGAAGTTTTCGCAGCAGACACCAAGAAGAAGCCAGTTCTAAAGCCTCGTGAAGAGATTGTTGTTAAGAAGCAGGCTGACAAGGTAGCTGAAGATGTAGTCGAAGCAGTTGTTGATGCAGCTGTGGCTGAAGGCAACTTAGAAGACGTTGTTGAAGCAGCAGCAGAAGTTGTGGCTGAAGAAGCTGTAGCTGAGGTTGTTGAAGAAGCTGCGGCAGAAGTTGTTGAAACTCCAGCAGCAGAAACAGCTACAGAAGCCGTTGAAGAAGCAGCTGCTGTGGCCGATGAAGTTTCAGAGGGTTCGCCTGCTGAAGCTGAAAAGACCGAAGAGGCTTAGTCGTGCTAGCCGCTGCGCTCGAACACTTAGTCAAAGGTATTGTGGATCATCCTGAGGATGCCACTGTCACTGAACGCTCCACTAACCGTGGAGATCTCCTAGAGATTCACGTTCACCCTGACGACCTTGGCCGAGTAATCGGGCGCAACGGGCGCACCGCTAAAGCTCTGCGCACCGTCATTAACGCTCTTGCCGATGGCAAGAAGGTGCGTGTCGACGTAGTAGATAACGATTTCTAGTAAGACCAGCCTTAGGGTCGGTCGGTTACTCAAGGCCCACGGCCTTAAAGGTGCTATCAAACTAGAGCTTTACACAGATGCTCCCAATGAACGCTTTGTCCCTGGAGCCACATTCAATCTTCAAGTTCCTGAAACTTCTCCTTGGTTCGGTCAAACCGTAACCGTAAAAGAACTGCGTTGGTATAACGCTCAGCCAGTTTTATTTCTTGAGGGAATTGAAGATCGAAACCAAGCAGAGACTCTTATCAAAGCCATCATGCTGGTCCATCAAGACCTCGATGAACTTCCTACTGAACCTGATGCCTGGTATGACCAGCAGCTTGTGGGCCTAAATGTTTTGCGAGATGGTGTTGAGATTGGTTCAATTCTTAGGGTTGAGCACTACCCAGCCCAGGACATGCTCATCGTTGGAACCAAAGACGATAAGGAAGTTATGGTGCCTTTCGTCAAGGCTTTTGTATCAAAAGTTGATATTGAAGCTAAGACAATCACTGTGACCCCTCCGGCTGGTTTGTTCGAGGAAATCGAGGATTAGCTTTGCGCATTGATGCCGTTACTATCTTTCCTCAGTACTTTGATGCTTTAGACATTTCCCTTCTTGGTAAAGCCCAAGAAAACAAAGTCATTGAATTCAAGGCAATTGACCTTCGTGATTACACTCACGACAAACACAAGACTGTTGATGATTCACCTTACGGCGGTGGAGCAGGCATGCTCATGAAGCCAGAACCTTGGGGTGAAGCTTTAGATGAACTGCTAAATCCAAATGGCTCAACCGTGTTGATTGTCCCATCTCCTGCCGGAGAGCTGTTCAAGCAATCAACTGCTGAGGAGTTAGCAAACAAGGAGCACATCGTTTTTGCTTGTGGCAGGTATGAAGGCATTGATCAGAGAGTCTTTGATTGGGCACAAGCTAAGGCTGAGGTAAGGCTTATTAGTCTTGGTGACTATGTGCTAAACGGCGGTGAAGTAGCTGCTTTAGCCATGATTGAGGCTATTGCCAGGTTGATTCCTGGGGTCATCGGTAATGCTGAGAGCCTTATCGAAGAGTCTCACTCAGCTGGACTCTTGGAATACCCCAGCTATACCAAACCAGCCATCTGGCGTGACCTAGCGGTCCCAGAAGTACTCAGAAATGGCAATCATGCTGAGATAGCTAAGTGGCGTAAACAGGCTTCAGTAGATAGAACTAAGGCTGTCAGACCCGACCTTCTAGAGGGCTAGCGTTGCTTGCCACGAGTATTTGTGGCAGGATTGTCAGGTTGCCTATTCCAAGCTCTGCCGCAGGGGAGCACAGGCAACAAAACACTAAACAAGATACCCGTTATTGACCTGCGTGCAAGAACAGAAGGCAGATTCAAATGCAAACTCTCGACTCAGTCGACAAAGCAAACCTAAAGACCGATATCCCAGCATTCCGTGTTGGTGACAACGTGAAGGTTCACGTAAACATTATTGAAGGTAACCGTAGCCGTGTTCAGATTTTCCAGGGCGTAGTTATCCGTCGTTCAGGTGCAGGTGTTCGCGAAAGCTTCACCGTGCGCAAGGTTTCTTTCCAAGTTGGTGTTGAAAGAACTTTCCCAGTTCACTCACCAGTTATCGAAAAGATTGAACTTGTCTCTCGTGGTGCAGTTCGCCGTGCGAAGCTTTACTACTTGCGTGATCTGCGCGGTAAGAAGGCCAAGATTCGCGAGAAGCGCGACAATCAGGCTCAGGGCTAAAGTTTCTCAGCCGGTTTTCAGGCAGAGGGTTTAACCTCCAATAATGGCTAAGAATAAAGACCCAGAGCGTCGAATCAGGGGACCGTTCAAAAACGCTCGCCGCAAACTAAATGAAGTGAAGAAGAAGAGCGCCATACTCTCTCTGGTCATTGACACTGCAGTGATTCTAGTTTCAGCTTTAGTTATTTCATTTGTGATAAAGACCTTCTTCCTGCGTTCGTTCTATATCCCATCTGGTTCGATGCTTGAAACATTGCAGATAAACGATCGAATTATTGTCAACGAATTAGTTCCAAACGTAGTTCCATTACAACGAGGTGATGTTGTGGTGTTCAAAGATCCAGGTGGCTGGCTAGGAACAATGCCAGTACAAAAGCCAACACATCCATTAGCCCAAATAAGTGAGTGGATATTGTCAATTAGTGGTTTATCTGCTCCGGATAACGATCAACACCTAGTAAAGAGAGTGATCGGAGTTGGTGGCGATCGCGTAGTGTGCTGTGATGTAAATAACCGAATTACCATAAACGGTAAAGCGATAGTTGAACCGTATATCGCCAAAGGATCTAATCCGTCTAACACTGAGTTTGATGTGACAGTCCCTATAGGTTCATTTTGGGTAATGGGAGATAACAGAGGAAACTCTGAAGACTCTAGATACCATCCAACTACTCCAGGTAAGGGTTTCGTAGCCTCAAGTTTCGTTGTTGGTAGAGCCTTTGTTATCTCATGGCCTTTCAACCACATCACTTGGCTTGATGATTACACCGATGTCTTTAAAAACGTCCCAGCTCCCAAGCCTTAGTTTCGAAAGTACGTTTGCAGTTAGCAAGCGTTTCATTATCGGAATCGATGAAGTTGGTAGAGGATCTATCGCTGGTCCAGTTGCCGTCGGTGTGGCATTAATAGATCTGCGGGGCATTGAAAATAGCTGGCCAGAAAAACTTAGAGACAGCAAGCTAATCAGCGAAAAGATTCGTGAAGAAATATTTCCAGAGGTATCTTCTTGGGTTCATTCCTGGTCAGTTGGTATGGCAAGCGTCGAAGAAATTGAAGCCAAGGGCATAGTTGAGTCATTAGCTTTAGCGGGTTACCGCGCTCTCACCGAACTATTGGAAGATTCACAACTCAGAGCGAGTCTGGCCACTGACGGGGCGCAAATTATTCTTGATGGCTCTCACAACTGGCTTGGCACTAAGACCATGGGATTTGATGTGGTTGCTAAGACTAAAGCTGATAGAGATTGCGTGAGCGTTGCCTGTGCCTCGGTTTTAGCCAAGGTGACCAGAGATCGCCTAATGCTCGAAATAGCCAAGGAATACCCCCTTTTCAGTCTGGCTTCTAATAAAGGCTATGCCTCTGCGGAGCACATAGCCGCACTCAAAGAGCATGGACCCTCCCCAATTCATCGAATCAGTTGGCTAACCAAGATTCTTCAGGACTAGACTTTTACACACATGGACGAGAACGAATTTGACGATTATGACCGCGAGGCTGAACTAGCCCTATTCCGCGAATACCGGTCAGTGGTTGACACCTTTAGGTTTGTCATCGAGACTGAGCGCAGGCTATACCTGGCCAACGAAGTTGAGTTCAAAAGAATTGATACTGAAACAGATTTTTACTTTGAACTAAACATGAGCGATGTATGGGTTTGGGATATTTACCGCACCGATCGTTTCGTAAAGAATGTGAGAGTTCTTACTTTCAAGGATGTAAACATCGAAGAGCTCACTGGCAAGGCCTTTGATATTCCTAAAGAACTAACAGTCGGCGAATAGTAAAAGTTTTCAACAAAATTAGCTAACAAGCTGACTCACCATCCTCTGTATCTAACACTTGGGTGATGAATCCAATCGATATCACCGCAGCCACTTGGAGTTACATTTGTGAGCCAGGAGACATGCTCGCAGGATTACTTAGAAAACAACTTGGTTCACAACAAGCCCTTCAAGAAGTGCAAAGCACAAAAAATGCCAAAGAGATTCTCGCTTTACTTCCTGAGGATAGATTTTTAGCGCCAATGTTCATTGCGTCGCTCACCGATTCCCTTGAATGCTGGCGAAGAAGACTTATAAACAACCAAATAGAAAAAGCCATTGACCACATACAAGAGCACAGGGGTCATTTAATGACACCAGAATCAAAGTACTGGCCAAAGCAGTTATCAGATCTTGGCCATGGAGAACCGCCGGCACTATGGATATTGGGCGAAGCCAAAGTTTTACAAGAACCCTTAGTATCTATAGTTGGTGCAAGGTTGGCAAGTGACTATGGCATTGGTGTCACCCGAGACCTGGTTAGGTATTTAGTTGAAAGAAAGTACTCAATAGTTTCTGGCGGTGCACTAGGTATTGATGCTGCGGCTCATGAAAGCTCAATTGCTAGCAAGGGAAAAACAATTGCAGTTATGGCTGGTGGAATAGATCGCTTATATCCTTCGAGGAATTTTGCACTCTTCAGGCAAATACGGCTTCAGGGTCTGCTAATCAGTGAAGTAGCACCTGGAGTTGCACCAGCACGATGGCGATTCTTGCAAAGAAATCGATTGATAGCGGCTCTTGGTCAGGCAACATTAGTCATAGAAGCTGGCTATCGATCAGGTTCAATAAACACTGCAGGTCACGCCAATGAGCTAGAGCGTCCGGTTGGTGCAGTGCCAGGGCCTATTAACTCGGTACGTTCAGCAGGTTGTCACAGATTGATTCGTGAACACCGAGCGGAACTTATTAGCACTCCCGCAGATTTGCTGGAGTTGTTGGCAGTTGAAGAGCAGTTGGAAGAAGAAGAATTTGATCTCACTTCCAATGAGATAAGGGCATTGGATGCGCTGCAATACAAGGAGCAGTCGATTGAAGAGATTGCTCGAAACTCTGGGCTGACCATAGGGGAGGCTGATTCAACGATTTCAAGGTTGACCAATCGCTCACTTGTAACTCGAACATCCAAGGGCTGGTTGCGGCCCTGAATTACGCTAAGAGTTATGCAAAGTGAAATCGCAGCTCAGGCCCATAGGTTCGCTGAGAACCTAGTGGCTGCTCGCGGTTATTCCAAGAACACGGTGAAAAGTTATCTGACCGATGTATTAGATCTCGATGCATTTCTTTCACTCAAGCAAATCACAACACCAGGAGACATAGATCTTGAGTTGCTTCGCGAATGGCTTTGGAGTGTCAGTCAACGTGAAGCAGCCAAAAGCACACTTGCTAGAAAGAGTGCAGCGATCAGATCTTTTACGGCATGGTTGGCGGCAGAAGAGATTGTTGCTGTTGATCCGGGTCAAAGACTCAAATCTCCTAAAGCTGAAAGACATTTACCTAAGGTTGTTGCTAAAGAATCTCTTGAGGATGTCTTTGGGCATTTACGCACCCTCGCTGAAACTGGCGATGCTAATGCAATCCGAGATCGTTTAGTCTTTGAAATGCTTTATGCAACTGGTTGTCGAGTAAGCGAACTTTGTGGTTTGAATCTGCTATCGGTCGACTTAGGAAGAAACATCCTTCGAGTTATGGGTAAAGGCGCAAAAGAGAGAGTTGTTCCATTTGGGTTACCTGCAAGAGATGCACTCGATAGTTGGTTAGCGATAAGAGCAACACTTAACCCAGCAACTGGCGAGCAAGCACTACTTATTAACGCAAAGGGTAAACGCTTAGGTGTCAGAGCGGTGTATCAGTTAGTTGCATCCTTACTCGCGGATACTTCAACTGGTGTTGCCGGTCCTCACACTCTTCGACACACCGCTGCGACTCATTTACTAGATGGCGGAGCTGATCTGAGAGCAGTTCAGGAATTACTTGGCCATGCCAGTTTAGGAACCACGCAGATTTACACGCATGTTTCAGTTGATCGACTACGTGCCGGCTATAAGAATGCTCACCCAAGGGCGTAGGCAACTAATCGACTTGGCGGTAATCCACCAATTAGAGCCAGGGGAGAAAAGTACCCTTGCTCATTTCGAGTACCGAAATGCAGGCAGGTGTTAGCACAGTGCCCTTGATACTCAGGCGCACCTTCGCATAAGACTCCAATAGGTTCACCGAGAGTAACTCTCATGCCTTTGGTAAGTTCTGAGCAGACTGGCTCTAAGGATGCCGTATAGCTTGCCCCGAACTGGATTGAGATTAGATTGCGGAAGCCAACCTGGCCGACAAAGGAGATGGTTCCGCTGGCAGGAGCGATGATTTGAGAACCGATTTCTCCTGGTAAATCAATTCCTCGATGACCAGCTGAATAAGGCGTCTCAGGACCTAGATACTGGTTGATTACATTTGCGCTTGCTAAGCCCTCGATAGGTAGGTCCAAGGCCCCTTGAGCTTCGATCTGAGGGCCTATAAACATCATCAAAGACGCTAAAACAGCGCCAATCCCGGTCTTCATTTAGCAAGTATCAGGTATCCAGATGGCATTGGGTCGAGGAAGGTTTTCAGGGGTGGAAAAGTCCTTATTCCCGCTGGTATGCTTATCAGTAGCGGTTAGCCGTAAAATCCAAGCCCTAAAAAGTGAGTGTTTTGCGTGCTGTCCGACTTCGCGTGTCGACCAACACACTGGTTTATCAGTCCCTAACGGGTGAACTAGGTGCGGCACCAGGTGCAATAGACAACCGTCCTTTGCAATTAACTGATCGACGCACTCGTGCGTCAAAAAGGAGATACTGCTATGGCAGTAGTAACAGTGCGCCAGCTGTTAGACAGCGGCGTTCACTTCGGGCACCAGACCCGCCGTTGGAATCCAAAGATGAAGAGATACATCTTGACCGACCGCTCTGGTATTTACATCATTGACTTACAAAAGTCATTGGCATTCATCGACCAAGCGTACGAGTTCACCAAGGACCTAGTTGCTAACGGTGGAACCATCTTGTTCGTTGGAACAAAGAAGCAAGCTCAGGAAGCAATTTCAACCGAAGCGCTTCGCGTTGGAATGCCATACATCAACGAGCGCTGGTTGGGTGGTCTGTTGACTAACTTCCAGACCGTTTCAAAGCGTCTTGCTCGTCTAAAGGAACTTGAGGTCATGGACTTCAAGGACACCAAGAAGTCTGGTTACACCAAGAAGGAACTTTTGATTCTTTCTCGTGAAAAGGTAAAGCTTGAGAAGACTCTTGGTGGTGTTCGTAACCTAACTAAGACTCCTTCAGCGATCTGGGTTGTTGACACAATCAAAGAGCACCTAGCTATCACTGAAGCAAAGAAACTCGGTATTCCTGTTATTGGGATTCTTGACACTAACTGTGACCCGGATGAAGTAACTATCGGTATTCCAGGTAACGACGATGCAATTCGTTCAGTTCACCTGCTTACCCGTGTTATTGCAGATGCAGTTGCAGAAGGTCTAAAGCAGAAGCACTCCAAGCCTGAGCAAGTCCAGCCTTTGGCTGATTGGGAGCAGGAGTTACTAGCTTCAGCTCAAGCAACAGCAACAGTTGTTGAAGAAGCAGCACCTTTTGTTGAAGAAGTAGCACCTGTTGTTGAAGAAGTAGCACCTGTTGTTGAAGAAGTGGCACCTCTTGTTGAAGAAGTAGCACCTGTTGTTGAAGAAGTAGCACCTGTTGCTGAGGAGTCAGCACCTGTTGTTGAAGAAAACGTAACCGAGACTGAAAAGGAAGCTGAATAATCATGGCTAACTACACAGCAGCAGATGTAAAGACTCTGCGCGAGCGCTCAGGCGCAGGAATGATGGATTGCAAGGGTGCTCTCGATGAGGCAAACGGCGATCTAGATAAGGCTATGGAAGTTCTAAGACTTAAGGGTCTAAAGGGCGTTACCAAGCGTGAAGGCCGCACCACAAGCAATGGAATCGTTATTGCTCGTGTTGCCGCAGGCAAGGGTTACCTAATCGAACTAGCTTGTGAGACTGACTTCGTTGCGAAAGCAGACAAGTTCATAGCCCTTGGCGATCAGATTGCTGATGCTATTGCTGCAGCTGGAGCAGAGACTGTTGATGCAGCTCTTGCTGCAACCGTTGCTGGCAAGACTGTTGGCGATGCAATCACTGACGAAGCTGCAATCATGGGTGAGAAGGTTGAACTTCGCCGTATTGCTGTTGTCTCAGATGAGAACATCGATGCTTACCTGCACCGCACATCAAAGGACCTACCTCCACAGGTTGGTGTTCTTGTTGCGTTCAAGGGTGCAGATGTTGAGACTGCTCACGATGTTGCAGTTCACATCGCAGCATTTAGTCCAAGCTACCTAGCTATTGAAGATGTTCCTCAGGACATTGTTGACACCGAGCGTCGTATTGCAACAGAGACTGCTCGTAACGAAGGTAAGCCAGAGGCTGCTTTGGAGAAGATCGTTGAAGGTCGCGTAAAGGGATTCTTCAAGGAGAACTGCCTACTAGAGCAGGACTTCGCTAAGGACAACAAGCTAAGTGTTGCGAAGGTTCTAGAGCAGCACGGTCTAACCGTTTCTGCATTCGCTAGATTCCGCGTAGGCGCTTAACAAAAAAGTTCTAAAAGTGAATTGGCTCGGTCTAATAGACCGAGCCTTTTCCTTTATAAAGCCTAAACTAGAGGGAGTACCAGGTCTTTGAGAGGGATAGCCATGCCATCAACTCCACGTCGTGTTTTGCTCAAGCTTTCAGGTGAAGCTTTCGGTGGTGGCACACTAGGTGTCAATCCAGATATTGTTTCAGGTATTGCCAGAGAGATTGCAGAAGCTGCCAAGAAGGTTGAAATAGCCATTGTTGTTGGTGGCGGTAACTTCTTCAGAGGCGCTGAACTTTCTCAAAGAGGTATGGATCGTGCTCGTGCCGACTACATGGGTATGTTGGGCACAGTTATGAACGCTTTAGCGTTGCAAGACTTTTTAGAACAAGCTGGTTGTGAAACTAGAGTGCAATCCGCTATTTCAATGGCTCAGGTAACTGAACCTTACATACCGCTTCGTGCAATTAGACACATGCAAAAAGGTCGAGTTGTCATTTTCGGTGCCGGCGCTGGTCTTCCATACTTCTCAACCGATACCGTAGCGGCTCAAAGAGCACTTGAGATTCACGCTCAAGAAGTTTTAGTTGCTAAAAATGGCGTTGATGCTGTTTATTCAGCAGATCCTAAGAAGGATCCAAAAGCTAAGCGTCTTGAAACTATTACCTACCAGGAAGCTCTTGTGAAGAAACTAAAAGTAGTTGATTCAACTGCGTTTAGTCTTTGCATGGATAACAACATTCCTATGGTGGTTTTTGGCATGCAACCCGAGGGAAACATCACTAAGGCACTCTTAGGTAAAAAGATTGGTACACGCGTTAGCGCTTAGTTTTAAAATAAGGAGAATCATGATTAACGATATTTTGGCTACAGCCAGCGAAAAAATGGGCAAGGCTGTTGAATCAGCCAAGGAAGACTTCGCCACCATCCGCTCAGGTAGGGCCAATCCAGCAATGTTCCAAAGGTTGATGATTGATTACTATGGCACACCAACGGCATTGTCTTCTCTTGGGTCAATTGCTAATCCAGAAGCTAGAACTATAGTGGTTACTCCTTATGACAAAGGTGCGCTTGCTGCAATTGAAAAAGCGATTAGAGATATCCCTAACCTAGGAGCTAACCCAACTAACGACGGCAATCTAGTTAGAGTATCTTTGCCTGAACTGACCGAAGACCGTCGCAAAGATTACGTCAAGATTGTGAAGACTAAGGCGGAGGATCACAGGGTCGCAGTTCGTAATATCCGCCGCAAGGCTAAAGACGAACTAGATGCACTAAAGAAAGATGGCCTCGCTGGCGATGATGATCTTGCACGCGCCGAAAAGGAACTCGAAGCAACAACTAAAACTAATGTCGATGCTATAGACGAAGCGCTAAAGCGCAAAGAAGCCGAACTTCTAGAGGTTTAGTTGACAATCGCGGAGCCTAAGGGTGGTAGGAGCCTCTCCCAATCAGTAATATTTGGGTTGATTCTTGCCTTTGCGTTTTTGGCTTCTGTGCTAGCCGTCAAGGAACTTTTTATTGCACTAATCGCTTTGGCCTGCGCCGCCGGAGCTTGGGAGTTATCCAGCGCACTCAGACAAAAGAACTGGCATGTTCCAAGAGTGCCAGTATCGGTTGGTTCTGCATTAGTCATGCCTCTTGCATACTGGGGTGGAGAAGTTGGGCAATGGGTCGGTGTTTCAGCGATAGTCGCAGCTTTGATGCTTTGGCGTGGAGTTGAACTTATTGCTCAACATGCATCACTTGAGAGGAGTTTCGCTGAGATTATTCGAGACTTTTCAGCATCTGCATTTGTAGTTATCTACCTACCTTTGACTATGAGTTTTGCTGCTCTGCTTTTACGTGAACCGAGTCATGATGGTTTTGTTGAAGGTAAATTTTGGGTCATCACAATAGTCACAACAGTAATAGTTATTGATTCCAGTGCATATTTATTTGGTAGAAAATTGGGCAAGCATCCAATGCTGCCTAAGGTGAGTCCTAAAAAGAGCTGGGAGGGCTTTTTTATATCAGCTCTGTTTGGTTTAGCCTCGTCTGTCTTACAAACTGTTTGGTTATTGCAGCTGCCTTGGTGGTTTGGGTTTGTCGTGGCCGGAGTTGTCCTTATGTCTGCTGTGCTAGGTGATTTTGCTGAATCACTCATCAAGCGAGATCTTGGTGTGAAAGACATGTCAAGTGCGATTCCAGGACACGGTGGAGTCATGGATCGTTTAGATTCAATGCTGCCGGCAGCACTAAGCGGTTACCTGCTGATGGTCTTTGCGGTAAGACTGTTCTGATTCGATTGAGAGAATAGAACAGTGAGTTTCGCTTTTAGTAAGTCTGGATCAAAATTGGGCTATGTGCCTAGCCAAGTCGACGCATTCTTGGAATCGGCGAGAGGTCAATATCTCGACCCAGATAATCAAGAAATGGAAGCTGCCACTATTCGTTCAGCCCGGTTTGAATTAGTCAAGAACGGCTATTCAATTTCAGCAGTTGATGCTGCGATGGAGAAGCTTGAAGACGTCTTTGTTGAACGCGAGCTAGAACGTAGTTTTAGTGCATCTGGTGAAGAAGATTTTGTGAGGTTACTCGAAGAGGGGCTCACCTTGCTCGCAGCTAGAAGCAATAGAGCCAGGGACAAAAGATTCACCAAACGTAAGTGGCCTAATCGAGGCTATAACCGGAGACAGGTGGATGCGTTCTGTTCTCGACTAGCAGCATACTTGAAGCAAGAAACCGAAATGACTCTCAAAGAAGTAAGACTTGTAGTGTTCAAAACACAAAGGAGGGGCTATGCAGAGTATCAAGTCGATGCCTTCATCGAAAAGCTCGTGGAAGTTCTCCAACGTCAACACGTTATTTCGAAGCTCGGTAGCTAGTGTTCTTGCACTAGGGCTACTGTTCAGCCTCTTAGAACTTGCACCTGTTGCCGAGGCTTCATCGAAACTCAAAGCTACTACTGTTCTAGCCAAAATTGCCATCAAAGGTCGAGCACCAAAAACCGGGTATGACCGAGCTCTTTTTAGTGATGGTTGGGGGGAAATAGGCGAGTGTGACACTAGAAACTTCATCTTGCAAAGAGATCTGGTTTCAATCACTTGGCGAGAATCACCTAGGTGCACAGTTGCCACTGGAATCCTCAGTGACCCATACACAGCCAAGACAATCTATTTTGTTCGAGGTGTTGGAACTTCTAATGCAGTTCAGATTGACCATGTCGTCCCAGTTAGCGATGCCTGGCAGAAGGGTGCGCAGAAACTTAGTTCAGCACAGCGTTACTCCTTCTATAATGATCCACTGAATCTATTGGCTGTCGACGGTATCTCCAATATGCAAAAAAGTGATAGTGATGCTGCTAGTTGGCTTCCGCCTAACCGGAAATTTTGGTGTTCCTATGTTGCTAGACAAATAGCAGTGAAATTCAAATATCATCTATGGGTCACAAGAGCTGAGCATGATTCGATGGCTCGAGTTCTAGCCTCCTGCCCTGGCAAATTAGTCCCCAGAGGCTAAAACGCGCAGTTCCTGAGCCAAAACTGCACCATCGGGTAAACTTGACTCTTGTTGTGAAGGCGGTGAACAAATGGGCAGGTATGAACTAGTCCGACCCTCACTTCGCCAACGCTTCTTTACGAGACTATTTGGCAACAGCCTAAGTCCCTGGCTTGCTGAAAAGCCACTTTCTAAGAGAGTTCGCTCTCTGATTTTGAATCTGTTGGCCTTCGGGTTTGCGAGCAGCTATGTACTAGTTACCGTTGTTGATCCGTATGGCGGGGCTTTGGCTAGCGCATATGCCTTTGATTCCTTTTACTCTGATGAGGATGCTCAGTCCTATGGCTATTCATCCCAGCAGAAAATCAGCTTTGCCAGAGGTGGCTGGGAGGTTGTCACTGGTGACGAAGCGGCGGCTATTTATGTGGCCAACGCTGCTCCTCCAGAATCAGGAACCATTAAAGAGTTTGCCTTCACTCTGGTAATGAGTAACAACTGGGGTAGAGATCAATACTCCTGTTTAGTCGCACTTTGGGATAGAGAATCAAACTGGCGCTTTAATGCATATAACTCAGGTTCAGGTGCATACGGTATTCCTCAAGCGCTTCCAGGGGCCAAAATGGCCGAAATGGGTGCAGACTGGCAAACCAACCCTGAGACTCAAATCCGATGGGGTGTGAATTACATCAAACACCGTTACGGTGCTCCTTGTGGGGCTATGGCTCACTCCAATAAGTTCCGTTGGTATTAACCCATGCCCAGAAACAATAGACCTCGAGGATATCAAAAAGATGATGGCGATGACGAACCCTTAGATATTGCTCGTTTAAGAGATGGCATAAAGAAGCAAGTTTTCAAAAACGGAGTTGAATTCTTTGTTCAAACCGCCTCTGGAAAAAACGTCGAAGAAGCCAAGCGGTGGATCTGCCCATACTGCTCGCTCAGTTTTGGGCCTGGGTTGTCTCATGTCGTTGTTTGGGAGAGTGAGCTTGGTCCCGAAAAGCGAAGACACTTCCATAATGTCTGTTGGCAAAAATTCCAAGGCAGACTGTTTTGAGTCAGATAGAAGTTCGTTCCTCAGTTGAACTACCGGGTAGTAGAGAATCACTAGTGCTTAGAACATCAGACGGTCTCGATCTAATTGCTGAGTTGGCTTTGCCTTTAGAAAATGAACCATTAGCAACATTGATAATGTTGCACCCACTTCCAACCGCAGGTGGATTTATGGATTCCCATATCTTTAGAAAAGCCGCCAACAGATTACCCGCCCTAGCGGACCTTGCCATCCTTAGATTCAACACTCGCGGGACAGAATCACCACAAGGAAAATCTCAGGGAAGTTTCGATGGTGGAGTAAGCGAGAAATTAGATGTTGAATCAGCGGTTAACTTTGCCAAGCAGCGGGGCCTTCCTAACCTATGGTTGGTCGGTTGGTCCTTTGGAACTGAGTTAGCACTGAAGTATGGACCTGATTTAGATGTGCTCGGTGCAATTCTGCTTTCGCCACCATTACATAGAACAAGTAATGAAGAACTAGCCCGATGGAATGAAACAGCTAAGCGGTTAGTAGCACTAATTCCGGAACACGACGATTATCTAAAGCCCGAGCAAGCTAAGGAACGCTTTGCAGTAATTGAGAAAGTAGAACTCATCAACATCGAAGCTGCCAAGCATTTGTGGGTGGGGGAGAGCGCTACCAAACGAGTCCTCAATGAAGTAGTGAAAATCGTAAATCCATTAGCTTATCCGCTAGCAGATTTCTTCTAACGCTGATTTTGGTGCGGAACCCAGACTTCTTTAACTATCAGTAACAAAGATGCAGCCATTGGGATAGCCAGTAAAGAGCCCAGAAGCCCTAGCAGCGAACCACCAGCTAAGGCGGAAACAACAATAAGTGCTGCCGGAACATTCACCGCCTTCTTCATAATTCTTGGAGCAATCAGATATGCCTCAATCTGTGTGTAAATCAGAATTGCCACAGCAACACCAAGGGTTGTCTCTGGTGGCATTGTGGCGGCGGTGACAATAATCACAATTAATGCACCTGAAATTGACCCGATCATAGGGATCAGAACCAGTAAGAAATCTATGAAAGCCAATACCACTGCAAATTTCACTCCTGCAATCAGCAAAACTGTGAAAACGATAGAGGCATTTATCGATGCCACAATAACCTGCCCCATGACGTATCTGCCCACAGAGGCGAAAACCTGATCTACGATACCTTCAACGCGTTTGCGTTGAGATTTAGCAACCAGGTTGATTCCCACGGCCTTGATTCCGTTTAGTGAACTCATAAAATATAGGGTCAGGATACCAACGGTTAGGGTTGCTATCACGCCGTTGAATAAAGTGATGCCCACCTGAACTACTCCGCCGAGAAGATTAGGCCAATTCTTGCTATCAACTAAATAAGCACCTGAAGTGTTCAGAGCGGAAGATATCGCACCACCAAATCTGTTATCTAAAGATTGAATCCAAGGCAATTTAGAAAATTCCTCAAGCAAAGTTGGCAGATTCTGTATGAAATGACCAGTCTGCGAAATTAGCGGTGGCAAAATCAAGAAAACCACTAAGCCAAGTACTCCAAGTAAGCCAAAAGCAACGATGCTAATGGCATAACCGCGACGAACAACTCGGCGCTGAAGCAGTTGAATTAGAGGTTCTAAACCCAGTGTGATAAACAGAGCTGTAAAAATTGATGTGATGATGCTAGCAATAGAGACCAAAGCGTTGCCAAGTGCAAGAGCTGTAATGACTCCTAGTCCGCCCAAAAGGCCTACCTGATAGGCGTGGCTGATACGAATGTTGTTAGGTGCTGACATTAGCGCTCCTTAAAAGTATTACTTTAGGTCTTTTTTGCTTTGATCTATTACCTGTTTTAAGTTATTTAGATAAACAAGAATGCTTTCACGTTCGTGTCCAAGTTTTCTTTCTGCAATTTCCAGCTGATGCAGTCTGGCCGCAACCTTCTCTTGATTGGAGCTGAGAATAGATCTTGCTTCGACCTCTGCAGCATTGATAATTTCTTCTGCTCTTATTCGCCCCAGTTCAGTTGACTGTTTGTTGATGGCTCTAGCAGCAGCCTCAATGGTGTCAGCTTCCAATCTGGCGGCTGCGACTCTGGTCAATGCGCTAGAAAGCTGCGCATTAGCATCATCAAGATACCGCTGAGTTTGGGCGACTGCTTCCTGATATTTGCGCTGATAGTCTGCCTCAGCATCTGCTCTTCTTGCAGAGAGCTCAAGATCAAGATCGATTCGAGCTTGTTCACTAATCAAGGCAGTGGCTAAAACCGAATCTACTTTTTGAGTCAGTTGTCTTTCAAGAATTAGTCGACGTTCAGCAAGAGAACGGTCAGCTTCGCTTTGTCGAACTTCAATTTCACGTTTAGCTGTTGCACGCATCTTGGCTACCTCAGTTGCGATAGCGCCTCTGATGCTTCCCGCTTCTCGAAGAGCCTCGTCAACTAAGCGTTCAGACTCCATTTTTGCCTTTGCCAAAGTTTCGTCGTAATCGGTTTTGGCTGAGTTGATAATACGGTCTGCTCGACGCTGTGCTTCAGCCACCAATTCGTCATAGTAGTCCTGGCCATCAGATTTCTGCTGATCTATGTCTGACTGGACTGTCTGAATCAAGGCGTCGCGCTCGGCCTCAGCATCGGCAACCAGACGGATAGCCAATTCTTCGGCTGTACTTAGGATTTGGGCGGCTTTGGCCCCAACACCGGCATAACTTGGACTCTTGGCCTCTTCAGCATCATTTTCAAGGACTATAAGGCGGTTTTGAGCATCTCTAAGCTCAGCAACCAACTGGTTGTTGAGATTAGTTAGGTTGATTATTTCCTTGCGGAAATCCCGGATAGCATCATCGACGGCTGCGCGGTCATAACCACGCATAACCAGCGGATATTCGGTCTCATCGGCTCCCAAAGGGGCTCTCCTAGGGCTTAGGTAGAATAGAGCTACCCCCCAAGTTTAGCCTGAAAGGAGCACAATGCGTTTTGTTATAGCCACCGTGCTCCTAGTAGCCTCGGCAATTAGCGTCTTACTTGGTTTTGCCCTCAAAGCCCCGTATGCCGACAGTGCAAGTCATCGGGTTGATTTTCAAGTTGATTCGGCTTATTCCTACGTGGTTATCCCGCATGACACCTTGACTAAGTTTGACGGGCAGATTTCTATTGAGGCAGCTGGCACAAAGAAGATTTTCTACGCAGACTCTCGAGAAAGCGATATTCAGCATTGGATAGGAACTTCTAACTTTGTCCGGCTAAATCTGAACCCTGAAACCGGTAAACCTGACGTTTCGACGATTTTAGCTGGTGGGACTGACGCTAACCCAGATGGCAGCGATCTTTGGAGGTCCCAGCTCAACGTCCAGAACAATCTACGCACGGCCGTAACCATGTATGACGACACGGCGGTACTCTTAGCCAGCGATGGTTTTCATAGAGCGCCTGGCAAAGTCTCGGTGATTTGGGAAACTGCAAACCTAATCAACTGGCCGCTTATCTTGATTTACTTCGGTGTTTTCCTATTGTTACTGGCATTGATCATGAATTATCTTGCCTTTAGATACATTCGCAAACTCCGCGGGCCTAAGCGACGAATCCCGAAAGCTCCAAGAGGTCCCAAGTATCGTCGCAGAATCAGACCAGATGTTCCTCGCAAGGGGAGAAGATCTTCTAGGCGACGCATGCTTGTAGCTCCTGTGGGTCTTATTAGTCTTTCGCTGCTTGCTGGCTGTTCTTCGTCCAATCCATCCGTTACAGAACCCGACAAGCCAAAGTTCGAGCAGGTAACTGTTGTTGTGACTGATAAGCAGTTACAACGAATTGTTGGCGAAATCGCCTCAACTGTGAACACGGCCGATAAGGCACGTGATGAGAAGACTCTGGTGACGAGAGTTTCAGGTACCGCTCTGAAACTTAGAAAAGTTCAATACATACTGCAGATTAAGAGTAAGAAGATTCCAAAGTTACCAGAGCTGGTAGCGAACCCGGTAACTGTCGCACTCCCTATGCAACTACCAGAGGCGACTGAAAAGTGGCAACCAAGAACTCTAATGGTGGTAACTAAGTCTGACTCGAGCAACAGAGCTCCTCAACTAATGGTTTTGAAACAGAGAACCCCAAGAGATAACTACAAGCTTTGGTACCTAATAGATTTGCTACCAACAGCAAGTTTCCCCAAAGTTGCGGCTCAAGCAACAGGAGCGCTAAGCATTGATCCTAATAATGCCTATCTTGCAACACCTTTGAAGGGCCTTCCATTTAAGTATGGCGACACTATCAACAAGGGTCTGAAAAGTAAGTACGCACCAGAATTTGATTTGGCAGCTGATAAGTTCTACGCCTCGCTATCGGAATCGCAAAATCAACAGAAGTCAGACCTAAAGAAAGCAAATGCGTCCATTCGGTTTATTCACGCTTTAGGTAGTCCAAACATAATCGGTATGCTCACACTGGAATCAGGCGGCCTAGTCGCCCTTGCCATGAATGACACATCAGTGATTAGACCTAAGATTCGCGGTGTTGCGGTTTCGGTAACGCAACTAGATCACAAGTTATTGCTAGATGCTCCTGGTAGTTCTACGGGGCTAAGAATTATCTACGGCAACATGCTCCTGTTTTATGTGCCGGTGGCAGGTTCAGCGGAAAAGATAAGACTTGTTGGCGCTTCTCAAGGCATACTCAGCGTAAAGGCTTTGCAGTGAGTGAGTTGAATTCAGCATTCCGAGGAGCAGTTGACTTGTCTGCTTTGGCTAACAAGATAGTCAAAGAAAAGATTGAGCAAACCAGCGGTGTGAAAGTTGATACTCAAGGTTCCATCAAAGTCCCAGCGCTCACCATTGAATTGAACGAGGCAGTTCTTCGCAGCGTAATTCAACTTTCATCAGTAGTTCCTGTAGTGGTTTGCTTTTATGACAATAACAATCCCGAGAGCATCTCTCTGGTTAGCAAACTAGAGAAACTTGCTCTCGCGGGCAGCGGACAGTGGCTACTGGGAAAGATCGACTTGGTTGCAAATCCAACACTCTCCGAAGCGTTCGGGGTAGCAGATCCTGCAACAGTTGCCATGATTCTCAAAGGAGAACCAAAGCCACTATTCCAGGGTGACCAAGAAGAGCAAGACCTAGCTGAGTTCCTTAGAAAACTGGTTGAGGTGGCGGCAAGCCAGGGAGTTGCCGGTCTGTTAGAGGTTGATGGCCAAGCTATCTCTAGTGCCGAATCGAAGCTAAACGAAGCAGAGCAACAGGCATTGGATGCCATGGATAAAGGTGATTTCTCCGCAGCGGTCAAAATCTACGAAGCGGAATTACAAAAAACACCAGGTAACGATGTTTTAGTTGAGAGACTTGCTCAGGTAAAACTGGTGGAGCGAACATATGCGGGAGAAATAGAAAAGGAATTATTGATTGAGCCGGTAAATGTTAAAGAGGCAATGCGTAAAGCGGACATTCTTCTAGCCATAGGCGATGCCGATTCCTCCTTCAATCTTCTTTTATCTTGGTTTGACAAAGCAACAGTCGATGAAAGAGCAGCGATATCTTCACTACTTCTTGAGCTATTCAACGTGGTTGGTAAAAATCACCCAAGCGCTATCAGTGCTCGTAAATCTCTAGCAGTGAAAATGTTCTAACCATGACCGTATATCTGGATTACGCCGCTACAACGCCCCTTCGAACTGAAGTCTTTGACTGTTATGTTACGTATCTCAAAGAGCTAGGCAATCCTTCTTCAGTGCACATATCTGGTCAAAATGTTAGGCGAGCTTTAGAAGAGGCCAGAGAGTCTTTAGCTAAAAGTGTTGACTGCGATCGTAATGAAGTCATCTTCACTGCAGGCGGAACTGAGAGTGACAACCTAGCTATCAAGGGTATCTTTTGGCAAAGAAAGTCTGAAGATCAAAATAGGAACATAATAATTTCTGCCGGCACAGAACATCATGCCGTTATTGACCCTATTGAGTGGCTCGAAAAACATGAAGGTGCTCAGGTTCTTTGGTTACCTGTTGATTCTGAAGGCGTAATCGATTTGGATAATCTGGCTACTTTTCTATTTGCAAACCACCAGAGCGTTAATTTAATCAGTTTGATGTGGGCAAATAATGAGACTGGGGTGATAACTGATATTCACCGCGTTGTTGACATCGCCAAGCAATATGGAATTCCAGTTCACTCTGATGCAATTGCTGCTTTTGGTCATACTCCGCTAAGTTTCAAAAATTCTGGATTGTCAGCGATGAGTATTTCTGCTCATAAAATTGGTGGACCGGTTGGCGCAGGCGCGTTGATCGTTGCACGAGATACCAAACTTGTTTCACTGGTGCACGGAGGCGGTCAGGAAAGAGGAATGCGTTCCGGGACTATGAACGCTCCAGTAGCAAAAGCCTTTGCTCTTTCTGCAGAGATCACGATAGCCGAGTTGGAATCAGAGATGAAACGAATAGGACAACTAAGAGATCACTTGGTCTCTGGAGTTTTAGCCGTGGCAAAAGTTGCTCAACTAACAGGAAGCAAAGCTAGCCGGTTACCCAATAATGCTCACTTCACATTCTCTGGTTGTTCTGGAGACTCTCTACTCTTTCTCTTAGACCAACAAGGCATCTGTGTTTCTACCGGTTCCGCCTGTCAGGCAGGCGTTAACGGTCCATCGCACGTTTTAGTCGCGATGGGCAGAACAGACAGGGATGCTAACGGTTGCCTGCGGATGACACTAGGTAAGGAAACAACCCAAGAAGAAATAGACATGTTCTTGAAGGCGTTGCCTTCTGCGTTAGATGGTGCCCTTAGGGCAGGTTTACCGAGTTAGTGGAGAATAGACACATGAAGGTACTGGCAGCAATGAGTGGAGGCGTGGATAGCGCTGTCGCTGCCGCCAGAGCTGTTGAAGCTGGTCACGAGGTGGTTGGCGTTCATTTAGCGCTATCTAGAATGCCAGGAACACTTCGAACCGGCTCGAGGGGCTGTTGCACCATCGAAGACAGCATGGATGCTCAACGTGCCGCTAATGCAATTGGCATCCCTTACTATGTTTGGGATTTTTCTGAAAGATTTAAATTAGAAGTAGTCGATGACTTCATCTCTGAGTACCAGTCTGGTCGAACCCCTAATCCGTGCATGAGATGTAATGAACGAATCAAGTTTGCTGCATTACTAGAAAAGGGTTTGGCACTTGGTTTTGATGCCGTCTGCACGGGACACTATGCGAGCATTTTGACAGATGATGAAGGCAACCTCGAACTCCACAGATCAATGGCACTAGCAAAAGATCAAAGCTATGTGCTGGGAGTGCTTACTGCAGAGCAACTAAAACATTCCATGTTTCCGCTTGGGCATACAGCCAGTAAAGATCTGATTAGAGAGGAAGCTGCTGCCAGAGGACTATCTGTTGCGGCTAAGCCAGACTCTTATGACATCTGTTTTATTCCTGAAGGGGACACCCAAGATTGGTTGGCCGATCGCCTTGGATCAACCGCCGGAGAAATAGTAGACATGCAGGGAACTGTTCTAGGAAAACATCAAGGTGCTCACGGTTTCACTGTTGGACAACGAAAAGGATTACAACTAGGAAAGCCTGCGATTGATGGGAAACCTAGATATGTATTAGCAGTCGATGTGAATACCAACAAAGTCGTAGTTGGACCACAGCAGGCTTTGGCCGTGGTTGAACTTTCAGGAGATCGCTTTACCTGGTGTGGTAAACCTAAGCATGATCCAGAAGAATTCTTTACAGCTCATGTTCAAGTTAGAGCACACGGTGAACAGGTCCCAGCCCAGGTTGCAGTTGTCGATGGAGCGATGGTTATCAAACTTGATGAACCAATTCTTGGTGTCGCACCTGGTCAAACAGCTGTTGTTTACATCGGCACCAGAGTCTTAGCTCAAACCACCATAGACAGAACAGTGTCAGCAGTCGATGCCTTTTCCACAGGCTCGGCGAGTGCTGGCTGAAGTAGTCTGAGGCTCTGTTTAGGCTTATTGCGTGCCTCAAAATCCTGCCGAAAGAATTGCATCGCTTGTAGACGAAATAAACAAGCATCGTCGTAGTTACTATCAGGAAAACAGCATCATTATCAGTGACGCTGAATACGATGCACTAATGAAAGAACTCGAGTTACTTGAGTCCAAGCACCCAGAACTCATCACCGGGGATAGCCCAACCCAAAGTGTTGGCGGATCAGCGAATGAAGCTTTCTCGCCTGTAGAGCATCTGGACAGAATGTGGTCTTTAGATAATGCTTTTGGCGAAGAAGAACTGAAGGCTTGGGCAAACCGTGTTGGCGATCAGAAGTTCCTCTG
The DNA here is from genome assembly GCA_009921165.1 of Actinomycetota bacterium. Taxonomy (GTDB): domain Bacteria; phylum Actinomycetota; class Actinomycetes; order Actinomycetales; family Microbacteriaceae; genus Rhodoluna. The sequence goes on along the minus strand of RFYI01000003.1, from coordinate 3,312 downwards.
TGAATTGAAGATAGATGGATTAGCTATAAACCTCCGGTATGAAAATGGAATTCTAGTATCAGCTGCAACCAGAGGGGACGGAGTAGTTGGAGAAGATGTAACTAACAATGTTAGAACCATCAAACAGATACCACAGCAACTAAAAGGCAAAGGACATCCAAATCTCGTTGAGATTAGGGGAGAGATTTTCTTCGGGGTTGCCGATTTTGCAAAATTAAATGCGGGTCTAGTTGCTGAAGGCAAAGCTCCGTTTGCAAATCCAAGAAACTCAGCCAGCGGATCTTTACGACAAAAAGATTCAAAGGTGACAGCGAGCAGACCTTTACAGATGCTGGTGCACGGTGTTGGCGCTTGGCCGGACGCCCCGCTAAGAAACCAAAGCGAACTTTATGAACTACTAAAAAGCTGGGGACTCCCCACTTCTTCAAGATACGAGGTTGTCGACTCACTTGAAGGTGTGATCAAATACATCAATAACTTCCAACTGCACCGACATGATTTAGAACATGAGATAGATGGTGTTGTGGTCAAAGTCGATTCGCTGCAAGCTCAAACAGATCTTGGGTTTACGGCAAGGGCACCAAGATGGGCAATAGCTTTCAAATATCCGCCTGAGCAGGTAAACACCAAGCTGTTGGATATACGAGTCTCAGTCGGTAGAACTGGCCGAGCAACTCCTTATGCGGTTGTTGAACCAGTTAGGGTAGCTGGCTCGACTGTCGAGTTTGCCACGCTACATAACCAAGATGTAGTAAAAGCCAAAGGCGTCTTAATCGGAGACACCGTCGTTCTCCGGAAGGCAGGGGACGTCATCCCCGAGATTCTCGGACCAGTTGTTGAACTTAGAACTGGTAAAGAACGCGAGTTCGTAATGCCAACCAACTGCCCTGACTGTGGAGCAAAGTTAGCTCCTGCAAGCCAGGGAGATATTGATATTCGTTGCCAAAACTCAGAGCACTGTCCTGCACAACTCAGAGAAAGAGTTGCATACATCGGCTCTCGTGGCGTGCTCGATATCGAAGCGCTCGGCTATGTCGCAGCGGTTGCTCTAACCCAACCACTTGAACCGCTAGAGGCTCCGCTCAAATCAGAGGCTAATCTTTTTGACTTGAAGCTAGATCAACTTCTGCCTATTCGAGCGCATGTTCTTGACCCAGACACTGGCTTGCCCAAACTAGATGAAGAAGGTAATCCAAAAATTGTTGAATTTTTCAAGAAGAAAGATGGATCGCCTGCTGAGGTTGCTTATAAGCTCCTCAAGAATCTGGAAGAGGCCAAGACTCGGCCATTATGGAGAATTCTTGTTGCACTCTCAATCAGACACGTAGGCCCAGTTGCCGCTAGATCGCTAGCTTCGCACTTCGGTTCATTGGATCGAATATTCGCAGCTTCCGAGGAGGAACTGTCTCAAGTCGACGGTGTGGGCACTATTCTTGCTCAGTCACTTCTTGATTGGATAAAAGTTGATTGGCACAGAAACTTGGTTGAGTCTTGGCGCAGGTCAGGAGTGTTACTAGAAATACCAGGGCACGAAGGTCCTGGTGCCAATCTGAATGTAGCTGGATTATTCACCGGTATGAGTATTGTCGTTACTGGAACACTTGCTAATTACACCAGAGAACAGATTGAAGAACTCATCATCTCTAACGGTGGAAAGGCTGCCTCCAGTGTCTCTAAGAACACTGCTTTTGTTGTGGCGGGAGCAAACGCGGGGTCTAAATTAGCCAAGGCTGAATCATTGGGTGTTGCAGTTATATCTGAAGAAGAATTTGCAGCAAAACTAGCTAACTAGTTATTTTTCTCATCAAATTCTGACTCATCAACTGAGATCATACTTTCGGTGGACATTAATTTACTCATTGAATCTAGGAAGTCAGCAACCTCTTCACGCTCATCAGAAAGCTTGGTCAAACGCTCTCTTGCATCTTTGATTGCGTTTTCTGCATATCCTTGAGCTTTGCGAGATAGCAATTCAGCACGACGACGAGAATTATTTATTAGATCGGAAGCACGTCTTTGCGAGTCTTCGATTGTTTCATCTCTGGTAGCTCTTGTTTCTCTGGAAACTCTTTCTGCTTCTGAGAGAATTTCAGCAGCACGAGCAGAAGACTCTGCCAACGACTTGTTAGCCTCTTCGGTTAGCACCTGTGCTTGGGCAACAGCAGTTTGGTAAATTCTTAGTGATTCTTGCTCGGACTCATCGCGTTTGGCTTTGAGTTCAGCTTCCAATTCGACTCTAGATTGTGCAGTGCGCTGGCTTAGCTCTGAGGCAAGTGCTCGAGCCTGTTCTGTCTCACGGTGAACTTGGGCACGAAGTTCTGCTGCATATCTCTCACCATCAGATTTGATGGCAGCGGCTTCACGTTGAGCCGTCTGAATTTTCTCGCTAGCTTCAGCTGCGCTTGCCGTTGCAGAGTTAAGCAATTCAGCGTGTCGACGGTCTGCCTCAAGACGGGCTTCTTCCATCTTGATTTCGGCTTCCTGAACAACACGATCGCCTTTATCTTTAGCAGAGCGCTTTAGGAGATCTGCTTCGCCCTTAGCTTCATCACGAATTCGAAGCGCATCTTGTCCAGCGTCAGCAATCATCTTTCTAGCTTGCTCTTCGGCTAGTCGAAGAGTCTGTTCGAATTGAGCACCTAGGGCTGCATAGCCGTTGGGGCCGCCTTTTTTGACCTGATCTTTAAGATTGTCAACTTCAGCCTTCAGGATTGTGATTTCCGAGGCTGCACTTTCGTTATAACTAGTCAGGTGCTCGATTTCTAAGCGCATCTCATCGATAGTCTTATCGACCTGGTCGCGGTCATACCCGCGCATAACGATGTCGAAGTTCTCTTCTTCAGCCATTTATCTTTATCTCCTGCAAAATTGGGAGTCCTGAAGCAAAGGGGCTCTTCCGGACAACTATGTAAGTTTAGCCCAGTAAAGGCTTAGCCGTCATCCCCGATATACTGGTAGTACTGCTCATCACAAGAGTTCTAAGGAAACCTGTGTCTGAAATAACCTCTGATTTAGTGCGCCACCTAGCTGGTTTGGCCAGAATTGACCTCAATGAGGATGAAGTTGCTCGGTTTACCGAACAATTGAGCCTAATTGTTGACTCTGTGGCCAAGATTTCCAATGCCATTGACGCCAATACCCCCGTCACAAGCCACCCAATCCCGTTGGCAAATGTATTCCGAGAAGACGTAGTTAAGCCTTCTTTAACCCAAGAACAAGCGCTTTCTGGGGCTCCTGACTCAGGTCAGGGACGTTTCCGGGTGGCAGCTATTTTGGATGAGGAATAGGCCATGAGCGAGCTAATTAGAAAAA
>RFYI01000020.1 GCA_009921165.1 Actinomycetota bacterium | reverse complement strand
TGTTACTGTTACTGCTGCTGATGGTGAGACCACTCAGGAATACAACGTGACTTTGAATGTTGCTAAGAACAGTGATGCTAGCTTGGCTACCTTCACTGTCAATGGTGAGACTGTTGACGACGGAAGTGTTCTAAACCTTGCGGCTTACACAACTGAGGTTGAGGTTGTTGCTGAGGCTACAGATCCTGATGCATCTGTCGAAGTTGTCGGTGGCACAGATCTCCTGTCTGGTATGAATACGTTGACTGTTACCGTGACTGCAGCTGATGGTGAGACCACTCAGGAATACAACGTGACATTGAATGTTGCTCTTGGAAACAATGTTGAGCTTGCGACCTTTACCGTAAATGGAGATGACGTTGCTGATGGTTCTTCTGTTGATCTTGAGCCATACACAACTTCGGTTGATGTTGTAGTAGAGACCGTAGATCCTGAAGCCTCTTACTCTATCGATGGCGACAGCGGATTGGTAGCTGGTTCAAACATTTTGACTGTCACTGTTTACGCTGCTGACGGTATTGGTATTACTTCGTACACAGTCACTTTGAATGTTCTTTTGAGCAGCGACAACACTCTAAAGACCTTCACGATTGACGGAGTTGACGCTAATGATGGTGATGCAATTGAACTTCCTGCAAGAACCACTTCTGTCAATGTAGTTGCTGAGGCAAACGATTCGAAGGCTACTGTCGTAGTCACTGGTGATGGTAAGGCCAAGGCACTAGTTGTAGGCGACCAAGACCTTGTGGTTACCGTGACTGCACCTAATGGCGATATAGCAACCTACACGGTTACATTGACTGTTCTTGAAGAGAGCAAGAATGTAAACCTTGATGGCGACGCAGGTTTGACAATCAACGGTGAAAGTGTGGACCTAGCTCTGCTTGATACCGCTGATTACTACTCAATGCCTTTGGGTACTACTTCGGTAGCAATCTTCGCTCAAACTGAGGATGAGACTGCCTCATTGGCTATCAATTCCAAGGTGGTTGCTCGCGGTGGATCTGCTTCACTCAGCCTTGTTAATGGTGTGAACCTTGTTTCCTTGAAGGTCACCCCGCAGGCTGGTGCTGCATTTGCCCAGACATACGTCTTGAAGGTATACGTTGGTGGTGCGGATGCTACTTTGAAGAAGGCCAAGGTTGACTCGGTTACCCTGGCGTTCGATGGTAACGACGCAACACTTGCAACTCCTCTTGCAGCTGGCACGAAGTCTGTAACTTTGTATGTTGAACCAACTGTTGCGCTTGCAGCGGGTCTGACTCCAGGTACTAAGGTCGCTGTAGTTACCGATGGAACCGCAACCGCAACCAGTACTCCGTTCACTTGGACGATTACTGGTCTGGTTGCTGGAGATAACCTGATCACCGTTACTGTTACTCCTGGTGATCCAAACGCCGAATCGGTTGACTACAACATCACAATTCCTGTGAATGACTTCTCAAGCGATAACAGCTACTCTGTGTTCAAGATCAATGGCAAGGATGTTGAGGATGGCGAAGTAGTCGAGCTTCCATTCGGAACTACTAGAGTCACAGTTCTTGCTACACCGACTGATGCTGGTGCAAGTTACACCGTCACAGGTGATGGAAAGATTACTCCGCTAAAGCCTGGTGAGCAGAACTTGGTATTGACCATTACTGCAGCTAACGGTGAGCAGATGGAGTACACCGTTACGCTTATCGTTTCTGATGGTTCGAACACGAACATTGATGCTGATGCAGGTGTGTTCATCGGTACTGAGAGCATTGATACCGAATTGCTGAATGGCGCGGACTACTACTCATTGCCTTTCGGTACGACAACTATTCAGGTGAAGGCTCAGACTGAAGATCCACTAGCGACAATGACCATTAACGACAAGCCTGCACCACGTGGAAGTGCTGTTGCCGTGACTCTTGTCAATGGTGTGAACCTAGTGAAGTTCAAGGTGACGCCTCCTGCAGGAGCTGGATTAGCTAAGACCTATACTTTGAAGGCTTATGTTGGTGGAAATGACGCTACTTTGAAGACCACAAAGGTCGGAAACATTAGCGTTGGATGGAACGGTACTGACGCAACATTGTCAAGTACATTACCAGCTGGAACAACCAGCGTCACACTCTATGCTGAGCCTAAGGTGGCACTAGCTACAGCTAACACACCTGGCACAACCGTAAATGTTGCCGGCGATAACCTGAAGGCTGTTAAGGCGGCCGCAGCGTTTACCTGGACAGTGAGCGGTTTGGTTCCTGGCGAAAACGTGGTCACAATCAGCGTTACTCCGGGTGATCCGAATGGCGAAGCTATTGACTACAACCTAACCATCTTGGTTTCACCTTCAAACGTGACTACTGTGAAGGGCTTCACAATCAACAATGTCTTGTACCCAGTCGGTTCAACTCAGATTCTAAAGATTGGAACTAAGTCTGTTACTGTTGCTGCTGCTCCAACGGTTGCTACAGCTCAGGTTCAAATCACCGGTGGAAGCGTTCTAGTTCCTGGCCTAAACACAGTCACAGCTGTGGTTACCGCTGAGGATGGAATCACAACCGGAACTTACAAGATCACTCTTGTGGTCCCTAAGAAGGTCGACAAGATTGTGATTCCGTTCGCTAAGAAGGATCTAACTACGGTTGATGCGAAGACCAACAAGGCAGCTAACGCAGCTATCTTGAAGGAAATCGCTAGCTTGACTAAGGCGAAGGCTAAGGTCGCTGTAGTTGAAATCGCAAACGACTGGGCATTCGCCAAGGAAAAGAAGAAGACCTCACCAGCCGCTCGTGCTGCAGCGATTCAGAAGTTCCTAAAGGCAAGCAAGATGCCAAGTGCAAAGACCGCGATTTACATCCTGAAGGCACTGAAGTTGCCTAAGGCTAAGGGTGTAACGGTAAATATCTACTACTACTAAAAGGTAGGAATGAAGATGCCCCTGGGATACCAGGGGCATCTTTATTTAGGTAGAGATTAGTTGCGGTAGGAAGCAGACACTGAAAGTGTTTGGCTAGATCCTGATGTGCTTAGAGTCTTGATAACTTTCATAGGAGTAATCCCTTGGTTCTTCAAGAATGCAAGTATTGTTGCCGACCTTCGTGATAGCAAGCTGTTAGCACGAGGGCTGTTTTGGCTCATCGAAAGTGTGAGCGTTAAACTATCTGAGTTTTTCAACTTTGCAGCCAACTGTTTGATTAGCATTTTGCTCGCTGGAAGGAGGCCAGATTTTCCTTCGACGAATCTTATCTTTGATGTTTCTAGGTGCTTTGTAAAGACGTAGAACGTTAGTTTTTTGGTTGCCTTATGTGCGCCATCAGCCGAGGTAACTGTTACATACCGCACATTGCTACCAGCATTGAAGTCTCCGTTTTGATCCAGAGCGGCCAAAGCACCTGGCTGTGAAGTGATGATACTTATTCTCACGTTCTTTGTTCCAGGGGCCAGATAAATAGTTCTCTCAGGGTCAATTACCCTTCCATTAGCACTTATCTGGCTAAGGCTAGTGTCCCAAGTTTCAGTCATCGCTGATAGACCTTGGAGCTGCGTAGCCGCTTGTGTCATCGTTCATAGCGGGGCTGATGGCAGCGCTAACGTTCTTAGCCATCTCAGATAAGTTCAAATTCTTTGCCGTTTTGGCAACCTTTGACAGAGATTGAAGATAAAGCTCCCTACATTCCTCCGAACCTAGACACTTGGATAGCATGAGTCCGGCAGAATTGAAATAACCGTAAGAGCCGTTCCAGGTCTGATCTGTGCCCCAGGGAAGAATTGTGGCCTTGCCTTGATCATCAAAATTGACAAAATAGTTGTTCTTATTGAGTACATAGCCATCCCAGTGACCGGTGTAAAGCTCCGTGGCCCACTCGAGGGTCATTTCCTCCAGGTCTGCGACCTGGTTTATTTGGGCCCACCATGCTGGGCCATCAAACTGGTTGGCTGCTATTAGGGCAGTCAGTGCAGAATAAGAGGACTTGTTGCCGCTTTCAATCGCAAAGGAAGTCTCTGATCCAGGCCAGAAATCAGGAAAAGTAGGAACAGCACCTTTCACCATTTGACTACTGCTTATCTTCCAACGCTTGAGCATTTCTGGATTCAGGGTTTCAACATTAAGGTGCAGACCATAGTTGATTCCATTGAGTGAAACATCCGCATAGCCAGTTCTGGAAGCTGGAACCCCAACCGCTCTGAAGAGTTGGTAGGCAAGCACTTCGTGAATGTAACTAGGATCCTGAACCATGTTGTTTAGGGTCATCCTGCGTACCCCAAAAAATGTTTGGTTCTCGACAAAGGCATCCATTTTTATCTTAAAAGCGGCCTTTCCTGTTATGTCTCGCCAAGAACCCCAAGCGCCTTTCAGGTGCACTCCAACTTTGTATGGCCCATAGGCTTTAGAACCAATGGTAAAAACCATCTGAGTTGGCCGCCATTCGCCCTCATTGTCCCAGCTAACGGTTGGATAGCGCAGGGAGTTGTAGTCAGAGTTGGACATCTGCAGTGAGATCTTATGCACTTGTAGCGGGTTAAACAGTACCGAAGCTGGATCTGTTCCCTCAACATAGTTAGGAGCTGCTTGGGCTGACCCAGAATTCAGAGAACTCCCAGCCAAAATAACAATAATGAAAACGGATAGAACAGTCGCTAATCGTTTTCCACTCATAAGTAGAGCCTACCGATAGGCCCTAATAGGCTAAAGATGTGACTATAAGTGAGGTTTCGTTGCCTAAGGTATTTGCGCTGATCACAAGCGCGCTCTTAGTTGTCGGTTTAGGGACTTCCAATAGCGCCTCTGCTTCGAGCTGTTTGCCAACTCCTTCCCTCGATTCAAATCACTTGGTCGAATCAAAGACACTTTCGTCTGGTGTTCAAGCCTTGGCTTGGCAGTGGAATCCAGGAGGAGATGCCTCAGCTGCATCACTTAGCCCGCTGGGAACGAGAGTCTCCATCGCAACGGGCAATTTGAGAAAGGTCTCATTCGGAATCTTGCATTGGCAGGTTCCTCAAACGCAAGATCTTCGCATGCTATCTTATACAGATGAGAAGTCGATAGCGTCTCTAAACGGTGATTACTTCGATGGCAACGGCCCTTGGAACGCCATGCTTGAAGATGGAAAGATGATATATTCGCCTCCCATTAAGACTCAGGTGATTGGGCTTGTCCAAGCAAGAATCGATTCGACTAAGGGATACAGGGGCACCGGCACACTTACTTTAGCTGGTAAGAAGTATCTAGTTACCGGGGTGAATCAGTTAAACCCAGGACCAGACTCAATTGTGGTTTATGGGCAGAAATTCGTTCAGGATTTGACCCCTAAAGGCCAATTGACCTTAGTACTAAAGAATGGAAAGGTATTCAAGATTTACAGCAAGGGTGCGCTGATTTCGAAGCGGCTGGGTACCGTTGTCCAGATCAGGGGTAAATATGTGCCACTTCTGGCAAAACTAGTTGTGAAAAAGCCGGCCAGGCTTTCGCTTGGCGCAGCGCCAAAGTTTGAAACAAGGATGACATCAGATTCAGTCGCCCCCGCTGGAAGCGTATCGAGCACAAACAACACTATTCCCATAGCGGCTTACAACTTTGGCGACCTCAGTTCCTCCGGAGCTACATTATTTGATGGGAACTATTCAGAGACCACAAGGTCAGGTCGGGTCACCTTGCGAATTACTCCAGATGAACTCGGAAGACAAATTGTGAGAAATGTCTATCGTCAAGGGTATTTCACAAGGGTAGATGAGGGTGGATTCATAGTTCAAGCCAACGGTCTATCGGCAACGGCAGCTCTGAAATTCAAAGTTGGAGATGTAGTAAATGTTTCGATGGGTTACCGCGCTGCCTCAGGGGCTAATTTCATAAACGCCGCAGGTCGGGGACCGGTACTGGTCAAAAATGGCAAAGTTGTTTGGATATGTGCGATGCACACCAAAGAGTTCCGTCCACGTTCTGCTATCGGCTGGAACAAAGATGGGCAGGTTTGGTTGATGGCGTCCAGTCGTGGTGTAGATGCAGCCGATTTTGGTGCACGTCAAGGTGGTTCGACTGCGGATCAAATGGGCAGATGGTTACTCTCTCTTGGGGCAACCGATGCTGTCTTGTTAGATGGGGGAGGCTCTACCACTATGGAAGTAAGAGACCCGATAACAAGTTGGAAGAGATTCGATTTACCTGACAGTGCTTGGTATAGAGCATTGGCTAACGGTTTTAGCCTGGAATCTAAAAACTAATTTTTCTTATTTGGATTCATGACTCTTGCGGCAAGGGTTATTGCAAACTTGCGAGTAAAGAATCTACTGGAAAGCGCAGTTAGCTTATTCAAGCCACCATCAATTACAGATCCACCCGAATTGGCATTAGCCAATGCATCGAAGGTAGTTCTAATTACGTCTTCACGACTACGGATGAATCTCCCTAGGGCAGGCGAGCTGCCTCCCGCCTCAAAGAACTCTGTTGCAGTAGGGCCAGGACAGACGGCAAGAACTTTTACGCCGGTCTTTCTGGTTTCGCCCCAAAGTGCTTCGGTGAAGGAAAGAACGAAAGCTTTAGTCGCACCATATACGGCCATGTATGGCAATGATTGGAAAGCCGCGGTTGAAGCAACATTGATTACGATTCCATCCTTCCGAGCCACCATTCCCGGAAGGAAAGCATGGGTTAGCTCGACTAGGGTATGAACATTGACGGTTAGCTCCTCAATGACTGACTTGTTGTCCTCGTCTATAAAGTCGATGGTGTGACCAAATCCAGCGTTATTTACCAGAATATCTATTTGGGTTCCACGACCCTTTAGGACTTTGGCCAGGGTTGAACCTGCATCTTTGACGCTTAGGTCCATAGGAAGCACACTGGCGGCGTAAATGCCATGTTTAGCGGAGATTCGGTTGGCTAGGTCTCTGAGTCGGTCAGCCCTGCGAGCGACCAGAATAACCCTTGCGCCACGTTCAGCCAGCTCCAATGCATAGCTTTCGCCCAGCCCTGAGCTGGCTCCGGTGATTAGAGCCGTCTTACCAGTTAAGTCTTCCATCACGCCTATTCTGCCATTTTCCAGGCCCGTTAAGGTCGATTCAGGTGTCTTTTGAGTTAGAGATTAACTCAGGCTAAGACCGGAGTCGCTCCTAGCTATAAAAGCCTTTTGGACTAGCGTCTAAATACGGCGTGGTTCACGAGGGAGGGGTTGAAGCAAAATTAAGGCTCGATATTTCATTTTTGCAGGTGCCATCCTGACAATCGGAATAGCCGCATTTGTTTGGATTTCCTTGAATGCCCAAAGTAGCTCACAGGATGAAGCAGCTTGCAAAAGCTATTCGGAGTTAGCTGAGCCCGAAACGAATGATCAAGTTCCTAAATTCATCGCAGATCTACAAAATATCGGGAAAGCAGTTGGCAGCGAGTCCATTAAGTATGACATTGATATGTGGGCCCAAGATTATCAACAGTATTTTGACTTACTAAAAGCTGGATCTAATCAGTCGAGTATTGCCCGTTATCAAAAACAAATCGCTGGTTATCAAAAGTCTTTTATTGAGTTCTGTTCACAAACTCATGGTTAGGTTAATGCTGAAATCAATTAACAACTAAAATCAACTGCTTGCACTATATTGTCAAAGTTGACTTAGGTTATTTAATCTTGTAACGGGTAAGCAGAGCCTTTACTTCAGTTTGCCGTTTCGCAATGTATCCAATCGATCTGTTTTGCTCATTGTGGGCAAGAGTTAGCGTTGCTTGGTCATTAGCGTATTGGACTGCAAGTACTGGTTCAATAACGGCTGCAGCAGCTTTCATCTGAGCACCTAACTTTATTTTTGAAGCCATGGCGGAGACAGCTTTTAGTTCTAGTAAATACTGTGTGCGGCAAGGTTTGTAATTAATGCATTGCACGTAAAGTTGACCCCTTCTTAGGTTCTTAGCCCAAGGCTGATCTGCTCGATCTGAAATTAGGGGTAGCTTGAACGTGTCACCTAAGACTTCTGACTTTCGATTCTCACCGAATGTTTGATCAGTTCCCCAAGGTATGTAAGTGAACTTGCCTCTGGTATTACTTCTAAGGAAGTAGTTGTTAATGTCAGGTCCTGAATATGAATCCCAGTGACCCAAGAAGTTCTCAACTGCGAATGCTCTTATGAGTGCTGCTCTATCGGTGACGGTAAGGAGTCCTTGGTACCAAGTCTTTTGCTCCCAGTCGTTGGCATAGTCGATGAGCTTTTGCAGATCATTCTTATTTGGTGTTACCTTCCAGCCATAGTCCACTAAGAATGCTCCGCTATCAGCAACGCCATCAGCATTGAAGAGACCGAGATCCTTGAAAGCCACGCCTTCATAGATATGCTGCGTTACATCTTTGAATCGCTTAGCCATGAATACTTGGTCAGGTTGTTCCACATTGACATACAAGCCTCGATCCGCACCATTGATGTATAGCCTTGCCCAACCAGTCTTGGATGCGGGTATTCCCATGGCATTGAATAGTTTGTATGAACCAAACTCATGGATTTTACTGCTGTCCTGAACCAGCGCATTTAGGGTCAACCGGCGAAGGCCCAGATAGCCGAGTCCGGTCGGTCCCTTCTTGAATTTAATTTTGAAGCTAGGGGTTTCATTGAGCGCAAAAAGTGATGTTGAACCTTTCAGGCGGGTTTGGATATCTAAGGACCCGCTGGTTCTCCCATCCACGCTCATCGTCAATGTTCCTGGAACATAAACCTTGAAAGTGGCGGGATCATTCAAGGAAGCCACTGATTCCGCAGGTAAATTCAGCTCTACCTTGAGCATCTTCAGAGGATTATAGATATCAGCGAGGCTCAGAGGCGTCTCAGCATGGGCAGGGCTAATCAGCATGCCAAGTAACCCAAAAAGGGCCAGGAAGCCGGCTGTGAGCCTTCTAAAGACTGTCATTTTGTCCATTTGGGCTAGTCTAGCCTTGTGACCCCTATTGATTACCCTTTACTATTTACCTCGCTTGGCATTGACCTCGTTTTGTTATTTTTGCTTGCTTATGTCTTTTTCTATAGGCGACATAAGCGCAGGGATGTGTTTGTTGCCATCTCCCTAATCAACATCACCCTCTATGTCTTAGGTGGGGCGCTTGGAACCTTCACCATCTCTCTGGGAGTGGGTTTTGCGCTGTTTAGCGTTATCTCTATTTTCAGACTGAGATCAGAGACGCTGGGCTGGAACGAGATTGTCTATCTGCTAGTGGCCTTGGCCATGGGATTGAACCTAGGGCTTCCTGCCTATGATCTACCCGTTCAGACTATGTATGCGGTGCTATTAGTAGTAGCGGTTTATGTCGTCGATCATCCTAAGATTTTACGAACTAGAGTCACACAAAGGTTCATGTTGTCAACCGATTACATCGATATCGAACCAGCAACTCTAAAGACTAAAGTGGAAGCTCAGCTCGGTCATGAAGTTCAAACAATAAAGGTTCGTTCAGTGACAACAGTTCCTGCAGGAATGAAACTAGAAATCGAGTCATAAATGGCTAGTAAAACGCCAAACACAAAGTTTGAATATGTGCAGCACCCGCACATTGAAGGACGTAAAGTTTATCGCGCCACAAATGCGGATGAGGTGATTGCCGGTGCTAAAGCGGCAACAGTGAATCAGAAGCTTGGCCTTGGTATTACCAAGAGCGTTGGCACTATGTGGGCGGCGTATGTGTTTTTTGCAATAACGTTGGTTTCATTACCGGCAGTAATAATCAAAGGCGATCCCGTTCTGATTGTTTCTTGGATTGCTCAAACTTTTCTACAATTAGTTTTGCTTCCCATCATCATCGTAGGTCAGAACATTCAAGCCGCAGCGGCTGAAAAAAGAGCCATCATGACGTATGAAGATGCTGCAGCGGTATTAGAAGAATCTATCCAAATCCAGAAACACTTGGATCACCAGGATAAAGCCCTAGCGCACCTGATCAGTCGTCTTGAATATCTTGAAGCAAACATACTCAAGAAAAAGTAAATGCGTTTAGTCATTGCTGACTGCTCAGTCGACTACGCTGGCAGGCTCACCGCACATCTACCTAAGGCAAGAAGATTGTTGATGCTCAAAGGTGATGGCAGCATTTTGATTCATAGCGAAACCGGTTCTTATAAACCTTTGAACTGGATGAACCCACCTTGTAATTATTCAACTCATGAACCAGATGAAGAACAGATAAGTAGCGGGGTGAAAGAGATCTGGCGAGTCAGCCAAGCTAAATCTGCTGACATTCTCTGGGTACAGATATATGAAATTCACACTGACATAAACCATGAACTTGGCAAAGATACAGGGCTAATAAAAGATGGCGTAGAGGCTCACCTCCAAGAGTTACTAGCTGCTCAAATAGAACTCATAGGAGTCGGGAGCCAATTAGTTAGACGAGAATACATGACACCGATTGGCCCCGTAGATATTCTGGCTAAAGACGGTTCAGGACAATCAGTGGCGATTGAGATAAAGCGTCGAGGTGAAATTGACGGTGTTGAGCAACTAACCAGGTACCTAGAGCTAATGAACAGGGACGCAGCCTTGGCTCCGGTAAGAGGTATCTTTGCTGCCCAAGAGATAAAGCCGCAGGCAAGAACTCTTGCCGAGGATCGGGGAATTATATGTCTGATCCTCGACTATGAACAGATGCGCTCTGAAGCCATAGATCCAGACGCCCTATTCTGGTAACTTCTCAAAGATTTCTTGCCTAAGACATTACGCTTCCCCGACCGCAATGAACCTGTTGAAATGACAAGATAGATTAGGTTTCATACCTAATAAAGACGTCAGGATAGGCAAATGGCACTTCAAGACCGCAAAGTATGGCGTGGTTTCGCAAGCGATAATTACGCCGGAGTTCATCCTAGATTATTCGAAGTCATGCAGGAAGTAAACGCAGGTCATGAACTGGCTTACGGAGATGACTTCGTCACTGCAGAGCTAAAACAGATCTTCAAGAATACTTTTGGACCAGATGCGGAAGTCTTTCCAGTATTCAATGGCACCGGGGCTAACGTGATTTCGTTAGCCAGTGTCGTGAAGCGTTGGGAATCCGTAATTTGCGCTGAGACAGCACACATTAACTCTGATGAAGGCGGTGCTCCCGAGAAAATGGCTGGGCTAAAGCTGTGGACGATTCCAACACCGGATGGAAAACTGACTCCAGAGTTAATAAAGCCTCATCTTTTTGATATTGGGTCGGTGCATAGATCTCAGGTTGCCGCAATCAGCATCACCCAGACCACTGAGCTTGGTACCCTCTACACCATTCCTGAAATCAAAGATCTAGCCGATTTTGCCCATGAGAACAAACTCTTCTTACACATGGATGGAGCAAGGCTATCCAATGCAGCTGCTGCACTTGATACCTCATTCAAAGCCTTCACAACAGATGTAGGTGTTGACCTTGTCAGTTTCGGTGGGACCAAGATTGGTGCCATGGCAGCGGAAGCGGTAGTTGTTCTCAACAACCAGACTCTGGCAACATCGATTCCTTTCCTAAGAAAAACATCCATGCAGTTACCGAGCAAGATGCGTTTCGTAAGTGCTCAGCTAATCGCGTTACTTGAAGACGATTTAGCGATCAGAAGCGCAAGGCATGCTAATTCCATGGCTAAGGCCTTGGACCAGGGAGTAAGGGAAATAGCGCAGCAGTCACAGGGTAGAGTTTCTGTCCCTAATCCAACCCAGGCAAACGCTGTCTTTCCAATTTTGCCGATGGAATTGATTGCTGAACTGCAGAAGAAATACCGGTTTTATGTGTGGGATCACAGAATTGGTCAGGTTCGGTGGATGTGTGCCTGGGATACCAAGCCTGAGGACGTTGAAGGCCTACTGAGCTCTCTAAGAGAGGCTCTTGGGGTTTAGGCTTTACAGTATGCAAGCAAATAAAATAGCGATTACCTCTGCCCCAATTGCCCCAGTTCTAGCTGAACGTTGGAGCCCAAGATCTTTCAAAAAAGACTACTTACTTACCCAAGATGAGGCCCTTTCAATTCTTGAAGCTGCCAGATGGGCTCCATCTGCTAATAACATTCAACCTTGGCGTTTTGCTTACATCAGCAGGGTAGATCCAATCCACAAAGAAATCTCTGAAAAGGGTTTATCTGGTTTCAACCAGGCTTGGGCTCCAGACGCTTCAGCACTCATAGTTGTGATAGCTCAAATCAATCTTCCTGATGGAAGAGAAAACACCGGACGTCATTACGATGCTGGGCTAGCGGCTTCAATGATTTTGGTTCAGGCTCAGGAACTAGGTTTACACACTCACCACATCGGTGGAATTGTCCATGGTGAAATCGCCAAGACTCTAAAACTCGATGATAACCATGAGGTACTTGTAGCCATTGCCGTAGGTAAGGTAGCTCCTGCGGAACAGCTTCAAGGCCCAGCTTTCGAACGTGAAATCGCTCCACGAGTTCGCTTAACTCTTGATGAGATTATTGTTCACGGAAAGCCGTAATTGCCGATAGTTATCCATGCTTCAATCAGCGATCAGATAGCTGGTTGGTTTCCTGAGCTAGGCCCAGTTTTGTTTTATCTTGTAGTTTGGGGTTTGGTTTTTGCTGGAACTGGTTTATTTGTTGGCGCTTTCATTCCGTTTATCACCGGTGACTCCCTAGTCTTTGCAGCTGGTCTAGTTGCCGCAACTGCTTCTAATAACCTAAACATCTGGGTGATGGCCACAGGAGTTGGTGTATCGGCTTGGTTGGGAGATCAGGTTGGCTTCACTCTGGGAAGACACTTCGGTAGACCCTATTTAGATAAACGCAAAGGTAGATGGGTTAAGACTGGCATTACTAAAAGCGAGAAGCTATTCAAAGCCTGGGGCTGGTGGGCTGTTGTTGTGGCCAGATTCATGCCTTGGGCCAGAGTGTTTGTTCCAGTTGTGGCCGGTATCGCGAAGATGAACTACTACAAGTTTTTTAGTTCGAATTTAGTAGGTGCTCTAGCTTGGGGAACAGGTCTGACTTTATGTGGATATTATTCGGCAAGTATTCCGCTGGTGAAGAATGCTTCCTATCTAATTGCAGCAATCTTTATTGCTGGAAGTCTGATAGCCGGTTTGCGGGTATGGCTACTAAACCGCAGGACTAGCTAATCCGTAGACGGCCCATTCCGGAGATTTCTCCCTAGCAATAAAATCAAGTTCTTGAGCAGCCCAAGAATCAAAGTATGCATCAAATGCATGGCCATCGCGTTCTACCCAACGTGCTCGTCTTGTCTCTTCTGGGACATCTAACCAAACAGTAAGGTTGGCGATACTCGCTGTGTATCGATTTATCGAACCACAGCCTTCGATGATTAAAGGCGTTCCTCCAGAGAATTCGCGCCATCGTTCTCGATTGTTGGTTTCCCAATTGTATTCCTGCCAGGAAGAAGTCTTAGCGGCTAGTAGGGGCATCAAGACAACTCTTTGTAGATAGTCCGCTCCCTGAGCTAAGCCATCCCAACCTTCATAAAGATCTTCCATGTGTATCAGTCTTGGTAAAGATTCCCCCTGGAGAAATAAAGCATTTTGTAACGAGGCAGCAAGAGTTGACTTTCCTGAACCAGCCCTGCCGTCAATAACAACGATGGGGGTATTTACTCCTGAGTCAACTAGCTCAAGAGTTTCTCTAGTAAGACGAGCTAGCAACTCGTCATAAGGCAGATTAGTTGCCAACAGTTAGATTCCCAACTGGTATTGCATTCATTAGTCTTCTGGCCATAGGGCTAGCCTACTTTTTAGATACCTTCAATCAGAACATCCGGGTGTTTGTCAAAGCGATAGCCTTCACCACGGACAGTTCTTACGATGTCTTCATAGCCTTCGATCTTTGACCGTAGTCTTCTGACATGAACATCGATGGTTCTACCGATAACTTCTTGTCCATCTTCTGAATCCCAAAGCGCGTCAATAAGTTCATTCCTGGAGATGCTTATTCCTTGGTTTTCAACTAGATGGCGAAGCAGGTCAAACTCTTTCTCAGTGAGCTCAGCATTCAGACCATCCAGGAAGACCTTGCGTCTTTGTAAGTCGATGACGATGCCTTTGGCAGCATCTTCATCGTCCTTAGCAGATAGCCGCTCTAAGGCCCGAGGATCGGCTAGAGCGGTCCTAACTATGTCAACGTTGCGACCACCAGAACCGGCCCGAGCCAACGCCACAGCGGCGTATGACTCGGCAGCCAGGCCTGGTGCTAACTGCTCGAGGGTGTTTCGAAGAGCAGAAACAATGGCCCCGAGACTGGTGCCGTTGGCTGACGCTGTGTGTTCGTCAATTCCAACGTATAGGGCGAAACCGCGAGCTTCGGTTTCGTTGGAGGAGGTACGGATAAAAGGGTTTATTGCGATTGTCATTTGAAAGATCCTTTGATTGTGTATGCGAATTGGGTT
This sequence comes from Actinomycetota bacterium, assembly GCA_009921165.1. Classification (GTDB taxonomy): domain Bacteria; phylum Actinomycetota; class Actinomycetes; order Actinomycetales; family Microbacteriaceae; genus Rhodoluna. Next base: position 8,315 of record RFYI01000020.1, on the reverse strand, counting down.
AAGCCAAATTTGGCTAGTGCTGGGGTGTTGGTGTCGTAACTCGTAGCGGGCTTAGCCGGCTTTTTGGTTTGGGTTAGCGACACATTCGCATACACATAACAGGGCACATCATCATGGCAGGGCGTGCGAAAGCACCCTCCACCATGGTGTTCAAAGCTGCGCTGTTAGTCATATCGTAAACTTTATAGTCTTGACCAAATATCGTCAAGTTAGACACCAAGGAATTTTGTGAACCTCAAGAAAGCATCAACATGGTTGGGACTATTGGCTTATCTTGCTGTTCTCATCACAGCTTCACTGTGGCCAACCCCAGTAGACGGCGGGGGTGTTATTTCTTTCCTAACCTCAGAAATCTTGAAAGCCTGCAAAAACATTTCATGGTTGAACTGGGTGCAATACAACCAACTTGAGGCATTGGCTAATGTGGTGTTATACATCCCGCTGGGGATTTTCTTGGTCGTTCTGTTACCAGGAGTGTCGATACTCTTACTGCTAATCACACCATTGGTTGTTTCAGGAGTTGTCGAAGAATTACAGCGCTGGTTCTTACCTGAACGTTACTCAACCCTGGACGACGTATTACATAACGCCTTAGGGGGATTCATCGGTGTGGTTATTTCAGCGAGCATCCGCCAGTTGATGAGGTCGAGAGCGAAGGCTCGTTCAGCATCACTGGGCCGGTAAGAGTTGGCTTACCGCTAATTAGTTCTAGATTGTCATCGTTGATCGGCTCAATCAGATCTAAAACCAGCTTCTTGGTTTCACCTGGCAACATTTGCAAATCAAAAATCCAAACTGGACGATTACGGTCAATTCCCGTCATCACGAACTCATCTTCACCATTGACGGTGATTTTTTCAGACTCAGATCCAACTGGTCCGTATACAGTTACAAGTTCACGGTTAGAGCCTTTGGGCCGAGCCTCACCAAACCAATCATCAAGCCTCACATCAACGTAAGCCGGTAACCCACTCTTCGGAGCACCATTAGTTAGATCCACAGTTACCCTGCTTCTTCTACCTTGATAGCCAGTAAAGGTATCGGTATTACAAACCCCGAGCAAATAATCAGCTTTGAGTGTGGTGTATGCATCCAGCTTGTTACCACCAGCGTTGTTCAAAGTCACCTGGACATTAGGACCAAACTGGTCGCTAACAACGCCAGCAACTGAATAGCTTATAAATTCTTGTTGAGTCTTCTCGTCTTGTGACCAAGCCATGATGCGATCTCCAGTGGCGTCCTCAGCGGCAGCGCTTAGGAAACCTCCAGCGTTCACTTTCCCGTCAAGCAATCGCTTGAACATCTGTGATGCCAGTTCCCCAACCACGGCATCTTTTACCTTCACATCGGTGAACTTCGCATAGATGTCTTTAGATAGGAAAGAGACAACATTTTTCAAATCAATAGTGTTACCGCGGACAGTAACCGGACCGACTGCTCCAGAAAGCTCGCTAACAACGCCTTGGCCAATGAAGAGAACTCCATCTACCTTTTCACCACGATGCTGTTGCCAACCATCAGCTAACAACTTTGCGGCATACGGTGCATGAGCTGAAGCGTTAATGTCACGCCAATCGGCTAAATCAACACCCCAAACATCTCTAAGTTCCTCAGGGTAGGAATTGAAATTAATTCTGCCCATAGCAAGCAACTTCTTATCTGAGCCATACTCTTCAAGCTTCAGTTTTCCATGGTTGCTAGTGATGATGGCGTATGCCCCGGTAATACCACCGGTACCTCTAAGCTCTGCGAGATTCTGGATGGAAATAAACCAACGCTTCTTCTCAGGCTGCTCTAGAACAATGGTGCCTATTTGAACCAGAGGAGTAATTCTGGCGCTGGCGTTAGCAAGGGAAGAAACAGCAGTCTTAGCGGCTGCGATCTTTTCATTCAAACCAAAATGCAAAGAAGTAGGATCAATGCCTGACAAGTCCACATTCAGCTTTTGCACCGCTTTGTTCATACTGCTCATGCCATCACGCATGGAAGAAACTAAGGCGGTATTGGTAAGCACCTCTTTGCCAATGCCAGCTTTGCCTAATTGGTTTGCAACACTGGTGACCTCTTGAGCTGCTTGTAAAACCAGTCGACCATCAGATGAAACAACAGCCGCTACATTAATGTCTGCACCGATAATTGGCAGATAACTGAACAGTTGAACAACTGGATCACTGGCGGAAGAGTCCGCTGCAGAAATTGCATCTGATGCTTTACCCAAGCCAGCGCTTAGCGTTGCTAAATCTTTGTTGTGAGCTGCAGTCTGAAGTTTCTCTACTTCGCCCATGGTGTTCTGTAAAGAAACAACCATGAGAGCAATACGAACAATGGCATAAACGACAAATAAAACTAATGCCACCGCTCCAAGAGCGATGGCATTTCGTTTATTTTTAGTAAGCAGCAAAGCCAACCTTTAGCGAAGGTTTAGAGCAGCAGTTGTAACAGAGCTTCCAACGTAAACGGTGTTAGCATCCAAAGTTACAACGGCAGTGTAAGCACCTGCTCCAGTGTCTGCGCCAACGCTCAGGCTGTATGCACCTGAACCGTTAGTTGAACCATGGACAGTTCTAACCGTAGAGCCGTTCTTCTTTAGCACAACTGTGATGTCAGCGTTAGCTACAGAGACAGAACCTGACTTGATAGTTCCTGAAGCAGTAACGGTTGGGTTCTTAGAAACATATGCGCTTGAGGTTGCAAGCTTTCCAACAACGCTGGCAAGTTTTCCAACGGTGATCGACTTCGTCAAAGCTACTGCATCCCCACCTGAACAAGAAGAGCTGATTGTGTTAGTGGTTAGCGTGTAAACACCAGCGTTAGTTGGAGTAGCAATGCTAAGAACAGAAGTCTTACCTGTTGCACGGACAACACCAGTTGCAGTGTCACCACCAACACCACTCCATGAAAGGGTGACTGAACAGTTCTTCTTTACGCGTGAAACGATCACGCTCACGTTTCCACCTGGAACAATTCTGCTCACAGTTGAAAGTCCAAGAGTTGGGGCACTACCAGCTGGGTAAGCGAAGGCCGGCATGGCGGCAGGAGTCGCTAGAGCAATCGCAGCGGTCAGGGCGATGAGTGACTTTTTCATAATTTCCTTAGGTTAAAGTTCAACCGTTGTAGTTTACAGGGAAAAGTAAGGCAAATAAAGCGGATTTAACAAAAAAGTTATCATTTGTTCACCCAGGGGAACAAATGGACCAAAGCCACTCAATTTCGAGTAAAATCAAGGTTGACCCGGTATGCCCGCCAAATTGGCGAAAATCGGTTAGTTTTAGATATCTAGAGTAGATTTGGGACCCCTTGAGACTTAGTGAATACCTTCTAGTCGTTCGCAAACGATTTGTGCTTTTCATAGCCATTTTCATAGCTTCGATGCTTTCGGCCTTTGCCCTAACTTCGCTAACCACCCCAACATACGAGTCAACTACCCGCCTTTTCGTTTCAACAAGCGGAAATGAGTCCGCAGCGGACCTACTCACCGGGAACTCTTTCACCCAGCAACGTGTGAAGTCCTATGCTGACATTGTTACCAGCCCAGCCGTGTTGGACGCTGTTGTCACCGAACTGAGTCTTCCCGATTTGGCCGATAAGTTGGCAGAACGCATTTCAGCAACTGTTCCTTTGAACACGGTAATCCTTGAGATTACAGTGAGCGACCCATCTCCTTTTAGGGCTGCCAGTATTGCTAACTCGGTAGCACACTCTCTGGAACAGGTTGTGACAAACCTAGAAACAGTGGATCCAACAGTCGCCTCTCCGGTGAAATTGAGTGTAATTCAGCCTGGTATCGCGGCTAAAGTCCCAGCTGCCCCTAGACCACTGCTAAACCTCGCTCTTGGAGCACTAATTGGTTTGGCCCTTGGCTTTGGCGCATCTCTACTTCGGGAGAGTTTAGATCTTCGTGTCAGAAGTGTTGAAGATGTTCCAGACAAAGAAGGATCAGTTAGCGTTCTTGGTGGAATTGTCTTTGACGATACTGCTGAATCTAACCCGCTAATTGTTCACACCAGCCCGAAGAGCACCAGGGCAGAGGCATTTAGACAGCTAAGAACCAACATCCAGTTCATTGAAGCAGCCGAAGGTAGGAAGTCAATCGTTGTTACGTCTTCTATACCTTCCGAGGGTAAGTCATCCACTATTGCTAACCTAGCCATCGCGATGGCAGACACGGGGGCAAAGGTTCTTCTAGTTGACTGCGATCTTCGCAAGCCTAAGATGCACAAATATTTCTCAATTGAAGGCGCGGTTGGTCTTACCAACCTACTTATCGGTCAAGTGAAACCAAACGATGTTGTTCAGCGCTGGGGTAGGAAACATCTTGACCTACTTCCAGCAGGTCAAGTTCCCCCAAACCCATCAGAATTACTTGGAAGCGCTGCTATGAAGAACTTTCTAGCTAAAGCTGAGAAGGACTACGACGTTGTCCTTCTTGACTCAGCTCCACTGCTACCAGTTACAGACGCCGCAATACTTTCCAAGATGACCGGTGGTGTTGCAATCGTTGTTGCTGTTGGTAAAACAACTAAGCCGCAACTCAATGCGGCTCTTGGTCACGTTGAGGCAATCGGTGGCCGCGTTCTTGGATTCATCATGAACAAGATCCCGACTAAAGGTGTTGACGCATACCGCTACCGCTATTCATACAAGTATGGTTCGTATGGCTCTTACGGCGCTTATGGAAAGTATGGAAACTACGGTGCATATGGCGCTTACACACAGGCTTACGGTGACGAGGCCGAAGCAGTTGCAAAAATAGAAGCTAAGTCACCGGCTAAGCCGCCACGCAAATCTACCAAAAAGGCCTAACCATGCCAGCCTCAAAGGCAGATTTCAAAGTAGTTTTCGTGTGTACCGGCAATATCTGTAGGTCACCTATGGCTGAACAGATGCTTGAGCAAAAAGCAGCCAAGCACAAGCTACCCATATCTGTGTCATCGGCAGGGGTTATGGCCATGACTGGAGATCCTATGACTTCCCAGTCGGCTCAAGCCATGACCGATAGAGGTTTCACCCCAACTAAACACATCTCTCAAGACCTAACCCCAAAGATATTGGAAGAAGCAGACCTAGTCCTAACAGCAACTCTGGATCACAGAAGTGAGTTAGCCAGAATGCTTCCTAAGGCAAGCAAGTATTCCTTCACCATAGATGAGTTTGCAAGGCTGACTTCATTTCTAAAGGCAGATTCTGAATTCCAAGAAGAGTTCAAGAAGAAACCGAAAGAAACAAGGGAGCAGTACCTAAAAAGGGCTATGCAGCAAGCAATCTTGCTCAGAGGTATGGTTCCCACGAACCTTGACCCCAAAGATGTTGTGGACCCATACGGGGAGAGTGTTGAAGTTTATAACCAAGTGGCAGAGCACATAGATGTCATGCTGGAGATCATCGTGGATTGGATGGCAGCTTAATGGCAAGGCACTCTTCTCCTATGCGCACGTACGCAGCAGCAGTTGGATTTCTTGATTTCATAGTCCTCTTGTTAACTTCAGCCATCACGTATTACGCATACTATGGAACACTCTTAATTGTTGACAATGTCAGAGATTCTGGAACGCTGAGCTATGCAATCAGCCCGCAGTTCATCGGTTTAGTATTGCTGGCTGTCTGGTTGCTGGCACTTACTGTTTTTAAAACAAGAGATACCAAATTAGTTGGTTCTGATTTCAGTGAATATAGAAGAGTCGTAAACGCCTCCTTAACTGTCCTTGGAGCACTTGCATTTATTGCACTTTTTTTGAAAGTAGACGTTTCGCGAGTTTACGTTTCTAGCATCATTTTCTTTGGGTTGTTAGCAGTTCTTCTTGAAAGGAGAATAGCCAGAGCTTGGCTTAGGAAACAGAGACTTCAAGGACGGTACAGAAGAAGAGTTGTTTTATACGGTCCAAGAGAAGACCTTGGACTTGCACTTTCAAAGTTCGAAAAAAACAAGGAAGCTGAATTTGAACCTGTATTCACAATCGAAGATGAAGTGGACCTAAAGCTGACCAGAGTTGACGATGGGAAAGTTCAAAACTTCAAACTTGAGGATTTGGCTACAATCTTCAAGGCTCACAGCGTTGAACTTCTTGAAGTAGTTGGAGCAGGACCAAGCTCAGCCCACATGCATAAACGTCTTTACTGGGCACTAGATGGAACAGATATCAGCTTCGTGGTCTCACCTGCAATTACCGGTGTCTCTAGCTCAAAACTAACCACCCGAGTAATAGCTGGTGCACCACTACTGGAGATCTCTTCAACTAAGTTCACAGGCCCGCAATACATAATGAAGACTCTTCTAGACCTAGTGCTAGGAACTGTTGCTTTCCTAGTTTCATTACCAATAGTTTTCATCACAGCTCTAATCGTGAAACTAGAAGACAAAGGCCCTGCCTTCTTTACTCAAACCAGAGTTGGACTAAACGGCAAAGAGTTCACCATGTATAAAATTCGGAGTATGAAAGTTGGCGCAGAACTAGAACATGCTGAAAGACAGAAAGCTCTTTCAGATGTTCAAACCAACGTAAACATGTTCAAAGACCCTGAAGACCCTAGAGTTACCAAAGTTGGAAGAGTCATCAGAAAGTACTCAATAGATGAGCTACCTCAGTTCCTAAACGTTCTAAAAGGTGACATGAGCCTTGTTGGGCCTAGACCACCACTACTTTCAGAAGTAGAGCAGTGGAAACAACATGAAACCAGAAGACTCCTAGTAAAACCAGGAGTCACAGGCCCATGGCAAATAGGCGGCAGATCACTTCTGACCTGGGAAGAAACAGTAGCCATAGACCTCAGCTATGTTGAGAACTGGACAGTCCTCACCGACATCTCAATCATCTTCAAGACTGTTGTTTATGTGGTTAAGGGGAGTGGGGCGTTTTGAAAAAGAAGATAGCTTTTGTATTTGGCACTAGACCTGAGGCGATAAAGATGGCTCCTCTCATTCGGTCTGTTGGCGAATCTAAAACCTACTCGCCTATCGTTCTTTTGACTGGTCAGCATCCAACGATGGCGAAGGAAGTATTGGAGTGGTTCAACATATTTCCAGACCTTGAATACGAAGTCGACCGATCAGATGGAAGCCTGAATGGCCTCGTTTCTCAATTAATAGTCAGTGCGGGAGATGGTCTCCTTAAGGCTCAACCAGATTTGGTTATCGTTCAGGGAGACACCGCAAGCGCTTACGCTGGGGCTGTGGCATCTTTCAATTTACAAGTTCCAGTTGCCCATCTAGAAGCAGGGCTAAGAACCAGCGACATAGATTCTCCATTTCCTGAGGAAGCATATCGACAAATGATAAGCAGAATTTCATGCCTGAATATGTGCCCGACAGGTTCCAATAAAGAGAACCTTCTGAGTGAAGGGATATCGGAAGAAAAAATAATGATTACCGGCAATACAGTTGTCGATGCCTTTGCAGTGGTTCAGCACAAACTTCAATCACATGAAATTGAACCAGACCTGCCAAAAAACCTACCCGAACACGAATTAGTCCTCGTGACCACTCATCGAAGAGAGAATTTGGAATATGGAATAGCGGAAATCTCAGAGGCCATTGCGGTACTATCAGGTGAGTATCCAGATTTGAACTTCGTAATCCCAATGCACCCTAATCCAATTGTTAGATCTAAAATCGTTCCCTTGCTACATGACAAACAAAACGTCTACTTAATTGAGCCTCTTGGTTACCCAGAGTTCATCACAATTCTTAGTAAATCTAAATTTGTTCTAACTGACTCAGGCGGAGTCCAAGAAGAAGCACCAATTCTAGGTATTCCTGCACTTGTGATGAGAGAAAACACTGAGAGGCCTGAAGGAATCGTTTCAGGAGGAGTAAGGCTTGTTGGGGCAAGTAAAATTCAGATTGTCCAGCTAGTTAGAGAGCTTATGTCCGAAGATTGGCTACTGAAAGCAATGTCGAAGGCGTCCAATCCGTATGGAGACGGAAATGCCGCACAGCGTTGTCTATCCATGATTGATGAGTTTTTTGGCTTCGGAGTCAGGTCGTCGGAGTTTGTGTATGTCGCCTGAAACTAACTATAAAAAACCGCGATCCGCTGGCGTGATTGGTCTCGGCTATGTTGGACTTCCGACCGCAGCACTTTTAGCCTCTGTCGGTATTCAGACTCTTGGAGTCGACATAAATGTGAAGCTATTAGGTGAACTTGATTCGGGCACTTTTACGCCTAAAGAGCCAGGGCTGTATGAACTGCTGGCAGAAGCGAGAGCCGCTGGAAATCTACAATTCAGTGATGAGCTAACTTCATTGGATGCTTATATAATCGCGGTACCAACACCTATTCATGAGGATAAAACTCCCGGGATGGAATTTGTTTTGAGTG
>RFYI01000019.1 GCA_009921165.1 Actinomycetota bacterium | reverse complement strand
ACTTCTTAGCTACAACCTGCAGCTTCAAAGTCGCTGTCAAGTCTGAGTGCAACTTTACGGTAGCTTCGAAGTTTCCGGTTGTGCGGATAGGGGTAAAGAATGCAACTTTACGCTTGTCGATCTCGCCTAGTCCTGCGGCTGCAACGGCTGTTGCGACGTCACCGGTCTTGACTGCTCCGAACAAACGCCCACCTAAGCCAGCCTTGACGGTTAGCTTGATTGGGTTTGCCTGGAGACGATCCTTGAGCGCCTGTGCTTCTTCAACAGTGGCTAGTGCGCGTGCGTCACGAGCAGCCTTGATTGATGCAACCTGCTTCTCGCCACCTTTGCTCCAGAGAACTGCAAAGCCGCGAGGCAGTAGATAGTTACGGGCATAGCCGTTCTTCACTTCAACGACGTCGCCTGCTGAGCCTAAGCCTGATACTTCATTAGTCAAAATAACTTTAGACATTGTGGTTTCCTCCTAGCGGCCTGCGCCTGCGTAAGGAAGCAAAGCAACCTCACGAGCGTTCTTTACAGCCTTGGCGATGAGACGTTGTTCCTGAACAGAAACACCGGTGATGCGGCGTGAACGGATCTTGCCGCGGTCTGAGACGAACTTACGTAGCGTCGCAATATCCTTGTAATCAATTACGCCAACCTTGATTGGCTTAGCTGGTGCAAGTTTTAGGTTCTTAGCGTTGCGAGAGCCCTTCTTGACTCTGTCGCTGTTAATTTTTGCTGCCATTTGTTTCTCCTATAAATTCTTAGAACGGAGTGCTGTCGCCAGCGGCAAAGCCACCGTCTGCAGCACCAGGGTTGGCCCAAGCGTCACCGGTAGCAACAGGGATTGCAGCGGCTTGTGGGGCGTTGTTCCATGGGTTTGAATCGATTGCACCAGAGCCTTCGCGTGCTCTGCGTGTAACAGCTGCAGTTGCATAGCGTAGGGATGGACCAATTTCTTCAATCTCAAGTTCAATTGAGGCGCGAGCTTCACCAGTGTTCGACTGGTAAGCCGAAGCTGGCTTGAGCCTTCCGGTGACGATAACGCGAGTTCCTTTAGTAAGTGAACGAGCTACGTTCTCAGCAACTTCACGCCAAGCTGTGCAGCGCACCCAAACGGTCTCACCATCTTCCCAAGTTGAAGTGGTTCTGTTGTATGTGCGTGGGGTTGAAGCCACATTCAAACCAACAAAAGCAATCCCGCTGTTTGTGTTGCGTAACTCAGGGTCGTTAGCAAGATTGCCAACAACGGTGATAGAAAGTTCGCCAGCCATGAGAATTACTCCGCAGACTTAGCAGCAACAGGCTTCTTAGCCCTAGCTGGCTTCTCGTCAGCAGCCTTCTCAGCAGCACTAACTTCAGGAACAACAACTGCGTTGATCTTGAACACAGCATCTTCAGCACGCAAAACCTTTGTGCGAACTACTGCTTCAGATAACTTCAGTTGACGATCCAACTCAAGGACTTCTGCTGGATTACAGGTTAGGTATAAAACCGCGTAGAATCCTTCAGTTTTCTTGTTGATTTCATAAGCGAAACGACGGCGACCCCAAATGTCAACGCTGTCAACGGTGCCTCCACCGTTGCGAATTACGTTGAGGAATTTGTCAAGGCTTGAACCGATGGTTTTCTCTTCGATTTCAGAGTCAAGAATGACCATGACTTCATATTTATGCATGATTAACCCACCTCCTTTGGACTAGAACGGTCACGGCGTTTCCGTGACAGGAGGGTAAATGCAATGTTTTCCTTGATGAGAAGCACAGGGTCTTCTTCAGGACAACTTCACTACTCTACCGTGAAGACCACCAGGCAAGCAAGCGTGATTTTGCTTCAGCCGCGCCTAAAGGCCCTTCATCAAGGCGCAATTCCATCAGGAACTTATAAGCCTTACCAACTTCAGGGCTGGGGTTTATTCCAAGAATTTCCATAATCTCTTCGCCAGAAAGATCAGGTCTAATGGCATTGAGCTGCTCTTGCTCGGAGAGCAAAACAATTCGCTGCTCCAAGTCATCGTAGGCGTGAGATAACCTGTCTGCCTTCTTCTGGTTTCTGGTAGTGACATCTGCCCTAGTAAGAACGTGCAGTCGCTTGAGTTGGTCATCAGCATCACGAACATATCTTCGGATGGCTGAATCACTCCAAGCCTGGTCGCTATAACCAAAAAACCTTAGATGCAATTCGATTAATCGTGCAACAGCTTTAACTGTGTCATTATCGTACCTAAGTTCTTTCAATCGTTTAGTTGCGAGCTTTGCTCCAACAACATCATGATGATAGAAGCTAACCCCACCATTACCTTCAAGTTTTCTAGTCGCTGGTTTTCCTATGTCGTGCATCAATGCTGCTAATCGTAGAACTAGATCTTTTTGTAAGTCGTATTCAGCTTCATAGCTAATTGCCTGCTCGACAACTCTAAGTGTGTGCTCGTAAACATCTTTGTGATGATGGTGTTCATCAATCTCTAATTTCAATGATGGAAGCTCGGGAAACATTATGTCCGCTAGACCAGAATCGACTAGAGCCTCTAGGCCTTCTCTCGGTTGGTCGCCAAGTAAAAGTTTTGATAGCTCTACTTGTACACGTTCAACAGACACAATTGAGATGCGTTCTGCCATTGACTTCATGGCGCTGAAAGTATCTTCATGAATTAGAAAACCAAGTTGCGAAGCAAATCTGGCAGCTCGCATAATTCTGAGTGGGTCATCGCTGAAACTATCCTCTGGTTTTCCAGGTGTACGAATCACTCCATCAACTAAATCTTGTAGTCCTTTAAAAGGATCTACGAAGACGCCTTCTGGTAAACGAAGAGCCATCGCGTTAATTGTGAAATCTCTTCTGAAGAGATCATCATTCAAGTCTTTACCAAAGGCAACTGCGGGTTTACGAGACTCAGCGTCATAACTATCTGCTCGGTAAGTTGTTATTTCAACCATGTCATCGCCGATTCGAGCACCGATGGTTCCAAACTCACGACCAATATCCCAGTGAGCATCAACGTTACCCTTGAGGATAGAAAGGATCTCGTCAGGGGTGGCTGAGGTGGTGAAATCGAGGTCTGCGGTTTCTCTTCCTAAAAACGCATCTCTAACCGGCCCGCCAACCAGGGCAAGCTCAAAACCAGCATTGGTGAATAGCTCACCGAGTTTGCGAAGTAGCGGACTCTCGCTGGTCCGCTGAAGATTGGCTAAAGCCTCAACCACTGTTCGCATGGATTTAAGTATGCCCGTCAAATGCTCCCCGTTAGGCTTAAGGGATGAACTCTCGGTCGAAACCTCGCATCGAGGAGACTTCAGCTGGGGGCTTCGTCCTAGCCGCTGACGGGTCTCCCCGTATCGCAGTGATCGGCCGTCGTAACCGCGGCGGTCGCATCGATTGGTGCGTTCCTAAAGGCCACCCTGAGGGAAGTGAGACTATTGCTGAAGCTGCCCTTCGTGAGATTGCCGAAGAGACTGGCTTGTCAGCTGAGATTATTGAACCGCTGGGTTCCATCCACTATGAGTTTTCAACCCCAACCGCAATCATCAGTAAGACAGTTCATCACTTTCTGATGAAACAAACCGGTGGAGAACTAACTATTGAAAATGATCCAGATCAAGAAGCAGTAGATATCCGATGGATCTCTGTTGATCTTTTAGCAGAAGAGCTTACCCACGAGAATGAACGTCGCTTAGCGTCGATTGTGCAAGAGTGGGTGCAAAGAAATGATTAAAGTATTCGCTCGCCTTCTTTTGGTTGTCTCAGTATTTAGTTCCATAAGTTCAACGGCTGAAGCGGCTTTGCCGCCGGCTCGAGTATTTATTGTTACGGGCTCAGACATCAACATGGTTTCTCGTGAATCTAAAGTCCCAGTTAGCGTTCAAAACAATTACGACAGAGACATTCGAATTCGTGTCCACGCTCGATCAAGCAATGCGCAAGTAAATGTTCAAGAGTATGTCTCACTAACGGTTCCGGCTAACTCACGAAAAGATGCTCTCATTCCAATCAGTGTGATCTCAAGCGGGAACTTTCATGTGAAGGTATGGATGACCACTTTCACCAACATTCGAATTGGGCAGACGATCGAAGTGAGATTAACTGCCAATCCAGATGTTGAGCTTTATATCCTTTTTGGTTTTGGAGCGTTGATTGTAGTTTTAGTTGGTTTAGGTGTTGCCAGAATGATTAGAAGAAATAAGTTAGGAGTGAACGCATGAGTGTTTTACGTTCCTCACTAATCATGGCTAGCGGAACGGTGTTCTCTAGATTGCTGGGAATTATTCGAGCCATCATGTTAGCTGCAACTATCGGTGTTACAACTAACGCGGCGGACGCCTTTGGTGTTGCTAACCAATTACCAAATAACGTTTATGCGATCATCGTTGGCGGTGTTCTAAATGCGGTTCTCGTTCCACAAATTGTCAGAGCTAGAGGCCATGTTGACGGTGGCAAAGGTTACATAGATCGTTTATTGACTATGGCGATAGTGGTATTTGGCGGCATCACAGTTATCACCACTCTGACTGCACCGTTGCTGGTGTCGGTTTACACAAACGGCTGGAGCGCTGGCCAACTAGCGTTGGCTACCGCTTTTGCCTATTGGTGTCTACCGCAATTGTTCTTCTACGGTCTATACACGCTACTCGGGGAAGTGCTAAACGCGAGAAGTAAATTCGGTCCTTTTATGTGGGCGCCGGTTTTGAACAACATAGTTGCAATCCTGGGTATGGGAGCATTCATCTGGCAGTTTGGTTTAGACCCAACAGGACAAAGAGATGTTGAAAATTGGGGACAGGGACAAATAGCCCTGCTTGCTGGTACGGCGACACTGGGAGTAGCAGCCCAAGCTTTAATCCTCTTTGTGTTCTGGAAAAAAATGGGCCTTAGCTTTAATCTAAATTTCAATTGGCGAGGAGTTGGATTAGCGCCAGCCATGAGAACTGCATCATGGACTCTGGGCATGTTGCTGATTACTCAAGTCGGTGGAATAGTTCAGACCGCTGTTGCCTCGAAGGCTATTGGTGGTCGAGAGATCTTTGCTGATAACCGGATTGCTATCGCATCGGTTGCAGCGATGAGTATCGCATGGCTCATTTTCATGTTGCCTCACTCGGTGGCAACCGTGTCTATAGCAACCGCGTATTTCACTCGCATGTCCACCCATGCCATGGAAAAGAAATTTGACGAGCTAAAGAATGATTTATCCGATGGGCTTAGAACAATTGCCATGATCAGTGTTCTAGCTACGGCTGGTCTAATTGTTTTGGCCTATCCAATTTCTCGGGTATTCGTTGGCGAAATACCAAGTGCGATTGCGCTAGGAAATGTTGTCATAGCCATGGTTGTTGGGCTTCTGCCATTTAGTTATGTGTTCATGATTCAGCGTGCTTTCTATTCACTTGAAGACACCAGAACACCTTTCATCTTCACCCTGGTGCAAACTATTTTGAACATTATTGGGTCTGTATTTGTTGCGATTTATGTGGAGCACATCTGGATTGTTGTTTCACTCTCATTAGTAACAAGTGGAAGTATCTTGATTCAGTCTGTTCTTGCTTTTCTGATGTTCAAGCGTCGCTTTGGCTCTCTGGGGCATGCCCACCTGACTCTCGCAACCGCTAAATTCGCTGCCGCTGCGCTAGTAGCGGGGCTGATCGGATTTAGCATCCTACAAGCAATGGGTGGAGCTAACCCAGGGGCCTTCCCTGTCTTATCAATCGTTGCTTCGACCCTGACCTGTGCTCTTATCGGCGGAGTCATGGTTGTGGTCTATTTATTGATCTTGAGATTTCTAAAAGTTAAAGAAATTGAAACTCTCACAGAGCCGCTGATGCGCTTGCTGGGTCGCTCATAGAGCAGGGCTAAACTTGGAACTAGTCAACTCGACTTTTTCCTAATTTCTGGAGTCATAGTGCGCGAAGTCATCATCATCGGATCTGGTCCAGCCGGATACACCGCAGGTATATACACTGCAAGAGCGGGCCTAAACCCATTGCTCATCGCCTCTTCAGTTGAAGCCGGTGGCGAGCTTATGAAAACTACTGAGGTAGAGAATTACCCGGGCTTTCCTAACGGTTTGCAAGGGCCAGAACTCATGGATGCGTTCCGTGCTCAAGCTGAGCGATTCGGAACAGAGGTTTTATTAGATGATGTTATCGAAGTCGACCTAACGGGAAATATAAAAATAGTTAAGACCGGTGGTGGCAAAACCTTTGAAGCTAAAGCCGTGATTCTCGCAACAGGTGCCGCCTATCGTGAACTGGGTCTTCCTCGTGAAAAAGAACTCAGTGGTTATGGAATCTCATGGTGCGCTACCTGTGATGGTTTCTTCTTCAGAGAGAAAACAATTGCAGTGGTTGGAGGTGGTGACTCGGCTATGGAAGAGGCTACTTTCCTAACTCGATTCGCAAGCAAGGTTTATTTAATTCATCGCCGCGACTCGTTCAAGGCTTCCAAGATTATGCAAGAGCGAGTTTTTGCTAATCCAAAGATTGAAGTTATTTGGAACACTGAAATCGCAGAGCTCTTGGGAGAAGGTAAGTTGAACGGTGTCAAAACTAGAAACCTAGTTGATGGCACAGAAGCTCAGCTAGATCTTGATGGTTTGTTTATTGCGATAGGAAATGATCCACGCATTTGGTTGGTTGAAAATCAAATAGAACTCACCAGTGAAAAATTCATCAAGGTAGAGGGTAGATCTTCGAAGACCAGTTTGCCTGGAGTCTTTGCTTCAGGAGATGTTATCGATCCAACATATCGTCAGGCAATTACTGCAGCAGGTTCTGGTTGTGTTGCTGCATTAGACGCGGAACATTACCTAAGCAACCTAAAATAGTTTTATAAATAAGGAGAAAATCATGACAGCAAAGCACGTAACGACAGATTCATTTCAAGCAGATGTGCTCTCATCAGAAAAGCCGGTGTTAGTAGATTTCTGGGCTGAATGGTGCGGTCCATGTCGCATGGTAGGACCAATCTTGGATGAGATTTCAGCCGAGCACGGTGACAAGTTGACCATAGTCAAAGTTAACGTTGACGAAGAACCTTCTCTGGCTCAGAAGTATGGAATCACTTCAATCCCTGCAATGCATGTTTTCCAGGGTGGCGAAGTTGTGAAGGCGATTGTTGGCGCAAAACCAAAGCCTGCACTTTTGGCAGACTTGAGCTCATTCATCAACTAAATTAGTTTCTAAGCAAAACGGCTATGGGGCCTTCCGCCCTATAGCCGTTTTCTTTAACCACAAACTAAGGAATCGTCATGGCACAAGACCTATGGTCCGACAACTACGCATCGCGCGCTAATGGGCTCTCCGCATCCGAAGTCAGAGCCTTGTTTGCCGTTGTTTCTCGACCAGAGGTGGTCTCACTGGCTGGCGGTATGCCATTTGTGCCGGCGTTGCCAAAAGAGAGAATGATTGAGAGCTTTAATTCTTTGATGAGCGATCGGTCACACATTGCTTTGCAGTATTCAGGAGGTCAGGGCGACCCTATTCTCCGTGAACACATTAGAGAGATCATGGGCCTTGAAGGCATCCAGAGTGACATAGACAACATCGTCATCACCACAGGTTCGCAGCACGGGCTAGACCTGGTATCTTCACTCTTCCTAGATCCAGGAGATGTTGTTTTGGCTGAGGGGCCTAGCTACGTTGGAGCACTTGGAGTATTTAGAGCGAGACAAGCACACATTGAGCACGTATACACCGACCTCGAAGGAATCTCCCCTGAAGCACTCTCAGCAACAATCGAAAGAGTGAAGGCCGCTGGTAAAACGATAAAGTTCCTTTACCTGGTGCCTAATTTTGCTAACCCCAGTGGAGTAACCCTTAGCGCAGATAGAAGGGCAAAAGTCTTGGAAATCTGCCGCAGACATCACATTTTGGTACTCGAAGACAACGTTTACGGCTTGCTTTACTTTGAAGAAAGAGCTCCTGACGCACTTAGATCATTGGATGAAGATGGAGTCATTTACTTGGGATCATTCTCTAAGATTCTTGTTCCTGGCTTCCGAGTTGGATACATGCTTGCCCCGCCATCCATTCGAGAAAAACTAGTTCTGGCAAATGAATCAGCAGTGCTATGCCCTAGCGGATTTAGCCAGCTAATGATCTCGGAATACCTGTCTACCAATGACTGGAAGGCGCAAATCGGAGTATTCAGAGGTGAATACCGTGTTAGGCGTGACGCTGCACTGGCAGCCATGAACGAATTCTTACCCGATCTAACCACCACACGCCCTGGTGGAGGCTTCTATCTATGGGTGGACCTACCAAAAGGTGTAAACTCCAAGACGATGCTTCCTAGAGCGGTTGATAATCTCGTGGCATACACACCGGGAACGGCCTTCTATGGCAATGGAACGGGCCAAGAGTATCTAAGAATCTCTTACTCGTACCCAACACCTGAAAATATTCGTATTGGTGTCGAAAGACTAGCTAAAACCATCAATGAGGAACTCGCCTCGTAAGTTTAGATAAAAGTTATCCACAGAAATAATCATGGATTCTGTGGATAATTATGTGGATAACCTGTGTAAACCTTGTGGATAAGTTATCCACAGCCAAATTAGAACTTAGTGTCTTGTCCTAGCTCAGTAAGAATTCTCTTCATATCGTCGACACTAGCGAAATCGATCTCAATTGTTCCCTTTTTCAAACCCAACTTGATTCGAACAGAAGTGCTCAGGCGATCTCCTAGTTGATCTGCAAGTGTTTTAAGTGCCTGTTGACGTGTACCAGCCTTGATTTTGCCTTTTTTACCAGGTTTCTTGAGAAGTTCTTCGGTTGCGCGCACTGATAAGCCAAGATTTATTACCTTGTCGGCGATTTCTACCATACGTTCAGGATCATCTACTGACAAAATGGCTCTGGCATGGCCTGCGCTTAGAACCCCAGCAGCGACTTTTGTTTGAATTGATGTCGGTAAGCGTAGTAAACGAATTGTGTTTGTGATCTGTGGCCTGGACCTAGATAGTTTTTCTGCTAGTTGATCCTGTGTGCAGCCATATTCTTCTAAAAGCTGCTGATAGGCGCTAGCTTCCTCAATTGCGTTTAGATCACTGCGATGCAAATTCTCAAGCAGAGCATCGCGGAGCATGTTTTCATCGCCAGTTTCACGAATAACCGCAGGAATCTGGCTTAAACCGGCTTCTTTAGAAGCTCTGAGGCGACGTTCGCCCATGATTAGCTCGTATTTGTCGGTTCCGTTTTGTTTACCAAGTGAACGAACCGAGATTGGCTGAAGTACGCCAAATTCTCTGATGCTGCCAACAAGTTCAGCGAAATCATCCGGATCGAAGTTAGTTCTAGGCTGCTTAGCGTTAGGGGTTATGTCATCGATATTCAAAAAGCCAAAAGTTGCTCCTGGCACGGGCAATAAATCAATGGGCGCATTGGTTGAACCACCAAAGAATACGCTAATTGGATTCCCATCGGCAGGTCTCTCCATGCGATCTTGGCCAGTTGATGTTGGAATTAGAGCGCCAATTCCTCTACCTAGTCCACCTTTTTTCTCAGCCATGGTTTACTCCTCTTTGAGATAGTTCTATCGCAGCTTCCATGTATGAGATAGCTCCGTTTGAAGATCTGTCGTAATTAATAACCGATTGACCATAACTTGGGGCCTCAGCAACGCCGATTTGGCGAGGTATCAGCGTTTGCAATGTCTGGGTCGGGAAGTGCGCTCTGACATCTTCCACAACAGCCATATTTAACTTGGTTCTTGAATCAAACATGGTCAGCAGGATGGTGGAAAGCGCTAGCCCTGGGTTTAGCTGGGTTTTTATAAGCTCGATGGTGCGTTTTAACTGGGTTAGGCCCTCCAGGGCGTAATACTCGCACTGGATAGGGATTAGCACCTCTGTCGCCGCTGTGAACGCGTTTACGGTCAATAAACCAAGGCTTGGCGGACAGTCAATAAACACATAATCTGGCCTAACTTCCGCTTCAGCAAGATAAGCGGCGATTGCCGTCTTGAGTCTGTGCTCACGGGCCATAAGCGACACTAAATCAAGCTCGGCGGTTGCTAGGTCGATGGTTGCCGGAACACAGCGAACTCTGGGGGATTCCGGGCTGATGTGGACAACGTCTGTCAGTGAAACATTTGAAACTAACACCTCGTAGATTGATCTGACACCAGTGTGGTGCTCAATTCCCAAGGCGGTAGAAGCATTTCCCTGAGGATCAAGGTCTATAACTAAAACCTCTAGGCCCTTATCTGCAAGAGCGACGGCAATGTTTACTGCAGTTGTGGTCTTGCCAACTCCACCTTTTTGGTTAGAGATTGCGAAAACTCTTGTCTGTTCAGGTTTATCTAAAACAGCGCCTCTAACGGCGGCCATTCGTCTAGTATTTTCGTTTATTTCGGCGGCAAGAGGCGCGTCCTTAAATCCCCCGGCTTGGCCGAATTCATCTGGATGTTTCACGTGAAACCTGCTTCTCAATATGGGTAATATCCCTTGTAACTACTAGCCAACCAGTTGGTTCTGGGCTAGTTACTTCTCGACCATTAGGGTAACCTAGCCCGCTGACAACAGAGCATTTTGTGGTGGCTGTTTGTTCAGCTAGAGGCAAGTTTTGCCCCTGATTCTGGGTTGTTTCGGTCAAAATATCTCCGTGACTTAGATTCCTAGAGTAGCCTAACTCGAACAATCGTAGTCGGCTCATTTAGAACATTATCCCCAGCTGTTACAATCTCAAAACTAGCCAATTTTAGTTTCTTGATAAGGGGCTTGGATTCAGTAATTTCTTCAGAAGCCTTGGATCCTTTTAGTGCCAAAATCGTTCCACCGGAGACCACCAGCGGGGTTAGCATTCTGAGCAATTTAGGCAAAGCTGAAACAGCTCTTGCCGTTGCGACATCGTAGTTTGCCAAAGGTGCTTCTTCAGCTCTGCCTCTAAGGACTTTGACGTTCTTTAGCCCAAGCGCTGGAACCACTGTTTCAGCAAGCCAGGTTGATCTTCGTTCCATAGGCTCTATCAGCACAAAGCTAGCTTTCGGCTTCATTATTGCCATAGGGATACCTGGTAAGCCTGCTCCGGAACCTACGTCTGCAACGGTCTGGCCATCCTCAATGAACTCTGCCACAACTGCAGAATTCAGGATATGCCTTGACCAGAGTTTTGGGAGTTCTCTTGGACCAATGAGCCCCAGCAAATCACCGTCTCTAGACAGTAATTCAGCGTATTTCCGAGCCAAGGGGAGTTGATCACCGAAGACTATTGCCGCCTCAGTTGGCTCTTGTTCGAGGGAGAAGACCTCGTCGATGTTATCTGACATTTCTAAATCCAATCATGCACCTAAAACAAAAAGCCAGGGCATAAGCCCTGGCTAAATGTTTCACGTGAAACTATTCGGCTGGCTTAGCCACAATGTGGCGTTCTTTGCCTTCGCCTTCAGATTCAGAAATAAGCCCCGCCTCAGCGATTAGATCATGAGCTATCTTTCTTTCGTATGAAGACATGGGCTTCATAGCTACAGGTGCATTGGATTCCTTTACCTTCGCGATGATGCGGTTAACGATTTTGGCAAGCGAGTCTAGTTTCGCTTGACGCGAGCCAGCAATGTCAAGAATTAGGCGACTGAACGACTGAGTTTTGGTCTGGACCGCGATACGAGTGAGCTCCTGAAGTGACTCGACAGTCTCAGGATTTGAGATTAATCGAAGGTTGCTTTCCTCATCTGCAGTAACTTCTAGGTATGCTCGGCCTTGGCGAACGTCAATGTTTATGTCGCCGTCAAGGTCAAATATATCTAGCAGCTCCTCAAGGTAATCGGCTGCAACTTCACCTTCTTCTTCAAGATCCTTGACCGTAGCAGGTTCTTTTGCTTCGGTGATTTCTTCCTCGACAACTGGGTTTTCGTTTTCTTCTGACATTTGTCCTACTTCTTGCCTGTTGGCTTTTTCTTGGCTCTGGCCTTGGATACAGGCTGAACGCGTTGTGGTTGTTGGAGAGCTTCATTCTCTTCTACAGGAGTATCGCTCTTTGGAAGTTTGCCTTTTTTCTCTAGACGAGCTTGGCGCTCATTGTGGGCTTGAGACCCTGGTGTTGGCATACGACGGATTACGTAATACTGCTGACCCATAGTCCAGAAGTTTGAGACTAACCAGTAAATCAAAACACCTAGTGGGAATGAAACGCCTGAGATCAAGAAGATCACAGGGAAAACATAAAGCATGATTTTCTGGGTCTGGGCGAATTGGGAACTCTGCGTGGCAGCGTTCTGGTTCTTGGCCATAATCTGCTTCTGTGTGATGAACTGCGATGCAGTCATCAGGACAATCATCACACCAGCGATGATTTTGACTGAATCGGTTGATGCAGTCAAGAAGGTTTCTGAAAGGCTAGCGCCTAGGAAGTGTGAATTGGCAAATGAGCTAGACAGTTCTTGACTAAGTAGGCCTACACCTGGCTTTGAATGTTGTGCTTCAGTCAATGTTGAAAACAGTGAGAAGAAGACAGGCATCTGCGCCAATAACGGTAGGCAAGACGAGAATGGGCTTGAACCATGCTTCTTGTATAGCTCCATCTGTTCTTTGGCCATGCGCTCGCGTGAGTCACGGTCGGACTTACCCTTGTATTTCTTTTGAATCTTTTGCAGTTCTGGCTGCAGTAAATACATGCTGCGCTGGGATTTAATCTGCTTTACGAATAGGGGGATTAGAGCGGCTCGAACAACTAGAACCAGGCCCACAATCGAGGCTACCCACGTATAACCTTCATCTGCACCCATGCCGAAGGTAGTGAATACCGTGTGGAAGGTAACCAGAATCGCTTCCAAGACCCATTTGAACGGCCAGAGAATCGCACCAAGAATGTCCATTTATTTTTCCTTTTCAATCAAAGCGGTTGCCTGCTTTGCATATACAAAACCATATTTGGTCAAGCTAAGCCATTTCGGACCAGGCTTGACTTCGTCAACGCCACCCTTAGCAAACGGGTTGCAACGCAGAATTCTCCATGCTGTCAAAAGAGAGCCATAGATCACACCGTGCTGCTGTATTGAGCCTAGACCGTAAGCGGAACAGGTTGGGTTATAACGGCACACATCTCCATAAAGTGGCGAAATGAATTTACGCCAGCCCACAATAAAAAGAACTAGACCGTTTCTGGGCAAGACCCAAAGATTCAAAGCTAGTTCTCTCATTTGTTAACCTTATTAACAGATTTTTAGTTACTCAGTTTGTTCAGACAATAATCCAATTCATCATTGAATTTCTGCCAATCTAATTCTGCTGAACCCGGTAGAGCTCTTATGACCACCAGTTCACCAGAATTGAATTTTTGTATTCGTTCCCTTATCGCAGATCTGGCGCGACGTTTGACAAGATTTCTTTTTACCGCCACTCCGACATCTTTTGCTACCACAAAGCCGAACCGGGCCTGAGTTTGTGACCCATCCCGGTTTAGATATACGACCATGTGGTCAGCCACAGCCTTTCGACCAGTTCTCATGGTCGAGCGAAAATGCTCAGCTGTGCGCAGCCGGTTCTCGCGAGCCAGCAAGGTAGCTTATGCCGATAGTTCGCTGCGGCCCTTGCGGCGGCGAGCAGCAAGGATTGCACGGCCGGCGCGAGTCTTCATGCGAAGGCGGAAACCGTGAGTCTTAGCACGGCGACGAGTGTTCGGTTGAAAAGTACGCTTAGTCATTGGGATTACTCCAAAACTTCTTGTGGATTCAAGTCAAATTGTTCTTCATGGTCGTCAGCGAACCCAAAAGCTGAGCAACCTGTTAAACTTACGCTAATTTATGGGTCCTGGTCAAGTTTTTCGCAATATTTTTTTCCAGTTTAGATCCAAAACAGATTTTGATTTTCATAACATTTTTGACATGTTAGTCAAAAAGAGCGCTCTCGATTTGCAATTTCATTCCATTAGGCACTTGAATACATAAGTAAAGTTTTCCACAGAGCGATAATCTTGATTCTAGAGTTTTCCACAGGCTGTCCACAGGTCTTAATATCTTTAGGATTGTTTGTGGAAAACTAACTGAGGCCCGCAATTTCATTGAACATTGAAAGTCCAACATGGTAGAGAGCAATGGTATCACCACTGAACAGTGGGATGATGTCTTGGTTCGACTTAAAGCCGACTCTCGCGTTACAGCCTCGTCCTTTGGCTTTGTTCAGCTGATCTCTTTGCAAGGAATTCTCGGGGAAACTCTCTATTTGCAGGTTGCGAATGAGATGACCAGGGGAATCATTGAGTCCCAGATAATGCAACCTTTACTGGAAACACTTCAAAAAGTTGGACTACCTCAAACGCCAACGAATATCGGCATCGTTGTGAATCCAGATCTAGCCCCGACTTTCAGGGTAAGTCAACCGAACGTAGTTGAAGAGGAACCAGCCAATGAGGTGCCTGTCTATGGGTCTCAGGAAAGCGCTGGTCCAGCCGAGGGTTCATCCCGACTAAACCCTAGATACACCTTCGAAAGTTTTGTTCAGGGAAACTCAAACAGATTTGCTTATGCCGCTGCTTTTGCTGTTGCCGAGGTTCCAGCTAAGGCATACAACCCCTTGTTTATCTATGGAAATTCGGGTCTCGGCAAGACCCACTTATTGCATGCCATTGGTAACTATGTTCAGCAATACTGGCCAGCTAAAAGGGTGCGTTATGTCTCGAGCGAAGTATTTACAAACGACTTTATCCACGCAATTCAGACAAATACGAGCTTTAATTTCCAATCCAAGTATCGTCAGGTAGACGTCCTACTGATTGATGATATCCAGTTCCTACAAGGTAAAAAAGAGACCCAAGAGTCTTTCTTTGCCACCTTTAACGCCTTACATGAGCAGGGTAAACAGGTTGTTATTACTAGCGATGTTTCCCCTAAGCTGCTTAACAGCTTCGATGAGCGCATGCGAAGTCGCTTCGAATGGGGTCTAATGACCGATATTCAAGCTCCAGAGCTGGAAACTCGTATCGCTATCTTGCGTAAAAAGGCTGAAAACGACAAAATCCGGGTCAGCGATGAGATCCTCGATTACATGGCAGCACGTATTTCCTCAAATATCCGTGAACTTGAGGGTGCTCTAATCCGTGTTACCGCTTTTGCTGCCTTGAATAGAACCCAGATAGACATGCCACTGGTTCAAGCAGTGCTAAAGGATGTTGTCCCATTGGGTGAAGATTCCAACACAATTGCCCCTATGGAAATTGTTAGAGCAGTGGCTGAGTACTTCAAATTGAGCCAAGAAGAGCTTTTTGGGAAATCAAGATCTCAGGCCATTGTTATAGCTAGACAGATTGCCATGTATCTGTGTAGGGAGAAGACCAGTATGTCTCTTCCTAAAATAGGTGCTCTATTTGGTGGCCGTGACCACACTACCGTTATGTATGCCATCAAGAAGGTCGGAGATCTTATGAAAGAACGCCGATATATCTACAATCAAGTCACTGACGTAATTGCTGGTTTGAAGTAAAAAACTTCTCAACAACCCTGTTTATAAGTTGTGCAAAATTGGCCAATATATGTGAATTATCTAAGTCGACATGTTAGTACTTGATTAACAATTCACAATTAGGCAAGTTATCCACATTTTTATCCCCAACTGTGTATACAACTTTCACGCTTGTTATTCAGGTGGATTTATTGACTATTAGCCAGTTATCCACATTTTCCACAAACCCTATTACTGCTATTAAAGATTAAAGATATATTGAAAAGCCCATAACTTTAACGTTTGGTGACTCTGTGCCAATAGCAACAGAGATTATGTGCCAAGATTAACTAACCCTCCCACGAAAGGTGAACTGTGAAGTTCCAGGTAAATCGCGACGTTCTAGCCGATGCCGTATCTTTCGCTGCAAGGATGCTTCAATCCAAACCAACATCACAAATACTTTCAGGTATGAGGTTGGTCGCTGATGCTAATTCTTTACAAATCTCCGTTTTTGATCATGACGTTTCAGCCCAGACTGATTTAGTAGCCAATGTTGAACAATCTGGAACAGCTCTAGTTTCTGGTCGTCTACTAAATGAAATTGTTGGTCGTCTTCCTAACCAACCGGTAAACATTGTTGTAGATGGAACAAAAGCAGTGCTAACTTGTGGAACTTCCAAATTCGAATTAGCCACACTACCAATCGAGCAATACCCAACACTTCCCCCTATTCCACCAGTCACAGGAACGATTGACGGAGAAGCTTTTATTGCTGCAATCAGAAGAGTTGGAGTTGCGTCTGCTAAGGATTCAACTAGACCGTTTCAAAAAGGTATTCAAATTAAAGCTACTGACACATCGGTTATGTTCACTGCTGCTGATCCAAATCGAATCGCTCGATGCCAAGTTCCATGGCTGGGTAAAAGTGTTTCAGATCAATCTTCTGCTGTTGTATTAACTAAAACAATGCAGGATATCGAAAAAACTTTTGCAAATCTAGGTGAAGTAAATATTTCAATCGCTAGTGAAGGTGAAAGAGGAATGGTTGCCTTCCAGGCCAAAAACCGAGTGGTCACAACAATTGTCCTCAACATTGAAAACTATCCAGATATCGATCAATATTTTCCAACTAACTTGGAAGAATCAGCGATAGTTAATAAACAAGATCTAATCGACGCAACAAGACGCGTTGAATTAGTTGTCAATGAATCTGAAGACACAATCAGGTATTCATTCGAAGAAGGTTCAGTAAGCCTTGAATCAAACAGCTCCGAAAACAATGCAACAGAGAGTGTTGAAGCCAAACTTAATGGCAATCCAACAAGCTTG
Organism: Actinomycetota bacterium; assembly: GCA_009921165.1. Taxonomy (GTDB): domain Bacteria; phylum Actinomycetota; class Actinomycetes; order Actinomycetales; family Microbacteriaceae; genus Rhodoluna. The sequence goes on along the minus strand of RFYI01000019.1, from coordinate 7,953 downwards.
CGTTTCAAGCCATGGCTATTTCACGATGGTTTAGCGCAGATTACAAGTGAATTCGTTAAAATTGAATTTACTAAGAACCAACGCGACCCAAGTCGTCCTGGCCCCATCATCATGTCAAGCCAAACCTCCAAAGATGCAGCTTCGCCTGACAGCTACCGCTATTTGCTAAACCCAAACATGCTTAAGCGCTAAAGCGTAAGTTAACAAATCGAAAGGCACCACAATGCACATTGGACTTATTGGCCTAGGAAAAATGGGTGGCAATATGCGCACCCGTCTTCGCAACAAAGGAATTCAAGTTACCGGTTATGCACGTAGCAGAGAAGTATCTGACGTTGACACTATTGAGGAGATGATTGCGGCTCTACCAACACCTAAGATCGTTTGGATAATGGTGCCCCACGGCAAACCAACAGACGATGTCATCAATGAAGTCGAGAAGCATCTATCTGCGGGGGATCTAATCATCGAAGGTGGAAACTCACGATTCAGCGAAGACATTCGTCACGCTGCTCAGTTAGCACCTAAAGGTATTGGTTACCTGGACTGCGGTGTTTCTGGTGGTGTCTGGGGTTTGCAGAACGGTTACGGACTAATGGTTGGTGGCGACGAGAAGTTAGTTGCTCAAGCGATGCCAATCTTCGATGCACTTCGCCCTGAAGGTGAAAGAGCCGAAGGTTTTGTTCATGTTGGTGATGTTGGTGCTGGTCACTACGCGAAGATGGTTCACAACGGTATTGAATATGCAATGATGCAAGCTTTCGCTGAAGGTTACGAACTTCTTGAGAAGAAAGACATCATCAAAGACGTTCATGGGACATTCGCAGCGTGGCAACGTGGAACAGTTGTCCGTTCCTGGTTATTAGATCTACTGGTGTTAGCCCTTGAAGAAGACCCAAATCTAAGCAAGATCAAAGGTTATGTCGAAGACTCTGGTGAGGGTCGTTGGACAGTTGAAGAAGGTATTGCTAACGCTGTTCCAATGCCAGCAATTACCGCCTCACTGTTCGCTCGTTTCACCAGTAGACAAGATGACTCTCCTGCGATGAAAGCCGTTGCTGCGCTTCGTAACCAATTCGGTGGTCACGCGGTCAAAAAGGCGGAGTAGGTTTTATAGATGCACGTTAAGCATCTGACTCTTTCTAATTTTCGCAATTACACAACTGCAGAGCTTCCGCTTAACTCAGGCATCAATTTATTTGTTGGAAGAAATGGCCAGGGTAAAACCAATCTTGCTGAAGCTATTTTTTATTGCGCGACTTTATCTTCGCATCGAGTAAGTGGATATCTTCCACTTATTAAGCGAGAGACAAACAAAGCTATTATTCGAGTACTTGCTGGTTTTGATGATCGTGAGAATCTTTTGGAACTGGAACTAAATTCCGATGGAGCTAATCGTGCTCGAGTCAACAAAAGCGAAATCTCGCGCATCAGAGATGTACTTGGATATGTGAATGTAGTTATTTTCTCCCCCGAAGATTTAGACATAGTTAAACGAGATCCTTCTAATCGTAGGGCGTTTATCGATGAACTATTAATTCAACTAACTCCCCGTTTAGCTGGCGTATTTAGCGATTACGAAAGAGTTCTAAAGCAACGCAACACTTTACTTCGGACGTCGAAAAACCTGCCAGCAAATTCACCGGGCCTTTCGACCTTAGATTCTTGGGATGATTCGCTTGTGAGAATTGGTTCAGAAATTATTGCGAATAGATATGACATCGTGCAGCGAATGATCCCGCATCTGCAAGATGCATACTCAGCTATCGCTGACGAAAAAAACGATCCGAACATTTCAATTAGAACGTCACTACTAGCTAGTTCGTTAGTGGATACGGAGTTGGATTCGGAGGATGCCTATCTACAGACTCTTGACCGTGCTGAAATAGAAACTTTGTTTCGAAACCGATTGGCATCTGTTAGAAGTAAAGAGTTGGAACGTGGGCTGACACTTGTAGGCCCTCATAGAGATGACCTTGTACTGTTTTTAGGCCCGCTTCAAGCTAAGGGATACATAAGCCATGGAGAATCGTGGTCATATGCTTTAGCCCTCAAATTAGCCTCGGCTGCTTTACTTCGTAAGGCCTCTATGGCTGGAGATCCGATTCTGATTCTTGACGACGTCTTTGCTGAACTGGATTCATTAAGAAGATCGCGTCTTGCTGATTTGGTGGCGGATAATGAACAGGTGATTATTACTGCTGCTGTTGTAGAGGATGTGCCTAGTGAACTGCGTGCCTCACGTTTTTTGGTCTTAGCTGGAACCGTTGAGGGCGAAAATGGCTGAAGCCAAGGATGTGTCAGTTGAGTTTTACTATCGCATGAGAGCCGCAGTCACTGGGCGTAAGGACAGGGACACGCTTAAGAGAGAAACAACTCAGAGGCAGAAGTCAAAACCTTTTGACTCAGGCCGACAGCCAAAAACCGTCCTCTCAACTATCGACGGGCTTATCCAAAGCTTCGGTTGGCAGAACAAGCTATCTGAGGGGGAACTTTTCGCCAATTGGAAGGATTTGGTTGGTCAGCAGGTCGCTGAAAACAGCTTTCCCGAGGACCTCACCAAGGGAATACTTACCGTCAGATGCAAAAGTACCGCGTGGGCAACCCAATTGAGGCTTATGCACAACGATATTTTGACCAAAATTGAGGAGCGATTACCCGACCTTAAGGTCAAAGAATTGAGGTTTATTGGACCTCAGGCACCTAGTTTTAAACGAGGTTTGTGGTCCGTTCCCGGCAGAGGTCCCAGAGACACATTTGGGTAGTGCCCTTCATTTCAACCATGCCAGTAATTTATTGGCATATAGCGAGTTATCCACAGGCAAAAACAGCTAAAAATAGCCCGCCAAAAGGCCTATTTCTGCGCTCTTTAAGTTGCTTCCAAAGGTAGAATTAGGCTGTTAGCTACCCCGGATTTAAGTCGCCTTATGGAAGGCGCGGTCGTGCGGGCCTGACTCGATGATTTAGGAGTAACACCGCAATATGACCGACTCTTCAAATGGCTATGATGCCTCCAATATTCAAGTACTAGAGGGCCTAGAGGCGGTCCGTAAACGCCCTGGAATGTACATCGGGTCAACTGGTCCTAGAGGGCTCCACCACCTGGTCTATGAGATAGTGGATAACGCTGTAGACGAGTCGCTAGCGGGTCACTGCAAGAATATCGACGTTGTTATTACTAAAGGTGGCTGGATCAAGGTAGCGGACGATGGCCGCGGTATTCCGGTCGATATGCACCCAGTAGAAAAGAAGCCAGCCGTAGAGGTTGTTCTAACAGTCCTACACGCTGGAGGCAAGTTCGGCGGCGGCGGGTATGCAGTATCCGGTGGTCTGCACGGTGTTGGTGCTTCGGTTGTTAACGCGCTTTCGACTCAGCTAAACGTAATTGTTGCTCGTGACGGCTTTATGTGGACTCAGTCCTACCTCGCTGGTGTTCCCCAGGCTCCTCTTTTGAAGGGTAGGCCTGCGGATTTCACTGGAACGGTTATTGAGTTCTTGCCTTCCCCAGAGATTTTTGAAACCGTTGAATTTGACTACGAAACACTAAGAGCTCGTTTCCAACAAATGGCTTTCTTGAATAAGGGTCTGAGTATCTCGATCTATGACGAGAGAAATGAACGAAGCGATAAGTACATGTATGAACGTGGTTTGCAAGACTATGTTCACTATTTGAACTCGACTAAGAAAATTGATTTGGTTCACGACGAGATCATTTCATTTGAATCAGAAACCAAAGAACGTTCAATGTCTCTGGAAGTTGCGATGCAATGGACCAACGGATACAACGAAAGCGTTCACACCTACGCGAACACAATTAACACTCATGAAGGTGGAACTCACGAAGAAGGTTTCAGAACCGCACTCACATCCTTGCTGAATAAATATTCACGCGACAAGGGACTACTAAAAGAAAAAGATGAGAACCTAACTGGTGATGATGTTCGTGAGGGTTTGACGGCAGTTATTTCAATCAAGTTGAGTGAACCTCAATTCGAGGGCCAGACTAAAACAAAACTCGGTAACACCGAAGCGAAAGCTTTTGTTCAAAAAATAGTTAACGAGAAACTCTCTGATTGGTTTGATCGAAACCCTTCTAGTGCAAAAGAAATTTGTCGTAAAGCAATTCAAGCCGCGACTGCTCGTCTGGCGGCTCGTAAGGCTCGCGAGGCAACTAGGCGTAAGGGACTTCTTGAATCAACCGGCATGCCCGGAAAACTTAGAGACTGTTCTTCAAGAGATCCAAGGCTGAGCGAAATCTATATCGTAGAGGGTGACTCAGCTGGCGGTTCCGCCATGCGTGGTCGTGATCCAGAGACACAAGCCATTCTCCCACTGCGTGGAAAAGTACTTAACGTTGAGAAAGCCAGGCTAGATCGTGCTTTGGCAAACAGTGAAGTGCAAGCATTGATCACAGCGTTCGGAACTGGTATCGGAGAAGAGTTTGATGTCTCAAAGATTAGATATCACAAGTGCGTTCTGATGGCTGATGCGGATGTTGATGGCCAGCATATTAGAACTTTGTTGTTGACCCTGCTTTATCGTTTTATGCGTCCATTGATTGAGTATGGATATGTTTACTTAGCGCAACCACCTTTGTATCGAATCAAATGGGCTAATGCCGAACACGAATATGTATTTAGCGATGCAGAACGTGACGAGAAGTTGGCATCGGGCCAGGCCTCCGGCAAGCGCATTCCAAAAGAAAATTCGATTCAGCGTTACAAGGGTCTTGGTGAAATGGACTATGACGAGCTTTGGGCAACAACCATGGATCCAGCTCGTCGAACATTACTCCAAGTAACTCTTGATGACGCCGCCCGTGCTGACGAAATATTCTCAACCCTCATGGGTGATGATGTTGAACTTCGCAGAACTTTTATCCAACAAAACGCTAAGGATGTTCGCTTCCTAGATATCTAGAGCGGGAGAAGACTATGACAGAAAATAATGAACCTGTAGTTGACAGAGTTGAACAGATCGACATCAACGTCGAAATGCAAAGGTCTTATCTTGACTATGCGATGAGCGTTATCGTTGGCCGTGCTCTACCTGATGTTAGAGATGGACTAAAGCCAGTGCACCGCAGAGTAATCTACGGAATGTTCGATGGCGGCTATCGTCCAGATAAGCAATTCAGTAAGTGCTCACGTGTTGTTGGTGAGGTTATGGGCCAGTTCCACCCGCACGGTGATGGTGCTATTTATGACACCCTGGTGCGTCTAGTTCAGGAATGGAACCTTAGATACCCGCTGGTAAATGGCCAAGGTAACTTCGGTTCCCCAGGTAACGATGGCGCAGCGGCTCCTCGTTATACAGAGTGCCGGATGGCACCTCTGGCTCTGGAAATGGTTCGCGACATTGATGAAGACACTGTTAACTTCCAAGACAACTACGACGGCAGAACGCAAGAACCAACAGTTCTTCCTAGTCGTATCCCCAACCTGTTGATCAACGGATCTATCGGCATTGCTGTTGCGATGGCGACTAACATCCCACCACACAACCTTCGTGAAGTCGCTGAAGGTGCGCAGTGGGCGTTGGCTAATCCAGAAGCAACTCAAGCAGAACTCCTTGAAGCTTTGATGCAAAGAATTAAGGGTCCTGACTTTCCAACTGCCGCAACCATTCTTGGTTCCCAAGGAATCAAAGACGCATACAGAACTGGTCGTGGTTCGATCACTATGCGTGCAGTTGTTAACGTTGAAGAGCTTCAGGGCAGAACTTGTCTAGTTGTTACAGAACTCCCATACCAAGTTAATCCTGACAACTTAGCTCTAAAGATTGCAGAGCTAGTCAAGGAAGGAAGAATCACGGGTATAGCAGACATCCGTGACGAGACTTCGGGTAGAACTGGTCAACGACTAGTAATCGTATTGAAGAAAGATGCTGTAGCTCAGGTCGTGCTAAACAATCTTTACAAGTTCACTCCTCTTCAGGAAAACTTCAGCGCGAACATGCTGGCTCTCGTTGATGGTGTTCCAAGAACTCTAAGCCTTGATGGTTTTATAACTTACTGGGTTGCTCACCAGATTGAAGTGATTGTTAGAAGAACTCAGTTCCGTCTTCGTAAAGCGGAAGAACGTGCCCACATTCTTCGTGGTTACCTCAAAGCTCTAGATGCTCTAGATGAAGTTATTAAGTTAATTAGAGCTAGTGCAACAGCTGATGATGCTCGCGATGGTTTGATGAAGCTTTTAGCTATTGATGAATTGCAAGCAAGAGCAATCTTGAACATGCAGTTACGTCAACTAGCAGCTCTGGAACGCCAGAAGATTATTGACGAAGCTGCTGAACTAGAAGCACTCATTATCGAATACAAAGCGATTATTGCTGACCCTGCTCGTCAGAGAACTATCATCAGTGAAGAGCTTGAAGATGTTGTTAAGCGTCACGGTGATGACCGTAGAACAATCATTCTTCCTGGTGAAGACGGTGTTACCGATCTTGATTTGATTCCTGAAGAAGAAATGGTTATCACCATCACTCGTGGTGGATACATTAAGAGAACCAAGAGTGATAACTACAGATCACAACACCGCGGTGGTAAGGGTGTCAAAGGCGCAAGCCTTAGAGCAGATGATGTGGTTGAACACTTCTTTGTTACAACAACCCATCACTACCTCCTGTTCTTCACTAATAAGGGACGTGTTTATAGGACTAAGGCTTACGAGGTGCAGGAGGCTGGAAGAGATGCAAAAGGTCAGCACGCAGCCAACCTGTTAGCTTTGCAACCGGATGAAAAGATTGCTCAGGTTTTAGATATTCGTGATTACCAGCAGGCAGAGTATTTAGTGATAGCTACCAAGTCCGGGTTAGTCAAGAAGACTTCACTTGAGGCCTATGACACGTCTAGATCAGGTGGAGTAATTGCAATCAAGCTACGCGAAGACGATGAAGTAGTCTCAGCAATATTGGTAAACCAAGCAGATGATTTGTTACTGGTGTCAAGCAAAGGAATGTCAATCAGGTTCTCAGCTAGCGACGAATCACTTCGCCCAATGGGTAGAGATACCAGTGGAAACATCGGTATGCACTTCCGCGCAGGCGATCACCTGCTTTCAGCTGACGTAATTACTGATAAGGGCTTTGTCTTTGTTGTTACCGAAGGCGGTTTTGCAAAACGAACAGCTGTTGAGCAATATCGACTCCAAAACCGTGGTGGTATCGGTATTAAGGTGGCCAAGCTCGAAGATAAGCGTGGTGATATCGTCGGTGCCTTGATTGTCGAGGAAGATGACGAGGTTCTAATCGTCCTAACCAGCGGTAAAGTGGTCAGGTCGGCAGTAAGTGAAGTTCCCGCTCGTGGCCGTGACACCATGGGTGTTGTTTTTGCCCGTTTCGATGATGAAGACTCGGTTCTAGGATTAGCTAAGAACAGTGAACGTAATCTCGAAGGCGCAGAAACAGGCGCTGTGGTGGTTGTAACCGAAGAGTCAGGAGAGTAAATGAGCATGTTTTCACGTCAAGTAAGACGAAGCGAGTCAACTACAGCTAAGCCTGTGAACCTAAAGCTAGTTAAGGTCAACTTCTGGTCTGTGGTCAGGTTTGCGTTCATTTTGACTGTCGCACTAGGCATTGGCCTTGTGATCGCCCTGACATTGGTGTTCTTTATCTTGAATGCCGCTGGCTTCGGTAATCTCTTGAAGAGCTATCTGACTGTTGAAGTCACACTGCCAGCGGTTCTATCAGTCGCGCTTAGCATCTCGGTATTCCTCATTGTCGTCGGGACTGTTCTGGCGGGTGTTTGGGCCGGTATGTTCAACATCATTGCTCGAATGACAGGCGGAGTGTCTGTAGGTTTCACAAATAACTAAATAACGGCCGATGTTCAAACTTTCGGTTTGAGACAATGCCTCATATCAGATAAGGTTAAGTCTGCTCAACGGGCCTATAGCTCAGGTGGTTAGAGCGCTTCACTGATAATGAAGAGGTCGGAGGTTCAAGTCCTCCTAG
>RFYI01000018.1 GCA_009921165.1 Actinomycetota bacterium | reverse complement strand
GAAGCTTTTGAAGCTAAAGCAATTGCTGACTATGGATTAGATTACGGACCTGTGCCAACTCGTTACCGTTCAACATATTTCTCACACATCTTCGCTGGTGGTTACTCAGCTGGATACTACGGTTACATCTGGTCAGAAGTTCTAGATGCTGACACTGTTGACTGGTTCAAGGAAAACGGTGGTTTGACTAGAGCTAATGGAGATCACTTCAGAAACACTCTGCTAGCTCGTGGTGGATCTATTAACTCGATGCAGATGTTTAGAAACTTTAGAGGTCGCGATGCAACCATCGAACCGCTACTAAAGCGTCGTGGCTTGCTCTAAGCCTTCTTAAGAGGGTTTCTTAGTTTCAGTAAGGCAATCAGTGCAAGGCCTAGCAATATGGCCCAGAACGCTGCCCCTACTGAGAAGAATGCAACGCCGCTGGATGCAACCAAGAAGGTAATAACTGCTGGCAATCTTTGATCTGCTGTTTCAACCATCACATTGAAAGAGTTCACGATTGTTGGCAGTAACGCTAGACCGCTAGCAGCAAGCAAAAGTTCTCTTGGCGTCTGATAAACAAAAGCCACCGCAACTCCTGCAAAGACTGCAAAAACCCAATAAACAAGACCACCGCTAACTGAAGCTATCCAACGTTTAGTTGGATCTTTATGGGCCTGTTCATTTGCGTTAAGGGCAGCTGTAATAGCCGCAAGGTTCATTACAAAACCGCCGAAGAAGGAAGCAACTACAGTTCCTAAACCGGTTGTAACCAGTGAAGACCTGAAAGGAACTTCATAACCAAAGGATTTCATGATTGCTATGCCTGGGATGTTCTGTGATGCCATTGCCACTAAATAAAGTGGCAATGCGATTGTGAACACACTGGCAATACTGAATTCTGGTTGCACCATGTTGATTCCGATAAGCCAATCAGATGCGCTAACAGAGAGTCCCTGATTGATACCAATCAGGGTAAAAGCTAAAACAATTGCAACTGGGGATGCCCAAAGGGGTGCTAGCCAGTAGAGCAAAATCCAAACAGCAATTACTGGTAACACCAGCATTGGATACTGAGCGCTAGCAATAAACGGTGCAACACAGAAGTTAAAGATGACTCCAGCCAACATTGCGCTTGCTACAGACTTCGGAATTTTAGACACTAGCTCCCCTAGCCTTGGCCATAAACCAGTTAGCGCTAAAAGTAAGCCGGTGATCAGGATGCCGCCCATCACATTTGCAAAACCAACGCCAGTAAGTGATGCTCCAGCTAATAATGCGGCTCCTGGTGTTGACCAGACTACTGACAGTGGCATCTTGTGACGCCAGCTTAGGAACATTGAGAGTGCACCGTAGAAAACCAACATGATGGCCACCATTGAGATGGTTTGCTCTTTGGTTGCTCCGATGGCAACAAATGCACTGAGAAAGATTGCTGTTGTTGCCGCTGTTCCAGTGATGCTGGCAACTACTCCAGCAATGATTGGAGCTCTAAGCCCTAGAGCTTGGCCAACTGACAATTATTAAGCCGACTTTTCTTGTCTTGAAGATTTGAAAGGAACAATTGCTGGTTGTTCAAGTCCTTGAACGACTGCCTTTGTTATCTTCACAATTCCTTGAGCAGCGCTACCTGGAATCTCAAACATGATAGGTCCAAGAATATCTTCAAGGATCGAGCGAAGACCTCTAGCACCGGTATCACGCTTGATGGCTTCTTCAGCGATCATCTCTAGGGCTTCGGTATCAAATTCAAGTTCGAAACCATCGATCTCGAACATGCGCTGATACTGCTTGACCAAAGCATTCTTTGGTTCAACCAATATCTGAATTAGTGCTGACTTATCCAATGGTGTTACCGCAGCTATTACTGGAAGACGTCCAATGAATTCTGGAATCAAACCAAACTTGCGAAGATCTTCAGATTGCACCTGGGTAAAGATGTCTGTCTCATCATCTTTATTGCGGATGTCTGCACCAAAACCAATACCCTTTTTACCAATGCGACCCTGAACTATCGTTTCCAATCCAGCAAAGGCACCAGCAACAATGAAGAGAATATTCGTGGTATCCATCTGGATGAACTCTTGCTGGGGGTGCTTACGGCCACCCTGAGGAGGAATGGAAGCGATAGTTCCTTCAAGAATCTTCAATAGAGCTTGCTGAACACCTTCACCAGAAACGTCTCTGGTAATTGACGGGTTCTCTGCTTTACGAGAGATCTTGTCAATCTCGTCGATATAAATAATGCCGTGCTCAGCTCTCTTCACATCGCCATCAGCTGCCTGGTAAAGCTTGAGCAAGATGTTTTCAACGTCTTCACCGACATAGCCGGCTTCAGTAAGAGAGGTTGCATCGGCAACAGCAAACGGTACGTTTAGTCTTTTAGCCAAGGTCTGAGCTAGGTAGGTCTTACCGCAACCGGTAGGGCCGACCATCAAAATGTTTGATTTAGCAATCTCGATTGCATCATGGGCTTTACCAGAAGTGGTCAGTGTGCCCGTTGATCGAATTCTTTTGTAGTGGTTGTATACGGCGACAGAAAGAGCCTTTTTTGCTTGGGTCTGACCGATAACGTATTCGTCTAAGAAAGCAAAGATTTCTTTAGGGCGAGGTAATTCAAAATCTTCGGCAACCTTGGAAGGCTTACCCATTTCTTCTTCAATGATCTCGTTACACAGCGCTATACATTCATTACAGATGTATACGCCAGGGCCAGCAATAAGCTTCAGCACTTGCTTCTGTGTCTTAGAGCAGAAGTTGCACTTGAGCATATCTCCTGATTCGCTTAGTCGAGTCATGTCAAAAGCCTACATAAACACAGGGACATTGGCTCGGAGGCAAGGCAGGTAAGGTAGCAGAAGAGCCAGACAAGTCAATTCCTGCCTGGCTCTTAGCTAGTGAAAATTACTTGATCCAGTAAACCTTTGAGTCAGTTCCCTTATTAGCTCCATAAACTTTGGCCCTAATAACTTGAAGGCCAAGTGTGCCCTTGGCTGCAGATACTGTGGTTGAGACTAGACCATCTTTATCTGAAATCTCAGACCATTCAGGAACATCATCACCTTCACCGAAAGACTCAAAGGTAACGGTAGTTCCCTTAACTGCATCTCCCGCTAAATTGGTCAATTTAAAGCTGAGCTTCTTGGTAGTCCCAGCTTTCACTTTTTGGGTAGTGGTCAATGCAGTTACTTTAGGATTTACGAAGTGCAAGAATAAAAGGTCTTTGTCTTCGCCACGTTCAGCTGCTTCGCTAGGGTGTGCCGACATACTCGGTGCCAAAGTGGTCTGCATGCACATAGTGTCATCACCGCAAGGGATTCCCTTGGAGTACTGGTTCATCTTATTGATAGCTGCTGGATACTGCTCACCGGAGATGTTCCAGTTCTTCATTGTGTATGTTGCTTTACCGAAATTGTCGGTCCTACCAATTATTGCTGTTTCACCAGCACCCATTTGCGGCTGATCGCCACACCAGTCTCGAACAATAGCGCTAGTGCTAGACCTATTGCTGCCCGGATAGTTGGTACTCATAGTTGTAGAGAAAGTTGTCTTGCTACACGAATACTTCTTGTTCACAATCAAATAAACAGTGGCGTTGGTAATGGCAACACCGGCAGCGTTGGTGTATTTGTATGTAAGTGAAACATCACCTTTTACATCGGCATACATAATGAAGGCATTCAATCCCTTGCCATAGAACTGATCCCAATCGCCCTTTGCATCAGCGGTTATGTTAACAGTGTTAGTGGTTCCCGGCAGCGGCGATACTAGGCGCATAACGTATGACCCGCTAACTGGAGCAACGTATCCTGCTGCCTGTGCTGGTTGAATTGCTAGCGCTCCAAGGAGAGCCAAAGCTGAGAAACCTCCTACGATAGATCTGCGTAACTTCTTGTTCATTTTCATACCTTTCATTTTTTGACGCTCGGACAAAGCTCTACTTAGCGCTAATTTTTCCAACTCCGTTGACTGAGTAATATCGCACCCAATCGACACTTAGGGTTGCCTGATTCAGTGTTGGATCGATACTTCCACCGAATTGGCCACCCATAGCTAAATTGAAAATTACATAGAAGCTCGGGTCTTTACCCTGAGCATTAGGACCAAAAGGCCATCTTGTTAAACCAGTATCAGATTTACGCATACTGTATACGACACTGTCATCTAGGAAGAACGTAATCTCGTCCGCACTCCACATCATGCCGTAACGATGATAGTCAGCACTTAGATCGACCATCGCATCTTTTGTGCCACCGCTGTATTCATGACCACCACCACTATTGGCGTAGTGCACGGTTCCATATGTAGTCTTCGGTGAAGAACCTTTGTATTCCATTATGTCTAACTCACCGCAACCTGGCCAAGGCGTTGTTGCGATGTTGCTACCTAACATCCAGAAAGCGGGCCAGGTGCCATCACCTGTTGGAACCTTTGCTCTGGTTTCGATGTATCCGTAGGTAAAACCAACCTTGTTGTATGTAGTGATTTTTCCACTTAGCCATTCGCACTTACCAAAATAACAGTTGTAGCTAGTTGAATTTGTTTGTCTGGTCGCTTGAATGTTTAAGACACCAAGGTCTGATCCATCTTGAGTGTTCTTTGATGCTAGGTAATACTGTCTTTCGCTATTGCCCCAACCACAGTTGTTATAAGGCGCTCCACAGCCATCAGTAGTATCTGCTGTCCATTTTGCAGCATCAGGTGCAGTGCCCTGTGCTCCGTTGAACTCATCCGACCAGAGCAACGTCTTCACAATCGGTGCTGGTTCGACACCAATTGATAACAGGCGGTCAATCGGGACTGAAGCACGATATTCATTGTTTGCAGGTGCTGCTGCCCTAACGGTGCAGTCCCCTAGAGCTATGGCATGAACCTTAGATCCGATAATTGAGCAAATGGCAGGAGTTAGAGAAGTAAATACTGCATCAGGCCCAGCCGCTAAAGCATAAAGCTCCTGATCTGCGGCACCTAAAAACATATCCGCGGGTTGTCCAAACAGAACTGAGTTCGAAAGCAGATTTGCCTTAGGTGTCGCAGTGATAGTGACAACAGGAGAAACTGATTTACCGCTCAGAGTAGCAACAGCGAAACTATAAATTGAATTATTTCTTAGCCCTGTGAATTTAACCGAGGTGAGGGAAGCGGAAATTGTCTTAGCACTCTTCCAACTACCCTTACTTGCAGTGACTTGATAGCCACTAATCCCATATTTAGTCGTTGCCTTTGCCTTTGCCCATTTGACTGTTACTGCGGAATTGCTTGCGGTAGCAGACACATTCTTAGGTTTGGGAACGGCTGAGTTCAGAGTTGCTGCATTGGTAACACCGCTAACAGCTAGCATGGCAACTGCAATGCTTGTGATGGCGAGTAACCGTATAACTGTGCGCAATTTGTCCTCAATAACTAATGTGGAGGCGTTTCGCACAAAACGTTGATATCAGGCTAACAGGGTTAGTAGAAAAGTGGCTCTTAATGCTTGGCTGATTAGAAATCGTGCCGAACGTTTGCTAGGCCTTTCTTGAAGTCAGGACCTGGTCAATCAAGCCGTATTCAAGAGCTTGAGCGGCTGTCAGAATCTTGTCGCGCTCAATGTCCTTGCTAACTTCAGCAGTTGACTTGTTTGAGTGCTTGGCAATTGTCTCTTCCAACCAAACTCTCATACGCATGATCTCAGCTGCCTGAATTTCAATGTCAGAAGCTTGGCCACGTCCACCGCCACCAGATGCTGGCTGGTGAATCAAGATTGTTGAGTTAGGCAAAGCAAGTCGCTTACCAGGGGCACCACCAGCAAGTAAAACTGCTGCAGCAGAAGCAGCTTGACCCAAACAAACTGTTTGAATCTGTGGCTTGATGTATTGCATGGTGTCATAGATAGCGGTTAGCGCTGTGAAAGAGCCGCCAGGCGAGTTGATATACATAGTGATGTCACGATCAGGGTCTTGTGATTCAAGCACTAGCAACTGAGCCATGATGTCATCTGCCGATACGTCATCAACCTGTGCACCTAGAAATATGATTCTGTCTTCAAAGAGCTTTGTGTATGGGTCAAGGTGACGGTAACCGTAAGGAGTTCTCTCCTCAAAGGAAGGAAGAATGTATCTGGATTCAGGCAGGTTGCTTTTATTCATTCTACTTTTCCTTACTTCTTACCTACGCCGGTTGAAACGGCAGCAAATTCTTGTATGTGGTCGACGAAGCCGTAATCCAAAGCTTCTTGAGCTGTGAACCAACGGTCACGATCTCCATCAGCCATTACCTGGTCAACAGTCTTTCCAGTTCGTTGAGCGGTGATTGATGCTAGATGCTTCTTCATGTCATTGATTAATGACGCCTGAGTTTGAATGTCTGCAGCGGTTCCACCAAAACCTCCTGAAGGTTGGTGCAAAAGAACACGAGTGTTAGGAGTTAGGAATCGTTTGCCCTTTGCTCCAGCTGTCAACAGGAACTGACCCATCGAAGCACACATACCGATACCAACTGTTACAACGTCATTAGGTACGTACTGCATGGTGTCGTAGATAGCCATACCAGCGGTAATCGAACCACCTGGTGAGTTGATGTATAGGAAGATGTCCTTAGTGGAATCTTCGGCTGCCAAGAGGAGCATCTTGGCGCATATCTCATTGGCGTTGTCATCTCTGACATCATCGCCTAACCAGATAATTCGATCTTTTAGTAGTCGATCAAAGACGTTAGTCATCTGAATGTTTTCAGCCATTTATAGCTCCTCTTATTTGCTTCTATTGCCTAATCAAGATAACCGAGGAAACTAAGAAAACATTCGCATGTTCGCCACAGGCTAAGAAAGCTTAGTCGTGGTCGTGACCTGAGTGATCCTCAGGTGTGAAGCCATCGTCAGTCTTAGCAAATTCAGCCAAATCAACCTTTTTGCCATCGCTGTCAGTGACTACAGCCGCTTCAAGTACGACGGATAGCGCTTTGCGACGGGCTACCTCAGCCACAAATGAAGGAATCTGGCCCTGCTCATCAACAACCTTGACGAACTCGTTAGGCTCCATGCCGTAAGACTGGCTGGCTTGGATTAGATACTGAAGTAGTTCATTCTCGTTCACCCGAAGCTGCTCTGCTTCTGCAATTGCATCTAGCAACATCTGAACCTGGAAAGACTTGGTTGATTCGACTACAACTTCGGCACGGTGGGCATCGTCAGCCTGACGACCCTCTCCCTCAAGGTGTCTTTCAACATCTCCGTTTACAAGTTCTTGAGAAACCGGAACATCAACAAGAGTTAGCAGTTGCTCAGTTAGCAGTTCACGAGCCTGAAGACCCTGGGTGTATGACTTGCTCTTCCTGATCTGCTCTTCAAGTGAAGCCTTAAGTTCAGCAACAGTGTCAAACTCGCTAGCCATCTGAGCCCAAGCGTCATCAAGAGCTGGAAGTTCACGTTCCTTAACTGCATTTAGGGTCACAGTAATTTCTGCTTCCTGGCCTGCTTTGTCGCCACCGACAAGTTTGCTCTTGAAAGTTGTGGTCTCGCCTGCAGTCAAAGTATCAAGTGCGTCATCGATACCATCTAGCAAAGAGTCGCTACCAATTTCGTAAGAAATGTTTTGAGCTTGGTCAATCTGCACTCCATCAACTGATGCAGTTAGATCAATAGAAGTAAAGTCACCATTTTTAGCTGGACGGTCAACATTAAGCAGAGTGCCAAAACGTGAACGAAGACGATCCAGTTCAGCATCCACTTCTGCAGTCTCAACTTTGATGGTGTCAACCTTAACTTTTAGACCTTTGAATTCTGGCAGTTTAATTTCAGGGCGAACTTCAACTTCGATTTCAACAACTAAGTTGCCAGCAAAAGTCTTCTCATCTGGAGTTGCTTTAACATCTGCTGATGGCTGACCCAGTGGACGAAGCTTTTCCTGCTCGATTGCCTGACGGTAAACACTGTCAAGACCATCATTTATGGCGTGAGCTAAGATAGCGCCGCGGCCAACTCTTTGGTCAAGGATCGCAGCAGGAATCTTTCCCTTACGAAAACCAGGGATGTTAACGGTTTCAGCGATGTGCTCGTAAGCGTGATCTAGGGATGGGCGAAACTCTTCTGGAGTCACCTCAATGTTCAACTTAACTTTGGTTGGGGTTAGGCGTTCAACTGTTGTCTTCAAAGGAGTCTCCTGAGCAATGTCCACCTTTGTGGCAAGGTGAACCGGTTTTTGTATACAAAGTGGTCGGGGTGACAGGACTCGAACCTGCGATATCCTGCTCCCAAAGCAGGCGCGCTAGCCACTACGCTACACCCCGGTGGTTTTTCCCTGAACTTCTCCAGAAGAAAACAACCTCCGCAATCCTAACCCATAGAATGTATCTGCGCTGAAAATACTCAGACGCGCGGATGTAGCTCAATGGTAGAGCCTCAGTCTTCCAAACTGATGGTGCGGGTTCGATTCCCGTCATCCGCTCCAAATAGCCTAGATTTGGCAGCCAGGACACCAGTAAAGCTTCCGGCTGGCCATGATTTCAATAGCCACAACAGAACCACATCTAAGGCATTTCTCCCCTTCACGCTTATAGACATAGTTGCGATCAGCCTTCTTTGGATTCTTCTTTACAAGTTCATCTCTGGTAATCATGAAGCCGGTAGCAACCCCAACTTTCATAAGTTTTACTGCATCAACCCACAGATCCCTAATCTGCTCTTCAGTTAGTTGATTTCCTAGAACATGTGGATTGATACCAGCCCGAAATAGTAACTCAGCTCGATAGACGTTACCGATGCCACTGACCACATCCTGATTCATTAGTAACAAACCGATTGAACTCTTGGAGTTTTTCACTCGATCAACGAATCTAGCCAGCTCTCTTTTGCGAGGGTCTGGGTTAGTTGGATCTGGCCCTAGTCGTTTCTCAACAAGTTTTACGGACTTGCTATCGATTACTTCACAGACTGTTGGTCCCCGTAAATCAGCTAGAAACTCTTTAGTAAAAAACCTTGCTCTTACTTGACCGGTTAGTCCCCTGTCTGCTGCTGTAACAAATCTCCACTTGCCATATATCCCTAAATGGACTCGGCAGGTCAGATCGTTATCGAAATTGAGAAAAAGTTGTTTCCCAATAGCCTTAGCCTCAATGAGAACTCTGTTGTTTATAAGTTTGGCATCAGAGGTGAATCTCCCCTGTGGAGAATCCACTTTGATCTTCTTACCTTTGAAGTGTTCGTTGAACTGATTAGCAGTTCTTTGAACGCTATGCCCTTCAGGCATTTGATATACCTCTTCGAATTATGAAATATCGCCGGTTTGTTCGTAGGTAGCAATCTTGCCTATTCTCCTGATGTGTCTTTCATCCTGAGAAAAAGGCTCAGCAATAAACGCTTTGATAAGTTCAAGAACTTCTGCCTGATCATGCTGTCTGGCCCCAACAGCAATAACGTTGGCATCATTGTGCTGCCTAGCTAGCTTTGCTGTATCTAAATTCCAAGCCAACGCTGCTCTAATGCCATGAACCTTATTGGCTGCTATCTGTTCTCCATTACCGGAACCACCCAGAACAATGCCCAGAGCTTGAACCCCAGCATCCTCATCCGCTCTAACCGCTAGGGCCGCATTTATGCAGAAACTTGGGTAGTCATCCAACGGGTCATATTCTTGCGGTCCGTGGTCAAACACCTCGTGACCTGCCTTAGTTAGCTCGGCAATGAGAAAGTGGCTGAGGTCTAGACCTGCGTGGTCTGTGGCTATATGTATACGCATTTAGGGCTTCTTTTTATGGTTATCGTTGGTCAATACTAGGCTAGTTCCTAATAACCCTTAACAACCATTGGAGTTTGTAATGCCTGCAGAAAACCTAACCCGCCTGGAAGCCATCGAGCGTGCCGAGCTTGTTGAGGTCCACTCATACTCAGTTGAACTAGATCTTCAGAAAGGCGAGGAAGTCTTTGGTGCTACCACCACTGTTAAATTCAACAGCCACAAGATCGGTTCCTCTACTTTCATTGATGCCATCACCAAGACTGTTCACCGAGTAACCCTAAACGGCAAGGACCTGGATGTTGCATCAGTTAGCGATGGCATTCGTATCCAGCTAGATAACCTTCAGGCAGAGAACGAACTAGTTGTGGTTAGCGATAACCCTTACATGCACACCGGTGAAGGTCTGCACAGATTCGTTGACCCAGTTGATAATGAGGTTTACCTATACACCCAGTTTGAAGTGCCCGACTCAAGAAGAATGTTTGCAGTCTTTGAGCAGCCAGATTTAAAGGCAACCTTTCAGTTCACAGTTTCAGCTCCATCAAAGTGGAAGATTATCTCTAACTCCCCTACCCCAACTCCAGTTGACCGAGGCGATGGAACTTCAATCTGGGTTTTCGCTCCAACTCCAAGAATTTCTTCATACATCACAGCTTTGATTGCAGGTCCTTACTCAGAGTGGCGCGATGAACTAACTTCAAGCGATGGCAGAACTATTCCGCTAGGTGTTTACGGAAGATCATCACTTGCTAAATACATCGATGCTGATTACATCTTCGATAAAACCAAAGAAGGTTTCGTGTTCTTCGAAGAACAATTCCAGTATCCATACCCATTTGAGAAGTATGACCAGCTTTTCGTTCCTGACTTCAACGCAGGTGCGATGGAAAACGCTGGAGCGGTAACCATTACTGAGTCATACGTTTTCCGAGGAGCTGTTAACGGATACATCAAGGAACGCAGAATCATCACAGTGCTGCACGAACTAGCTCACATGTGGTTTGGTGACCTGGTCACAATGCGTTGGTGGAACGACCTATGGCTTAACGAATCATTCGCTGAATACGCTTCATACCTAGCAACAGCTGAAGCTACCGAATACAAAGAGGCCTGGACCACTTTCACATCTCACGAAAAGTCATGGGCATATCGAGAAGATCAGATGCCTTCAACTCACCCAGTGGTAGCTAACATCAGAGACCTAGAAGATGTTCAGGTTAACTTCGATGCCATTACCTATGCCAAGGGTGGTTCAGTACTTAGGCAACTTGTTGCCTGGGTAGGCCAAGAGAACTTCATGAAGGGCCTGGCTTCATATTTCAAGAAGCACGCTTTCGGTAACGCCGAACTAGTAGATTTACTGACCGAGCTAGAGCTAACCTCTGGACGTGAGCTTCGTGACTGGTCAAAGCTTTGGTTAGAGACCTCAGGAGTAAACACTCTTCGTGCGGAACTTACTGAAGAAGCTGGCAAGATCACATCTTTTGCTATTGCTCAGTCGCACCACGTTGACTACCCAACCCTTAGACCTCACCGTCTAGGCATTGGTTATTACAACTTAGAAAACGGCAAGCTAGTTCGCACCCACCGTATTGAGATCGACATCGATGGTGCTAAGACAGAAGTTCCAGAACTTATCGGAACCGAACGTCCAGCACTTATCCTTCTGAACGATGGTGACTTGGCATATGCGAAGCTCCGCCTAGATGATGTATCTTGGCAGACCACCTTGCACCACCTAGCTGATTTCTCAGACTCTCAGGCAAGAGCACTTCTGTGGGGTGCAGCATGGGATTCAACTCGCGACGCTGAAGCCGATCCAAAGGAGTTCATCCACCTCGTGCTCAAGAATATTGCAACCGAATCAAACGCAACAGCGATGATGACACTACTGAACCAGTTGGTCACAGTTGCAACTATGTATCTAAAGCCAGAGAACCGCGCTGAATACAAAGCCAAGATTGGTGATGCACTAATCGAGATGGCAAGGAGAGCAGAAGCAGGTTCTGAACCACAACTCCAGTTCCTAAAGTTCTTCCCTCGCTTTGCATCAACTGAAAATCATGCGGTAGCACTTCGTGGCTTACTTGAAGGAACAGAAAAACTTCAGGGCAGAGAAATCGATACCGACTTGAAGTGGGATCTACTAACCGGCCTTGTCACAGTCGGTGCGGCTGATGAAGCAGAGATCGATGCGATGTTGGCAACCGATAACACCGCTAACGGGCAGAAAGCAGCTGCTATGGCTAAGGCCGCTATTCCAACAGCAGAGGCCAAGGCTAAGACCTGGCACACTGCAGTAGAAACCGATGAGTGGTCAAACACTATCTTGCAGTATTCAACCCTTGGTTTCTCAAGAGGTGCAAATGCCGAATTACTTGCTCCATATGTTGACAAGTACTTTGCTGATGTATTGAAGATATGGAATACCAAGACTTTCAAGATGGCTGAGTACGCAATTGTGAATCTCTACCCAATCTCACTGGCAACTTCCGATTTAGCCGAGAAGACTCGCAAGTTCTTAGATACTCCTGAGGTAACTGCCATTCCTGCACTCAGGAGATTGCTAGTTGAGAATCTTGACCCAATCGACAGAGCCCTTAAAGTTCAGGCTCAAGACAGATAACAATGTTTAGAGCAATCGAATTACCTGGCTGGCTAGAAAGCTTCTATCAAGATTGGGGTCCTGGTATCAGGATTCTGATTTCAATAGTTGCTGCGCTGATAGCACGGGCCATTTTGCAGTTTGCTATTCGAAGAGTTGTTAACGGTGTTTCTAAGAGTGTGAGAAGGATTGAAGGTAACGGCGACTCATCTCCTTTAGCTCAGGCAAGGCTCTTACAAAGAACAAGAACTATTGGTTCTGTGCTTGGCAACCTAGCAACCTGGGGGCTAACCTTCACAGTCATAAGCGTTGCACTTTCTGAAGCTGGCGTCTCCCCCGGTGCGATAGTTGCCGGTGCTGGAATCTTAGGTGCTGGTCTTGGTTTTGGTGCTCAGTCTTTGGTCAGAGATCTAATCTCTGGTCTATTCATCGTCTTTGAAGATCAGTACGGAGTTGGTGATTCAGTCGATCTGGGTTCAGCCTCAGGCGTTGTTGAGAGCGTTGGACTTCGAGTTACCCAAGTTAGAGACCTTGAAGGTACGCTTTGGTTTGTTCGTAACGGTGAAATCCTGAGAGTTGGTAACCAGTCACAGGGTTGGTCACGAGTGGTCATCGACGTGGCTCTTGCCTATCAAACCAACGTCACCAAAGCACAAGAAGTTTTGGCAAAGGCAGCTAAGAGTGTCAAAGCGAAATCTCTTGCTCCAGCTGAGATATGGGGAATCAATGCATTTAGCGGTGATCAGGTCGTTGTTCGACTAGTTCAAAAGACTAAGCCTGAACACAAAGACGACCTGGCTCGTGAACTTCGTTTAGCAGTCAAGACTGAACTCGATAAAAACAAGATCAAGCTGGCAGCTGGTTCAAACTCCATCTTTGTGAACATAAAGAACTGATGAGCGATAACGAAGAGTTCAGCGACCGCGAACAAGTTGAAACTATTCGTCTGGTTACCCAAGATGGCAACAATGTTGCAGGAGATATCTACGCTTTAGTTGGCGGTAAAACTTTCTTTGTGAATCTTTGTGCCAAGTTTTATGAAGGTGTTGCCAGCGATGAAATATTACGTCCGATGTATCCAGAAGAAGATTTAGCTCCTGCTGCCGAACGCTTACAGTTGTTCCTTGAGCAGTACTGGGGTGGACCTAAGACTTATCAAGAACAACGTGGTCATCCTCAACTACGTCTAAGACACATGCCGTTCAAAATCAATCCCGCAGCGAGAGCTGCCTGGGTGAAACATATGCGCAACGCATTAGATGCTCAAAACCTCCCAGCGATTTACGATGCTCAGATGTGGGCATATTTAGACCGTGCCGCAACAGCAATGCTCAACACCATGGAAGATTAGTTGTTGGTTGGAACGTAGTCTGTTGCAAACTTGGCAAGTACATGGCCATTTTGAGAACTAAGTCTTATCCAGTCCCCTGAAACATACCAAGGAACAAGTTCCCCTTCAGTTAGAAAACCCAGCCCGGCAGCGACAAAGGCTGCCCCCATCGGGATAGGGAACTTGTAGTCAAATGCTCTGCTCCAGATTTCCCTTCTAACTCTGGCAGCTATCGGTCCTCCAACCGAAGTTGGCAAAGTTTCGGTAACTTCAGCTATGCCTTTTCTGGCAATTTCTGTTAGTTGTTCCTCTAATAATTCTCCACCTAAAACCCAACCAGTTCTGGTTGGCGTCTCAGTGCTCCAGGCAACTTCAACTAAATCCTGACTTAACATAACCTCGTTGGCTAAGGTGTGCTTTCTGGAAGTTAGATTGGCCAGCCGATCTGACAAACTGAGTTGCTCCTCGACAACTACACCTGCTATCAATGCTTCAATACTTTCTGCAAGCGGAACAATTGCAACAGTTAGATCAAATTCTGCGGGTTTAGCAAGCGCTAGCGTTCTAAGTCCTAGCACTATCGAATTCTCGTCGGCATACTCCCCAGCAAAAATCGGAGCAACGTATACAGTTAGCACATCACCATATGCTCGCAAGCGAACTGCTCCGTTAGCATCCATGCGCTTGGCTCGGTCTAAGAAACGTAGCAGATCGGCTAGATCGTCGGAGTCCGGTAAGACAAATGAACTAAGCATTTAGTCTCTGGTAAGTCGGCGATAAGTTGAACGATGAGGCTTAGCGGCTTCGGGACCAAGACG
Source organism: Actinomycetota bacterium (assembly GCA_009921165.1). Taxonomy (GTDB): domain Bacteria; phylum Actinomycetota; class Actinomycetes; order Actinomycetales; family Microbacteriaceae; genus Rhodoluna. The sequence continues at coordinate 10,592 of RFYI01000018.1, read as the reverse complement.
AGCAATCTTATTTTCTTCGTATGCCTCGAAGTTACCTTCGAACCAGTACCACTGGTCAGGGTTATCGTCCGTGCCTTCGTAGGCCAAGATGTGAGATGCCACTCTGTCTAGGAACCATCTATCGTGTGTGATCACCACAGCGCAACCAGGGAACTCAAGCAAAGCATTCTCAAGAGATGAAAGTGTTTCAACATCTAAATCGTTTGTTGGCTCATCGAGAAGCAGCAGGTTTCCACCCTGCTTCAAGGTAAGAGCCAGGTTTAGACGGTTACGCTCACCACCGGAGAGAACTCCAGCTGGCTTCTGCTGGTCAGGTCCTTTGAATCCAAAAGCTGCAACATAGGCACGTGATGGCATAGTTACGTTACCTACCTGAAGGAAATCAAGACCGTCAGAGACTACTTCAAACAATGTCTTAGTCGGGTCGATACCGCCGCGGGATTGGTCAACGTAAGAAGTTCTTACTGTCTCCCCAATCTTTAGTTCGCCACCATCAAGTTTTTCTTCACCCATAATAGTTTTGAAAAGTGTTGACTTACCAACACCGTTAGGTCCAATGACACCAACGATTCCGTTTCTTGGCAGACTGAAACTCAAACCATTGATAAGTGATCTACCTTCAAAACCCTTTTGCAGATTGGTTGCTTCCAAAACAATGCTGCCAAGACGCGGGCCAGGTGGAATCTGAATTTCCTCAAAGTCTAGTTTTCTGGTTCTGTCAGCCTCCGCTGCCATCTCTTCATAACGAGCAAGCCGAGCCTTAGATTTTGTTTGACGAGCTTTAGGAGAAGATCTAACCCACTCAAGTTCATCGCTCAGACGCTTCGATAACTTGGCATCTTTCTTACCTTGAACATCGAGACGTTCCTGCTTCTTCTCAAGATATGTCGAGTAGTTACCTTCGTAAGGGTAAGCACGTCCTCTATCCAGTTCCAAAATCCATTCAGCAACGTTATCTAGGAAGTATCTATCGTGAGTAACAGCAAGAACTGCACCTGGATACTTAGCCAAGTGTTGCTCTAACCAAAGCACTGATTCGGCATCAAGGTGGTTAGTTGGTTCATCAAGCAGCAATAGGTCAGGTTTTTCCAAAAGCAACTTACAAAGCGCAACACGACGACGCTCACCACCGGAAAGGTGAGTTACCGGAGTATCCCCCGGTGGACATCTAAGCGCATCCATAGCCTGCTCTAGTTGGCTATCAAGATCCCAAGCATCTAGATGGTCGATCTCTTCCTGCAGAGTTCCCATTTCAGCTAGCAGAGTGTCATAGTCAGCATCTGGGTTAGCTAACTCAGCGCTAATTTCGTTGAAACGATCCAGCTTGCCCTTGATGTGGCTAACTGCTTCTTCGACGTTACCAAGAACAGTTTTCTCTTCATTTAGCGGTGGCTCTTGCAACAAGATACCAACCGAGTGTTCAGGAGATAATCTTGCCTCACCGTTTGATGGGGTGTCCATGCCAGCCATAATCTTTAGAACAGTTGACTTACCAGCACCGTTAGGGCCAACCACACCTATCTTTGCTCCTGGATAGAAAGCCAAGGTGACATCATCGAGGATGACCTTGTCGCCATGGGCCTTTCGGGCCTTAATCATCTGATAAATGAACTCTGCCATTGGTTTTTAGTCCTTAAAAGTAAATGCGACACCCACAACTGCTTGGCTCGCTTACGAATAAGTTTATCCGAGTTGCGTCAGGCGTCAGGAGCCTAACTATGCGAGAAGAGCTGTGGGTGTCGCTTACTATCGGCTAAAGGATAGGGGACTTATGCCGACAGATCTTTAGGTGTTGGCCAGAGATTTGGCTTTACCTTTGGATTTCGCTTCCGGATCTTCTTCTTGAAAATCCGGCACAACTGGATCTACATCAACCTTGTTGTGAACAGTTCGAACGAATGTACTTGAACCCCACATCAAATCATGGCCAATAGTTTCAGCCTCGATCTCAACGGATGTTCCAGCCCTCTCCCCGTTATCCCAATCACGAACACGCAATCTGCCCATGACTAGAACACGATCACCTTTTGAGATGGAAGTTGCAGTGTTAACGGCTAGTTGTCTAAAACTTGTGATGGTGAACCAGTTAGTTTCAGCATCGACCCAGCGGTTTTGCTCTTTATCGAATTTTCGATAAGAAGCAGCTAAGCGAAATGAAGTGATTGGTAAACCATCTTGGGTTACTAAATGCCTCGGTGTTGTTGCAACCAAGCCTGAGACGCTAAATGTATCTGACATGTAAAAGCCTTTCTGAGAAATGTTTATGTCAGAAAGGATTACAAAAAAGAAGAATCTCTGCTGTGGTTATCCACAGCACCCACTACTTCAAATACTCGGTAAATGATGCTCTAGTTTTAGCCATTTTGCCGCTTACTACAGCTTGGCAATATGCGTTACCAGGATTCTTGAGGAAATAGTCCTGGTGATATTCTTCAGCATCCCAAAAGATTTCTAACGGCTGTAAAGTTGTGACGATTGGTCCATCCCACATCTGCCCAGCTTTCTCTAATGCTTTTTCAAAGAGAGCTTTTTGTTCTTCATCTTGATAGAACATTGCTGAACGATAACTAGTGCCAATGTCATTTCCTTGACGGTTTAGTTGCCTAGGGTCATGAACTGTGAAGTAAAGATCAAGAATCACATCAGTACTGATGATGTTTTCATCGAAGATTACTTTGGCAACCTCGGCATGCCCAGTTCCCTCACCACAAACCTCTTCATAGGTTGGATTCTCTTTATGCCCACCTGCGTAACCACAGACAACATCGATTACTCCCTTGAATTGAGAGTAAGACGAGTCAAGACACCAAAAACAGCCACCGGCTAAAACAAATTCAGTCATGTCTCTAGCCTAGGCTTAACCGGTGAACAGAGTTGCTAACCGAAGACCAGGTATTGGTGCAACATCCGTATCTTTTGCAGCGCTAATGTTTGGACTGAACGCCAGCACAGTAAAAGTCATACTTGCTACCGGCATCACCCCTGAGTTACTAGTGCTTTTTAGGGCAATCTTCACTGCATCAATTGCTGGCTTCATATTGCTTTTGACTAATCGCAAAGCTTTCCGGGTTGAGAAAAAAGACATTCTGCTATTAATTGTTTATGGGATCATCGGCATAGCCATGATGCAATGGTCTTACTCAAATGCGGTTAGCCGGCTACCGATTGCAGTTGCTTTACTCATTGAATACACCGCTATCGTCATCGTTCCACTGGTAGCACTGATCCTCTTCAAAGAAAAGATAAAAGCAAGACTCTGGGTTGGAATAGGTGCAGTCCTTGTTGGCCTTGCCATCGTAAGTAATATCTGGGACTCACATCTAGATCCAATCGGTGTTGCTTGGGCTTGCATGGCGGCCATATGCGTCAGTGTTTACTTCCTGATTGGTGAGCATACCCAACGTAAGCGTGATGCCATGAGCACCCTGTTTTATACCTTTGCTATTGCTGCAGTGTTCTGGGGTATCGTCAACATTTTTAACCCATCTAAAATTCCTGACCTAAACAAAATAGTTTCACTTTCTGGAAATCTGGCGGGAGCGCTGTGGCCATTGTGGGTTGCCCTGTTATGGCTAGGCATCATGGGTTCTTTTGTGCCAATGTACTTGGATTACATCGCGTTAGGGAACCTGTCGGCAACAGCGGTTGGGATTATTGCGACTTCAGAAACAGTATTCGCATCAGCTTTTGCTTGGGTGTGGCTAGGTGAATCAATGACCACTCTTGGCGTAATTGGCGGTTTAATAGTGGTAGCTGGAATTATTCTGGCTGAGACATCTAGAACTAATAACTTGAAGGCATAAATGGCTAAGCGTGAGATAAAGAACAACAGCATGGCAATGATCGCAACTGTCGCTCTAGTTGGCATGCTGGCTTCAGCTATTGGCTTTTTTAGCCCTGATTACTGCACTGTTCCGCAGAGTGATGACTGGACTAGTTGCGAGGCCATAGCCCAGCAGCGAACCATTGGTTTTATCGTCCTTTTTGTTCTTTGCCTAGCTGGTTTTGCTGTTTCATGGACCAAGCGTCGCAAGGGATAACTTGAGATTAGGCTTTAGTCGTGACTAACAAAGCCGCCGCAAAGATGCATAGTTCCTCTCAGGCCACCATCGCCTTGAGAGAAGAAGTTCTGCAATATGCCAAAGATCGCATGGCTATGGATCCGGCTCCCCTTGATGGTCCACAATCTCTTGAATACCTCAGGAAGCATGCCTCAGGAACTATTACTGAAACTGGTTTGGGTGGCCACAAAGCACTAAAGGTTTTTGATGAAGTTCTAGCACCAGCGTGTATCTCAACAGATCACCCCGGCTACCTTTCCTTTATCCCAGTTGCTCCAACGGAAGCCGCAACACTGTTCGATCTAGTAGTTTCAGCAACTTCGGTTTACGGAGGTTCATGGCTAGAAGGATCAGGAGCTGTCTTTGCTGAGAATGAAGTTCTGGCTTGGCTTGCCAAAGAAGTTGGGTTACCAAAAACATCAGGTGGTGTATTTGTTCAAGGTGGATCGCTAGGAAATCTATCTGCACTTGTTACCGCACGTCACACAGCTATCCAAGAGCGTAAGAAAAACAAGAAGAAGCTTCCTAAGCGCTGGTCCATCATCGCCTCGAAAGAATCGCACTCTTCACTCAAAGCTGCAGCAAGAGTTATGGATATCGACATTGTTCTAGCTGATGTTGATGACGAAGGCAGACTCAGAGGTAAAGCAGTTCTCAAAGCAGCTAAGAAAGTAAAAGATGGACTCTTTGCAGTTGTTGCAACCAGTGGAACTACCAACTTTGGAATAGTTGATCGACTTGATGAAGTTGGCTCAGCTGCTAAGAAGCTAGGTGTTTGGTATCACATCGATGGAGCTTACGGTCTCGCTGGAATCCTTGATCCAAAATCAAGACACCTTTTCAAAGGAATTAGCAAAGCCGATTCATTTATTGTCGATCCACACAAGTGGCTTTTCACACCTTTTGATTGCTGTGCTCTGGTTTATAGAAAACCTAAACTAGCAGCCGCAGCACACACGCAACATGGTGAGTATTTGGATGCTTTAACAGACAGCGACGAATACAACCCAAGTGATTACGCATACAACCTCACTAGACGTGCTAGAGGTTTACCACTCTGGTTCTCACTGGCTACCTATGGTGTTGGCGCATATAGAAAAGCTGTTGCTGAGAATATCGAAGTAGCTCACAAGATTGCTCAGGTTATCTCAAAACGAAAAGATCTAAAGCTGGTGAGAGAACCAGAACTGTCTATCGTGGTTTTTGAAAAAGAAGGTTGGCAATTAGCCGATTACCAGAAGTGGTCAGATCGGATACTTGCCGAAGGTTTAGGTTTCGTGGTTCCAAGCTCTCATCGAGGAAAGCCAAATGCTCGCTTTGCAATAGTGAATCCGCGAACAGATGTAAAACTACTCACTCAAATCATTGACTCCATGGATGAAAAGTAAATGAAACTAAGTATCGCTTCAGCACTGCCTTCCTTATCAAGAGTTAAGTCTTCAACACGTAACCCCATCCGAGTTGCACTTATTCAAATGCACTGGGAAGCCGACCAAGAAAAACACCTAGCCAACCTCAATGAAGGTATCGCTTTGGCAGTATCAGCAGGAGCCAAGATGGTCTTCTTACCCGAACTGACACTTAGTAGATATCCTGCAGACAAACTACCTGAGGGAATTCCATCAGCTATTGCTGAGGATCTAGAGGGCCCAACCCTTACCTTTGCCAAAGAGGCAGCTGAAGAGCACGGAATCTATGTTCACGCTTCGCTTTACGAGAATGCAGGTTTAACCGATGGCAGAGGACTAAACGTTGCCATCATGGTCAATCCTGAGGGAGAACTAATTTCATACACTCCTAAGCTCCACATCCCTGTTACAGCTGGTTACTACGAAGATAAATACTTCGCGCCAGGACCAAGTGACCCTGATGGCTACCCTGTTTATGATCTTGATGTCGCCGGAACAAGTGCATCTTTTGGGTTGCCTACCTGTTGGGATGAATGGTTTCCTGAAGTAGCTAGAAACTATTCACTCAAAGGTGCTGAAGTTCTGGTTTATCCAACTGCTATCGGTAGTGAACCAGATCATCCTGATTTTGATACGGCTCCACTGTGGCAGCACGTAATTGTTGGTAACGGTATCGCTAATGGAACTTTCATGATCGTTCCTAACCGCTGGGGTAACGAGGGTTCTTTGAACTTCTATGGCAATTCCTTCATCTCTGATCCTTATGGTCGAGTTCTAATATGCGCTTCTAGAAATGAAGACGAAGTACTTGTTGCCGATCTTGATTTAGATCAAAGACGTGACTGGTTAGATCTATTTCCGTTTCTTGCCACTAGAAGACCAGATACTTATAGCCCCCTAACAAAACCGGTGGCCAATCCTCGTCAGGAAGATGGTGACGGAGTTGATGGTGGGATAGCTGGTGTTAGCAAAGAAGATATCCAATGAGTCTTGTGATGCCACCGGAGTGGGCTAAGCACGAAAGAACCTGGCTGGCCTGGCCCGCTGCTGACTATGCTCAGGCAGAGGATGCATACCTAGCTTGGGCAGAGGTAGCTAATACTGCAGCTGAGTATGAACCAGTAACAGTTTTAATAAATCCGCACCAAAGAAAAATTGCAGAGAAATATCTTTCCAAAACAATTGAACTAGTTGAATGCCCCCTTGATGACTCTTGGATTAGAGATAGCGGGGCAACTTTTGTTTTTGATGAAGGTGAACTCGCTGCAGTTAACTGGGTGTTTAATGGCTGGGGTGCACAGAGTTGGTCACAGTATGGACTTGACGCCAAAGTCGCAAGTTTTATGGCTGAGCACGTTTCAGCCAAAGTTATCGATAGCAAGCTAGTAAACGAGGGCGGCGGAATACACACCAACGGTGCTGGGCTACTACTAGCTACTGAGACAGTTCAATTAGGAGTTGAGAGAAATCCAGATTGGACTAGGTATGAGGTTGAGGCTGAGCTAAGTGAAAAACTGGGCACCGATAAAATCATTTGGATCAGACGAGGACTTACTCGTGACTATGAAACCTTTGGGACCAAAGGACACATTGACATCGTTGCTTGCTTTGCTGATGAGAACACTCTCCTAGTTCACCATCAACAAGAAGAATCCCATCCGGATTACTCAGTAACTCATGAGGTAATCGCAAAGCTTGAAGAGGCAACCAACTGCGAGATCATCAAGGTCCCGGCACCTAAGCAACTAAAAGACGAGCTTGGTTTTGTGGACTACTCATACATAAACCACTACATCCTCAACGATGCAGTTCTGCTCTGTGCTTTTGATGACCCTCAAGATCAGGTCGCCAAAGGCATCCTCCAGGATGTCTATCCAGGCCGTGAAATCAGGCTTATTGATGCCAGACCTATCTTCGATAGAGGTGGCGGCATCCACTGCATCACCCAACAGCAGCCTGCTATCTAAGGCTTTCGGCGTGGGTGAAAACCAGAGCGCAAAAGGGGCGTAAATTAGCCCTATGCCCCAAACCCCATTACACGCTGAACATGCTCGCCTTGGCGCTAGCTTTACCGATTTTGGCGGTTGGGATATGCCGGTTAGATATTCAAGCGATCTGGCTGAACACCAAGCGGTTAGAGAATCAGCAGGTGTATTCGACATCAGCCACATGGCTGAAATTTTTATTACAGGATCAGGATCAGCCGCATTCCTCGACTATGCACTTGTAGGTCAAGCATCTGCAATCGCTAATGGAAAAGCTAAATACTCTTTGATTTGTAATGCTCAGGGGAATATTATCGATGACCTAATCGTCTATCGATTAGCTGATGATGAATACCTAGTTATCGCTAACGCTGGAAATAGACATGCTGTAGTTGTTGCTCTCAACGAGCGAGCAGCGAGCTATGGATTCCAAGGCGTGGCAGATAGAAGTGATGAGTTTGCATTGCTCGCAATTCAAGGACCAACCGCCACAGCTCTCTTGCAAACACTTACCGATGCTGATTTATCTGCACTTCCTTATTACTCAATTGGCACTGGAAATCTTTCTGGTGTTGGCTCTTACCTCTGTCGAACTGGATACACCGGTGAAGATGGTTTCGAGATTCTCTTCCCTGCCGATAAAGCGGTTGAAGTATTAAATGCACTAATTCAAGCTGGTGCAACTCCATGTGGTTTGGCTTCAAGAGACACCTTGAGATTAGAAGCAGGCATGCCTCTTTATGGTCACGAACTATCTCTTGAAATCAATCCTTACCAAGCTGGTCTTGGTCGAGTTGTGAAACTAGATCGAGATGAAGATTTCGTTGGTAAGTCAGCTCTTGCTGCACTTTCAACTCAGACTCCGGATAAACAACTGGTAGGTCTCATTGGAGAAGGTAAGAGAGCCGCTAGAGCAGAGTATTCTATTTACTCATCTGTTGACTCAACCGAGCCTATTGGTGAGATCACTTCAGGTGCTCTCTCCCCAACACTTGGCTATCCAGTTGCCATGGCATATGTTGCAACAGCTTCGTCAGAGGTTGGCAATATTGTTAGCGTTGACATCAGAGGTACCAGAGCTGAAATGACTGTAGTAAAACTTCCCTTCTATAAGCGTTCTAAGTAAAACCAAAGGAAAAATTATGAGCAATCCAACTAACCTCCAATACACCAAGGAACATGAGTGGGTTTCCATCGAAGGCGATGTTGCAACTATCGGTATCACTGAATATGCTGCTGAGAAGCTAGGAGATGTTGTCTTCGTTGACCTACCAAAGGTAGGGACCTCAACTACATACATGAAGATTTGTGGTGAGATCGAATCGACCAAGTCAGTTGGAGAGCTTTACGCTCCCCTAGACGGTGAAGTAGTTGAAATCAACAACGCTGTTGTTTCTGCTCCTGAAACTGTAAACACAGACCCTTTTGGTGCTGGTTGGCTAATCAAGGTTCGCTTCACCTCTCTTCCAGAACTCATGACTGCTGAGGAGTACAGCGCACTAACCGGTGAAGGCTAATAACAGATGGTTCATGCTCACGAAGATTTCAAGTATCGCCACATTGGTCCTAACGAACAAGACCAGAAAGACATGCTGGCAGCACTTGGCTATAAGGACCTAAGCGCATTACTTGACGCGGCATTACCTGATGCCATCAAGTTCACCGGCGATTCGAAACTTCCTGCAGCACTTAGCGAAGCAGAAGCTATCGCTGAACTTAGAACCATTGCTAAAAAGAACAGAATTACCACCTCCCTCATCGGCCAGGGTTACTACGGTACCCACACTCCAACAGTTATCAAGAGAAATGTTTTAGAGAACCCTTCCTGGTATACGGCATACACTCCTTACCAGCCTGAAATCTCGCAGGGAAGATTAGAAGCCCTAATCAACTTCCAGACCATGGTCACAGATCTCACCGGCATGAAAACTGCTAACGCATCAATGCTTGATGAAGGAACTGCAGCAGTTGAGGCAATGCTGATTGCCCGACGTTCATCAAATGTCGAAGCAATTGTTTACTACGCATCAAGCGATATCTTTCCGCAGACCAAAGCTCTACTGGATCACAGAGCAGAGCCACTTGGTATTCAGGTCAAGTACTTTGATTTGAGTGAAGCTGAAACAAACCCAGCAGTTCTTGCAGGTGAATTCTTTGGAGTATTTGCTCAATATCCAGGTTCATCAGGTCAGATTTATGACCTAACCAAGATATTTGAGCATGCGCATGCAAACAATGCTGTTGCTGTTGCGGCAGCTGATTTACTTGCTCTTACTCTTTTCAAAGCACCTGGTGAAATGGGTGCCGATGTTGTTGTTGGTACAACCCAACGCTTCGGCGTACCGATGGGCTTTGGTGGTCCACACGCTGGTTACCTAGCGGTTAGAGAAGATCTTGAAAGATCAATGCCAGGAAGACTTGTTGGAGTCTCCATCACCTCAGATGGTTCTCCTGCTTACCGATTGACCCTGCAGACCCGTGAGCAACACATCAGACGTGAACGAGCAACCTCTAACATCTGCACTGCTCAGGTTCTTCTAGCAGTTATGGCAGGTATGTATGCCGTCTATCACGGCCCAGCAAGACTAAAAGCTATTGCAACCGATGTACTCACTAAAGCGCACTCACTGGCTAACACCTTAGCTTCAGCTGGGTTAAATGTGACACTTGGAAACTTCTTTGACACATTCACAGTGACTAACGTTGATGCAAACAAGATCTTCACTAGCGCTAGAAGTAAAAACATCACCATGCTGATCCTTGATGAGAAGACTCTTGGTATGTCTATCGATGAAACCACTTCAAGAGAAACCCTGAATGAAGTTCTTCAAGCTTTTGGTGTGAGTCATCCGCTTACCGATTCATACCCTGAGCCAAAACTTGCAAGAACTTCTGCTTACCTAACTCACGAGGTATTCAACTCCTACCATTCTGAAACGGCGATGCTTAGATATCTGAAGCGTCTAGCCGACTATGACTTCGCTTTAGATCGCGGAATGATTCCACTTGGTTCTTGCACTATGAAGTTGAACTCAACCACCGAGATGGAAGCAGTTACCTGGCCAGAGTTTGCCGGTATGCACCCATTTGCTCCTCGTGAAGATGTTCAAGGCTACCTAGAACTCATCGAACAGCTA
>RFYI01000017.1 GCA_009921165.1 Actinomycetota bacterium | reverse complement strand
ATGAATAGATAGGGCAATGGGCTAGGTTTTTTGATATGTCAGATGAAAACATTCCAAGCAAGAAGGTCCTTATCCCAGGTCGCTGGGTCGAACGAATTGAAGAAGTTTTCCACATTGTTCTTGGCTTCTGTCTCTTAGTAATCGCTTGCGTTGCTCTTTACTTCTCTATAAACAGAGCGCTTGAGACATCACCTTTCTTTCCAACCGGAATGATCCAAGCTATTAACGACATTCTTTTCATCATCATCATTCTTGAAATTCTAAGAACCGTTGTTGCCCGATACACCGATGGTGTCTTTCAATTACAAAACTTCCTAACCATTGGTGTTATTGCTGCGGTTAGACACATTCTTACCGTCGGCGCTTCGCTAACATTGGCAGACGGCAAGTCTCAAGTTGATTTTGATAGAGCAGTTATCGAGCTTGGAGTAAGCGCAGGAATAGTCGTCGCACTTGTCTTTGCGATATTCCTATCCAAAGCGTCAAACAGTTTGCCAAGGAAAGCAAATAAGAAATAGTCAAGTAGACCTAAGGCTTTAGCAGCCCGTTATCTAATAGGAACTTGCCTGTTTCGATAAGCGATGTCTCAACTGGAATAAAGCTAATCCCAAGAACTGTCTCTGCTTTCTTAGAACTTGGGTTGATGTGTTTACCAAGCCCAGGCAGGACTGCTTTGATTTCACCATCGAATAGAGCTAAGAATCGAATCAAAATTGTTGGTGCTTGACCGGTTGGGATCTTGCGAGCAGGGAAAGCAGCTTTGAGTGCTTTAGCCATCTGAATGAAAGTTCTTGAACCAGCGTTAGCGATAAATCTTTGACCATAAGCCGCTTTGTTCTTGATTACTAAGACATGCATCTTTGCAACATCTTTGACATCAACAATTCCAAAAGACATGTCCGGAAGCACCGGGTCTTTACCGTTCATCAGTCTCTCAACAACTGAAACAGATGCTCCGAAGTTCTTATCCAAGGGAGCACCTGCAACTAATACTGGGTTGATGGTGGTCAGCTGGATCTCTTTAGCTTCTGACTGGATGTAATCCCAGGCTGCTTTTTCAGCAAGAGTCTTCGACTTGTTGTAAGCGATTTTGCCAATCGGATGGTTTGGATCACTCCACATGGTTTCATCAAACTCAGTCTTACCAGCAGGTAAGTCACTGCCATAGATAGCTGCAACAGATGAGGTCAGGATTACTCGCTTCACTCCTGCTTTGTGTGCTGCTTTTAGTGCACGAAGCGTTCCCTCTACTGCTGGTCTAACCAGGTCATTCTCATCTTTAGGAGAAGCAATAGGAAAAGGTGAAGCACTGTGAATTAGGACATCCATGCCTTGTAGTGCTTTAGGCCAGCCCTTATCGCTTTCAAGATCTAACTCAACGAAGCTCAACTTCTTATCTAGTTTGAAACCTTCTGGTAAGTGAGCACTCACAGCAGCACGAACCTCATCAGCCTTAGCCTTGTTTCTAACAGAAGCCCTGACTTCATAGCCTTCAGTTAGGAGTTCAAGAGTGATGTGTTTACCGATGTATCCGCTAGCACCGGTTAGTAGGACTTTGGTCATGTTCGGTTCTCGCTTCTGGATGTGGATTGTTGGTTTATTGCTTTCAGTCTAGTTCCAGTGCGTTTTCATGTAACTGAAGAGCGGATAACCAGTAGCGGTATAACGATTTCCCGAATACGCTTGAATGATGACCTCCCCAGAGCCTAAGCAGATCAAGGTCGTTTTCCTTGTCTTCTACCATGAAGCTTGGGATGCGCTAGCTGGTATTCATGCCCTGATGGCTGCAGATTCTAAGTTTGAAGTAACTGTTATATCAATTCCAAGAAGGTTCTCTTTAGAGGCTGACTTTGGTGAAGAGTCTGAGGTCAGTGCATACTTTGACCGTCACGGTGTGAAACATCTTCGTTTCAACTTTGAAGACTCTTTTGAAGGTTTAGAGAAGATCAAAGAACTAGCCCCTGACTATGTTTTCATCAACTATCCGTGGCAGAGAAACTATCAACCTGGTTACCGAGTTGAGCAACTGAGTGAGTTCACCAAAGTTTGTTACGTTCCTTATTTCTCAGCTCCGCTAGTTCTTGAGCGTGATCGTGAAGGTGTCGCTCCTCATCTATACACCCAGAGATCCCATCAACTAGCTTCTCTAATCTTCACTCAGGACAAGAATATTCAAATTGCCTATGCGAATACTTCTAGAGGAAACGAACATGTCTACCTGACTGGAACACCAAAGATTGATGCATTGGTTAACAAGGTCTCTCATGGTGATAAGAGTTGGCCGTTAGCTAACCCAGGGAATTTCAAGATGATTTGGGCTCCTCATCACAGTTATTCCCCTGCATGGTTGAACTTTGGAAATTTTGCAACCATGTTCCAAGACATGCTTTCCTTTGCTGGGGTAAACCCAACTGTTGATGTCTTACTTCGACCACACCCACTGATGTTTAGAACTCTGTTGGATAGAGAAGTTATCCCTGTTGCTGTATTAAATGAATGGCTTGAACAATGGAATGCATTACCTAACACAGCCATAGATGCAGACGACGATGTTGCCTTATTGTTTGGTGCAGCAGATCTGATGATTACCGATGGCATTTCATTCCTAGCTGAATATCCCCTTGCTACCAACAAGCCAGGCATCTTCTTTGAGAACGCTGGTCACTGGGTACTATCCGAACTAGGCGAATTGGCAGCCAGTGCAAACATCAGAGTTAGTAACTTTGTTGAGTTTGTTGCAGCCTTTAGCGATGTCCAGATAAACGGCCTTCCTGATTTCAGTAAGCAGATAGCTGCCTTGCGAACTGTTGCCCAGCCATACCCAGGCGACGCTGCCAAGTTGATAGTTGATGTTGTAAAAAATGATTACCTTGCTGAGACTCCTCTGGTTGATAAGACTTTAGTGACTGAAATTGCTTGGGAAAACCAACCAGGTACTGAAGCTGCCTGGGATTAGTTATAAGTGATTACGCTGGTTCTAGGAAGAACCTTATGAAGCTAACCACCTTAGATCTCAATGCTGACCTTGGTGAAACGGTCAACGATTACCTTGAGTTATTACCTGTTATCACCACGGCTAACGTTGCCTGCGGTGCTCATGCCGGTGGCGGAGATTTACTAAAGCAAACAGTCAAAGCCTGTGTTGAAAGTAACGTTCAAGTCGGTGCTCATCCTTCTTATCCAGACCCTGAAAACTTCGGAAGAGTGTCCCTCAGAGATAAGTTCACTAAAGCAGAACTAGTTGATCTAATCTCAGACCAAATAGAACTAGTTCAATCTGAACTAGCAACCCATGGAAAAGCTCTCTCCCATGTCAAAGCCCATGGTGCTCTATACAACGATGCGATGGTTCATCAAGATATCGCGGAAGCACTGATAGAAGCCGTTCAGTCATTTGAAGTTTCTATATTTGGATTACCTAACAGCGTGCTTGCAAGTGTTGCCAAGCAAGCAGGTGTCCCCTTTATCCCTGAGGGATACATGGATCGTGCATACACAAATCAAGGAACACTGGTGCCAAGATCTCTTCCTGGTGCAGTTCTGGATCACACTGCAGCCTTGGCTCAGATTGAGCAGTTGGCTTTATCGGGAACTGTAGTTCCAATAGATGGAACCGCTTTAGAACTAGCCCTTAGCACCATCTGTATCCATGCTGATACTCCTGATGCTGGCTCTACCGCTAAGGCTGTTAGAACAATGCTTGAGAGCAATAGCGTCACTATCCAGTCGTTTGTGGCTTCAGCATGAAAGCAAAGCTAAGCCAGTACGGCGAGCACTCAGTTCTACTCGAAGAGTTCGAAGGATTCCCCTTTGTCTGGATTGAATCTCTTGAGAAACACTTCCCTACTGCAAAGGTAAAAGTAGGGCTAGAGAGCTTGGTTCTTACTTTCCCTGATTACAGCGATCACATAAGCCAAGTTGAAGCCCTGCTTCCAGTAGTTGAAAATACAGCAGTAATTAGAAACTCTAAGTTAGTTGAGATCCCAACTGAATACTCAGGTGAAAACTTAGAACTTGTTGCCAAGACCCTTGGCTTGAGTGTTGCTCAGGTTATTGCTGAGCATAGCCGAACACTTTGGACCGTGAAACTAATCGGCTTTGCTCCTGGTTTTCCTTACCTAGTGCCAAGTGCAGGAACAACAGCGCTTAGTTCTATTGGCCGGTTAGCTATCCCTAGAACCAAAGTTCCTGCTGGTTCTATTGGTATTGCTGCTGGCATGAGTTGCGTTTATCCGTCAGAGATGCCGGGAGGTTGGCACCTGATTGGTCAAACAACTATTCGACTATTTGATGCTTCAAATAGCAATCAACCCACTCTCTTAACTATCGGTGATCAAGTGCGGTTCGTTGAGGTCAGCAAATGACCATAACAATTGTTACTGCAGGAATCACTGTCATTGAAGATAACGGCAGAACTGAATTCACCGGCCTTGGTGTTCCAGCCTCTGGAGCTTTTGACAAGCTCTCCTATGCCTTAGCTTGCAATCTAATCAATCAAACCAATGCGCCGGTATTCGAAATTCTTCGAGGTCCTTTTCAACTCATGACTGATGCTGCAATTCTGCTGAGCGTAGTTGGAGATGCTCGGGTAAGTATCGATGGTGCAGTTTCTTCTGTGAACTCAGTGTTTGTTTTAGAGTCCAACAAATCACTTTCTGTGACACCAAGGATTGAGGCTCCCGTTTATGTTGCAATCACAGGTCTACTAGCACCTGCAGTGCTTGGCTCGGCTTCACGTGACACACTCTCGAATCTGGGTCCTGAGCCTTTGAAAAATGGTGAGAGTTTTGAGACCCAGGAACTAGATCGTAATGATCATGCTATTGGTTCTTTCATTTCTACACTTCCAAAATCAGTGGTTAGTGAACTCAGGTATGTGGCAGGACCTCATAGCCTGGAAGTTGCTGGTAGTTGGAAAGTTGAGAGTATCGCCAGAAGCGGCGTAAGACTATCTTCCCCTGAACCACTTCAGAACACTGCTAGTGCTCTTGCCAGTTTGCCTGTTATGCCAGGTGCTATCCAAGTTCCCCGTTCAGGATTACCGGTAATCCTTGGTCCAGATTGTGGTGTTACAGGAGGCTATCCGGTTGCTGGAGTGGTTATTGATGCTGATCTGCATAAGTTAGCAAGGCTCTCTAACGGCATCAGTATCAGCCTCATACCTGTGACAAGAGAGCAAGCCGAGCAGGCTGCTTCAGCGCTTGCCAAGGCAATTTCAAGTTCAATAACTAGACCCTCAGACTTAGGTTCTTGGTAGTGTTGCACTTTATTTAAAAGTGCTACACTAACCCCATGCCAACACAAAGAACTAGACACATGATCACTGAGAGTGACGAACTTTCAGCCTGCCTGGATAAAGCAGCAAAGCTCTGGCCTGAATTCGCAGACGAGAGAGCAGAGCTTCTTCGCCAGGTAATCGCCGTCGGAAGACAAGTAATTGAAACTAGGACTCAAAACACCCTCAACAACAGGCTCGAAGCTTTAAAGAGGCTTAGTGAGAACTTCTCCGGAACCTGGCCCGCTGATTTTGATGAACAACGAAAGAGCGAATGGCCGGATTAGTTTTTGATGCCAGCACTGTCATATCGCTAGTTGATTCGAGAGACGCACGCTTTGAATGGGCTTTTAGCCTCCTCACAATCGCTCCTGAAGAGAAGTTTTATATCTCTGCCCTCACTTACGCAGAAGTCCTCGTCCACCCCGCTAGGGGAAAGAAACTTAATTTGTTTCTTAGAGATTTTGCTCAGGCGGGATTCGAGATAGTTTCATTGGCTGAAGCTGATTCACTGGAAATCGCTAATGTCCGATCAATCACCAGCTTGAAAACCCCTGATGCTGTGGTCGTTGCCTTGGCCATCAGACTTGATGCAGCAATTGCAACAGCTGATCTCAGCCTTGCTGCTGCAGCCAGAGCAATGAAGATTGGTGTTTTTCAACCAAACTAATTGCAAGGTTGTTAAGGTCAGGCTTAATCAATGCCCGCAAAGGTTGTCGATTTCAAAGAAGTTTCTACTATACGCGGCAGCTTCTTTGTTGTTGAAGGCGAATACTAAATCGTTCTAAGTTGAACCACGAACTGTCCTCCACCAGATTTGAGTTCTGTTTCGAACTTGGTCTCTGGTGCTAACCGGGTAAGACGATCAAGGAGCCAAACAGATGCTGCTTGAGCGTCCTCTTCATTTGGGCATCTAGCAACAACTTCTCTGCCACCCTTGCGAGATAAGCGTTCAACTGTTTCAACAATCGGTGATGGGTCTAATACAAAGAGGTCTTTACCCCAAGGAACAACCGGAGCCCTCTTACCCTTCATGGTGTTACACATCCGATGAGCTACTCTCTCTCGAGCAGACCTATCCTTAGCGTTCTTAGACACAAAATAGCTGTCAATGCTTGGCCCCAAATCTGAGTTCACTGAACCGTCAGGGTCAACAGCACTGTCGCAAATCCAGCAGATCCAGTTATCGCTATCTCCGACAGCAGTTAAATCACTCATAGTTGCAGGATAGTCTACCCCTGCACGTGAGTGACTGTCTAAAAACCAGTCAATTCACTTCATCTCTGATTAATAGAGCCATGGGTGTGTTTTAACCTTTATTTAACTGTCTTAATGAAAATCAATAGTGTGAGCAAAGTGATTAGAAGTTATGTTGCCATCGGAGATTCGCTTTCTGAAGGTTTGGGTGACTTCGCATTTACAGAAAGAAGAGTCCACTCTGGATGGACCGATCGGCTGGCAACCCTACTAGCTCGTGAGGCAGCGCTTAAGGGCCACGAGTTTAGATACGCGAACGTTGCTATTCGAGGTGCCAAAATCTCGGCTATTGTTGGACACCAGCTGGACCGAGCGCTATTACTAAAGCCCGATTTGGTTACGGTTATGGCTGGCCAAAATGACCTATTCAGCAAGGCAGAAGACCTTCCAAAGCTTGAGGCTCTGCTTCGTGAAGGGATCCAAAAACTCTTGGATGCCGGCTGTCAAGTTATCTTGGCAAACACTATTAACCCAATCCACTTGATGGTATTCAGGCCTCTGGCTCGACTAGCGACAGTTATGACAGAAATGATTGAGCGAGTTGCCAGGGACCTAGATGTCCCGTTGCACGACATTCATCGAATCAAATCTTTGGCTCACGTGTCTTACTGGGCGGAAGACATGGTCCATTTCGCTGGCCCAGGTCACATCAAGGTAGCTAATGAGGCTGCGGAGATTCTCCAACTTAGCTACCGACTAAGCGAACTGGATGACTGTGAAATAGCAAAGCCATCACGGGGCTTCTTTGGAACATCTCGCTGGATAGTTGTTCACGTAATTCCTTTTGCTTGGAGAAGGATTCGCGGAGTATCTTCTGGGGATGGTCTCGAACATAAGCTGCCTGATCTAACTCCTTTTGTGGGGCTAGCCTTCGACATGGAGCTATCGCATGAGTTCTTGCCAGCTAATTACGGTAGAGAAGATTACGCGAAAGCTTCTTAGCTAGATAACTTTTCTTTACGCCTTTTTAGGTAGTCTCGCAAGATTTCAATTGGAAACGGTAGTGAACTAACCACAACAAAGCCAATAACCCAAGCTTCAAGATTCTCTCTCACAGCTGGAATAGTTCCTAAGCCATAACCGAGCAACAACAGAACACCACCCCAGAGCAATCCTCCGATGATGTTGTAACGAAGATACTTTTTTGCATCCATCCCAATCATTCCCACCAACATCGGAACTAATGCCCTCAAAACAGGAATGAATCTTGCTAAAACTATTGCTCTTGGACCGTATCGGTCAATTACTTTCTGTGCTCTGAGAATTGTGTCTTCGTTGAAGAACCAATTTCTTGTGCGTTTCTTGAATAGGGCGGGACCCACTCTTGTCCCAAACCAAAAGCCAACCTGGCTTCCAGCTATCGCCGAGAGAATGATTATCGGAAGTGCCAGCCAAATAGGAAATGAAATAGTTGTGCTTAGAGCTATTCCGAGAATGAAGATTAGCGAGTCGCCCGGCAGGAACGAACCGAGAATGGTCGCTGTTTCGGTAAACAAAATAGCTGCAACTCCGAGAACTGCCAGGGTTCCTAGAGATTCAATGAGTGCCTGTGGATCAAGCAACCAAAAGCTCGCTTGTCGTACGCTGTCTAGTGATTGCTAGAGCCTCTTCATAGAAAGCTAAAAGTTTTTCATTGTTAGCTTTCCATGACTTATTCAAAACACTTCTACGGCCACTTTCCGCGATACGTGCGCTTAGTGCGCTATTTCCTAGTAAGTTCTCGAGAACAGAAGTGAACCCCAGTGGTGCATCTGGGTCTATCAGAAAGCCTGAAACGCCGGATTCAATCAGGAACTTTGGACCACCGGCACACGGAGCTAAAACCGGGACACCAGCAGCTTGAGCCTCTTGGATGGTTTGACCGAAAGTCTCCTCAGTTCCAAAATGGACAAAAGCATCAAACGAGGCATAGTGATTTGCCAGATCTTCATCAACACGTTTGCCTGCAAAATGCACCGGTGCTCCTGCAAAACTCTCAACCAAGTTGTTTCGCTCTGGTCCATCGCCCACGATGACGAATGTTGTGTTTTCAATGGAAAACAGCTCGCTAAATCTATCGACTTGCTTTTCGGCAGCAAGTCTACCCACAAATCCAACAATCTTTTGGCCACTAGGTGCATACTTTGCTCTCAACTGAAAAACCTCGGCGCTGACTTTTCTATTTGGATGAAACAGATCCAGGTCCACCCCTCTTCCCCAAACCGAAACGTTTCTAAGACCAAGATTGCCTAGATAGTCGCGAACTTCACTAGTTGGCGCAAGATTAATAGTTGCAGAGGCATGAAAGGAAGCCATGGCTTTATCTACTAGCGGTCTTAGTAGCTTAAAGCCGTAACGCTCAGCATATGCGGCAATGTCAGTCTGAAAAATAGCTACAGCTGGGACCTGATTACGATCAGCCCAAGCAATTGCCTGTCCTCCCAATAAAACAGGGGAAGCAGCATGAACAACATCGGGCTTGAATTCATCAAGAATCTTGCTCACAAAAGGATTAGGAAGCCCAAGTTGAAATTGAAACAGCGGAAAGGATGGTACCCGATGGGTTCTAAAGCCAAGAAAGTAATCCCCTGGTGTCGTAGGAGCAATGACTATCGCCTCGTGGCCTTCTGCTTTTAGAGTTTCAAGAACTCTGACCACAGAGTTAGCGACACCGTTAAACACTGGCGGAAAGCTTTCGGTAACTATGGCAACTCTCATGCCATAAAACTAGAGAAGTCACCTAACTAAAAACATTTAATAAGGTTAAAGCCATGTAAACCTAAGGTTTATTTTAACGACCCGTTCCCTACCTAATGTTTACCTTTGGTTTACGCTTGTACCAATAAACATGTGATGGGAGTCGACGATGGCAGAGAAGAAAACAGGTTTCTCAAAGGCAGAGCGTGAAGCGATGCAGGAGCGTTCCAGAGAGCTAAAAACTGCCGGTAAAGCAGATGTATTGGCGGCTAATCTTGCCGATTGTTTGGCAAAGATAAAGGCTATGTCGGAGCCAGACAGAGCGATTGCTACCCGCATTCACGAACTTGTCCTAAAATCAGCACCTGAGCTATGCCCGAAGACTTGGTACGGCATGCCTGCCTATGCCCTACCTGGCAAAGATGGCAAAGTAATCTGTTTCTTTCAGAATGCTGCAAAATTCAAGGTCAGATATCACACCCTTGGCTTTAGTGAATGGGCATCCCTTGATGAAGGTTCAATGTGGCCAACCTCATTCGCCCTCACAAAACTCACACCTAAAATTGAAACTCAGATCAAGGCGTTAATTAAGCAAGCGACTAACAACCCCTAATCCAATCCAACCCCAAGTCTGCAATAGCTTCATCGGCAGTAAAGAATGTTGTGCCGAGTCGAGCTGAGGCTTGAGCGAGAATTAGTCTGTCAAAAGGATCATGCCTAGCAAGCGAGGGGAACCTCGCCAATTGCTGCGATGCCTCAAGCCCAAACGCTTCAACCCTAATCCCAAAGGACTCGAATATTTCTCCTAAGTTTGGGGGCAGTGCTAATTTTCCTATTCCAGCTTTGATCTCGAGTTCAGCAAGGCTTATCGCAGAGATAACTGTTTCACCGTGGGAATTAATATCCTTCAAGACTTGTCTGCTTAGCCTTGCGTCTCCTCTGGCAATCCAGATTGCGACATGAGTATCTAAAAAAGCGCGTCTAGCCATTATTCGCCCTTGAATAGTTGATTGAACTTCTTATCTAGGTCGACCCAATTGACTGATTCCCAGTCTGCCAACAGTTCTTTGGCAAAACCTGGCTTGATTGGTTCTTGTATTTCTTCAATTCTGACGAGCTTCAGGACGGGCTTTCCCGCTCTGGCGATAATCACTTCTTCTCCAGCTTCAGCGGCCTGTGCAATTTTCGAGAAATGTGTCTTTGCCTCATGCATGTTTACTTGTTTTGACATGACTTCAACTTAGTCTAGTTAGTCTAATTAGTCAACAACCTTAAGACTTAACGGTGGATCGAATCAAAAGTTCTTGAATTCAATCCACCGATAACATTATGTCTTTAGGGTTTAGCCAACTTTTACGGCTGTTGTCTTAGTTGTGCTGTATGCAAAGCCCTTTGAGTTGGCAGCTGAAACAGTTGCTCTAATGTACTTGCCCTTGTCAGCTGCAACCAACTTGTATTTGCTCGCCGTCTTACCCGGAATCAAGGTGCACTTAGCCGAAGCAGCAGGCTTTGCTGTTGTTGCGGTCGAGCCCTTAACGGAGCAACGGTACCAGTAGAACTTGTAGGCAAAAGCTGCTGATCCAGAAAACTCTCCCCTAGTCAAAGTCAAAGTTGCGCCAACCTTTGGAGTATTCGAAGAAAGCGAAGCTGCCTTGGTTACCTTTGGCTTGACGATTTCAGGTGCTGTTGGCGTCACAGGTGTTGTCACAGCACCATTTAGGGCAACGTCATCTAAGTAGTAGACATCGGCTGGAGTACTAACTTCCATCATGAAATCAGGGAAGATAACTACCTTGTCGTAAGCAGTATTTGCTGACCAACCCTGCACTGTCGCAAAGTCAAATGTCAATGTGCTCCAACCTTTCGGTGCATATTGCACTAATTCAACGTATGCATCACCGTGGAAGAGTTGAACAGCAGTTGGGCTGTTTCCCTTAGGTGAGTAGAAGTTGAAAGTAACCTTGCTGTTATCTGCATTGGTGTATCGAACTTTCCCGGTTTGGTCCGCCAACACGTTCACGCCAGCCCAAATTTGTCCTGCCTTTGTTATCGCAAGAGAACTGCCTCGATCGCTACCTACAGGTGAGTAAACCATCATGGTGCTGGCACCTTCGAATGCGCCTTGTGGATGATCTTTATTAGCATCTGTCGCAGCCAGAGCTCCAAGTGCATCGGCATCTTCGAAGTTAAGCAGAGTAGCGGGTGAGGTGTAGCTACCGATGTCGACAGTTCCGCCACCTGTGCCGCCACCTGTTCCTCCTCCGCCACTATTGCAACCAGAAGCCAGGCAGGCTCCGACCGCACCATTGAACGCAACGTCATCGATGTACCACGGATTCTCTGTATTTGGTTGTAAGTAGCTAAAGAAGATTGTGGCGATTGAGTAATCAATCTCAAGATTCCCTCCAACTTCAAAATTGAAACTATATGTTTTCCAACCTACAACGCTGGTCTGGTCTATCTTCACGACTTGCGATGGGTCAACAGAGCTGCCGATTTGCAACATAATCTTTTTGCCCGCAACTGGCGAGTAAATATTCGCCTTTGCCACAAAGCCTGTTAAAGAAATAAGTGAGGTTTTACTACTCTTGACAACTAATGTTGTGCCGGCTTCTCCACCTTGGGTAACAATCTTTAGTGACTTAGTAGAACCGGTTGAACCACCAGCAGGAGCATCCGTAACAAGACTTGAAGAGTTTCCTCCAAAGTCGGTCAAAGCGTAACCTGAGGAATCGGTGCTTTCAAAGTTGATTAGAACTTGAGGAGTGGTTCTAGTTTCTGGCTTAATTACTTCACCGTCTACAGAGCCAGGGAATGAGATGTTGTCCACATACCAAGTAGTAAGTGCTTTGTTTGTCGAGTTCGGCTTACAGCCAACATCGAAGATGTTTGGCATAAGTGCAACTACGTTATAGATTCTTGTTGCATCGTAGGTGTAAGTAACGCTGATTGTTTGCCAACCCTGTGTAACGTGAACTATCTTCTCAGTGTTCAGCCCTGGATTAGCAGAGTTCTCAAGTTTCATGTTGAAGCAACGATCTAAAGCATCAGGTGAATACACCGAGATAGATGCGGTGGAGTTTGTAGAGGAGATCAGATTTCGTGTTGTCGCTAGGACAAACTTTGTCCCAGCCCAGGCAACTCCCTGATTAGCCATCTTGATGGCTTTACCTGAAGTAAAGCCTTCGCCCGCTGGTTGATCGCTAACAATCGAAGATGTGTTGCCATCAAAGTCAGTTCCTGAGAAATTTGCCATGGAATCAAAGTTCTCAGACCATGGGGATGCAGCAGCCTGAGCAGCTGGCAAGCCAATAGAAAATAGGGGGAGTGCCAAAGCTATGGCTAGGAATTTGCGAAACATGATGACCTTTCAAGGCAAGACGTTTCGCACAAAACGTGTAAGTAATCCAAGACTAAGCCCTTGCGCCTTTCCCAACGGAAAACAATCAATCATTCAGGTAACGATTAGGTCATGGCAGGGCTAGAACATTCTGGAATTGGGGTATTTTATGTTAAGAGTCGAGAAGGGGGTAGTTGATGAAGTGTCTAAGTTGCGGAGCCGAATTCGCAGTTGGAGAGGAATCTTGCTCAGAGTGTGACACAGCACCGTCGGAGCAAACCAAGAAATCAAGATCCAAAGGTGGGGTGATAACCACTCGAGCCGGCTGCCTAATCGGGCTTTCACCGTTCCTAGTGATTATAGGGTCGATAATCGCTAGCCCATTCACTAAAGACCCCCAACCAGTTGGGGTAACTCCATATTTCTTTGCAATCAGCATCCCAATAGGTGGCCTCATCTTCATAGTGGGTCTCTTTATCAGGTCATCGAATAGAGCAAGTAGGAAGTCTCAGAAGGATTTTCCAACAAAGTTGTAGCCTGAACTAATGGAAACACTATTCATTGAAACCGCTCCTGGTGTTATCACCCAAACCTTCTTGCATAAAGGTGGGGACAAACTCATAGTTTGGCATCATGGAATGCCCTCCCCCAGACCGTTTTCACCGCAGATGGCTGATCTCTTCAAATCCCATGGCTATTCAGTTGCGATTCCAATTAGACAGGGATATGCCAAGTCATCTGTTGTTGGACCTAGACCGATAGCTAAAGATGCACTTGTCACTAAAGCTGTAGTCAATTATTTAGGTTTTGATGAATTCATCACAACCGGCTTCTCTGCAGGAGGTCCTAGAGCTCTTGCGGACTTAGCATTACTTGATAACGCAACTCAGGGAATAGATTTTGCCGGTTTAGTGCCGGCTAATCTAACTGATTTCAATCCCTACGCCAACGCTCCTGAAGATGAGCTGGAGTTCTTTGAAATCATAAGGAAGTTTGAACCTGACCTAATTGATAAGTTCACCGAATGGATGCCGGGCTTTATGGCTCAGGATCCAATGGCTGAATTTGCCGATGCCGACGATGAAACTAAAGCTTGGGCGAATTCCCCAGATGCTCAATTCAGGTTTGCCCAAGGTGCAATTGCTTTCGAATCTGGTGCGCAAGGCTGGATGCTTGATGAGTATTCAGTTCAAGTTGATTTTGGTTTTGATGTTTCAACTATCACCAAGCCCTTGCAAATTATCACTGGCGATGCTGACATCAATGTGGACATGTCTTGCAGTGTCTGGTTGCATAGCAAGGTGAAGGACTCGACATTGAAGGTAGTCCCAGGCTTTGGTCATTCAAGAATATTTAGCCTTGAAATTATTGATCAAGCGCTCAAGAACCTTTAGTAGGTAACGTCCTTCATCTCGACTCTGATCACTCTGTCATCCTTAGGATTTTCGCCACCCTTAGACCAACCGCCGCGGCCATCTTTATTACTGGTTATTATCCAGACGCTCCCGTCAGGAGCGAGAGTAGCTTTTCTAATTCGACCAAAGTTTCCGGTAAAGAATGCTTGCGGTTCGCCTAGTTTCTTATCTCCGATGACTGGAGTAACCCAGAGCTTTCCGCCTCTTAGGCAGGCCGAGATCAAAGATCCTCTAACAAACGCAATACCACTGCACGCTGCGTCGATAGGGTGCCAAGTTAAGACAGGTGCGGTGTATCGAGAATCATTCATAAGTTCTCTTACTGAAGTCCACCCATTGGTATCCGACTTAGGTGCTGGTGGTGTTGCAGTGCCATTACCTTTATTATCGGTATTGCTCGGAGTAGCCGGTGCATCAACAAACTTGTATAGCCCTTCAGCTATAGGCCAGCCATAGTTCTTACCCTTTTGCATAAGATTTAGTTCATCCCAGGTATCTTGACCAAACTCGGTGGTCCACATATTCCCGTAGTTATCCCAAGCCATGCCTTGGGTATCTCTTAACCCCTTAGCCCAGGCGTAGTTACCGGGCTTAGGATTATCGCTTGGAACGCTGCCATCTAGATTCATTCGCAATACGGAACCAGCTAAACGGTTCCAGTTTTGGGAAGTGGTTCCTCGAAGGCCAGCATCTCCCATGCTCACCCATAACTTGCCATCAGGTCCAATTGCAAGTCGTCCACCATTATGAGTGGTTGAGAGGGCGGATCTGTCGATTCCTTTTATCAACACTCTCTTGTTTGCTAAAGACCAGTTACCGGCAACGTCTGAGTCGAGGTCATACTTCAGAATTCTGTTGTCGTTCAATGTAGTGAGGAAAACAAACAGTGACAGCTTTCCACCTGGTCTATCTGCGGCATACGTCATACCGAGAGTTCCGCCTTCACAGAACTTAACACACGGAGGTGTAGTGCTAGTGAAAGCAACTTTGCGCACTTTGAAGTCTTTATCAATTTGAGAGATGGTTCCGCTGTCTCGTTCGTCAATCAAAGCTTGGCCATCAGGCAGGAAGACAAGTTCCCAAGGAGCCCGAAGACCGGTGACCAGAGTCGTTGTTTTACCGGTTGGAACTGCATAACTTGGCAGTACTGGTTCTGGGGTAGGTGTGACAACTGGCTTAGAAATAGGAATGTCTATTTCAGTACTTGCACTGTTGGTGGCAAAGGCAAAAACAGATCCCACCACAAGAGCCCCAACAATGAGAAATTCAAAGAGCGGGTCCTTTGACACTTTCTTTGATTGAGGCATTGAGCTATTCCTATTGCTTAGTAAACCAAGGAATAAGCATGCTCACTCTTGATTGATAATCCTTATAGTCAGGATACTTGCTCAAAGAGATTTGCTCCGTAAAGCGTGCCGAACCAAGAAACAAAGCAGTCAAAACCAATGCCCCGAGAAGATATATCGGCTCTCCACTACCACCAGTTGCAAAGCCCCAGAAACCGAGAACCCACCATTGCGCCTGTTCAGCAAAGAAGTTTGGATGGCGAGAATTAGAAAATAAACCTTTATCCAAGAACCCCTTCGCCTTGCCTGCTTTCTTTAGCTGGTGGAAGTTCCACTGTTGCTGATCAGCGATGAATTCGAAGATAAGGAAACCGAGAAAAAGCACTGCAAACAAGACATCGCTCAATGCAAGCTCTGAAGGGTTCGCCAGCGCCAAGTTTGCAGGCAAGGTAATAGCAAGCAATAGCGCATTTTGGAAAATAACAATAAAGAAGACATTAAAAAGCTGATATCCAACAGGTGACATCTTCTCTCGAAGGATAGCCCAACGATAGTCCTCTCCGCCAGGTGCGTAACCACCTTTACGTGCGAAGTTGAATGTCAAACGAGCCCCCCATAAAGTAACCAGCAACGCCATTAGGTCTAGACGAATGTCAGAAAAACCTGCCCCGTAGGCAAAAACCCACATATATGCAATCGGGATAATAGACCAGATTCGATCCACCCAAGAGTATTCCTTGGTTATCACGGATGTTAGCCAAGTGGCAAAACACATTCCAACAAATAACCAGAAGTTGATTTCTAAAGCAGACATAACACTCCTTTATTCAAAAAGATATTATCTTTCAAATTCAGAAAACTACTGCCAAACAGGTTCGGTGATTTTATCTACGAGAGCTGCCTGATTGGCCCCGAGTGCATCTCCTGCGGCGCAACCTAATAGAACACCTCGTGCTCTATCTAAGGTGTGTTCTCTTTGAAAGCTCAGGAATGTTTCCGAAATCTAAAAAGAATTGCAGCGGCTGCTGCTGCCAAAACTGCTGCTAGCAAACTGGCTACTAGTGCCTGACTATGCTCAAGGACCTGATTACTAAACACTATGTCATTGACTAGAAATGCAACCGTAAAGCCAATTCCACCAAGAACAGAAATTCGAGCATAGTCAGATATTGCTAAGGTCTTCTCGCCTGACCTTCTTACAAGCAATGAGCCAAGCCAAGCCCCTAGGGTGATCCCGATGGTCTTACCGATAACCCTTAGCAGAATTGCAATACCAACTACGCTGCCAACAACCTGAGCTAAAGTGGTATTTATTTCCACCGCTAAAGCGCAAAAGGCAAATAGCGGTAAGACAATGTATGCCACCCAAGGTTGAATTATTTCCTCCAGCTTGGCTATATATTCTGTTGGAATTAGCAGCCCTAGAATTGCTGAGCCTGTCACGAGTGCACCAGTTTGAATCGGTGCACCTAGAAAAAGTGCAATAACAACAATGGCCAAAATGTCATCGATGATTGCGAAGGCCATCAAGAATGGTCTGCTCCCGGTAGGCATCCTAGAAGCAAACAAACTAAATACTGCTAGAGCAAAAGTAATATCGGTGGCCATAGGTATTGCCCAGCCACCCTGGGCGACTGCATCTTCTCTTGTGACAAAGAGGTAGATCCCTGCAGGAACAAGGGCACCCAGCACAGCTGCAAGCAAAGGAACAAGCAGTGCCCTCTTGTTCTTAAACGTGCCTTGGGTCAGTTCTTTTTTGAGCTCTAATCCGACCAAAAAGAAGAATAAGCAAAGCAATGTCTCACTTATTTTGTGTAATGGCTCGAGGTTCTGAAACATGTGAACTGTTCCAGGCAGGTTAGCCAATACCAACCCAAATAGCCCTGCCGCGACAAGCAACAGCGCTGCATTGCGTTCAACTTTGATAAACCTCAGCCACATCCCTTAAGCCTATGCTCTCTAAGGGTTGGTTAGGCTGGCAGGGTGCCCAAAACCAACGAAATCGGACGACCCGGCAAATCCCGTAGCTGGCTTTTCAATTACTTTGGCGCAGGCCTAATCTGGGGATCATCATTTTTCTTTATAGAGTTTGCCAACTCTTCGCTACCACCTATTGGGGTTGCCTTCTGGCGCTGCCTTTTTGGATCGCTCACCTTGCTGGCTATCGTCCTCTGGCGCAAGATAGATTTGCGTCGTGATGGCAAAATGCTCGCACTTAGCTTTGTCGTTGGGTTATTCAACACGGCTATTCCATTTGTCCTTTTCGCATATGGTGAACACCATGTTTCTTCCGCCTTTGCCGGCATGGCTAACGCAATTACTCCAGTAGCGACTGTGATTGCACTACTCACCGTATTTAGAGGCGAAAAGGTTTCAAAGAATCAATTGATTGGACTCGGCGTTGGTGTTCTAGGGGTCATTACTCTAATTGGTGCCTGGCAGGGAATTGAAACTGATTCTTGGTTAGCTGTTGGTGCTGTTGTCTTGGCTGCTAGCTGTTATGGATTTGGTGGGCCATTCATTAGACGCTTTATTGAACCGCTGGGTCACCCCTTAGAAGTTGCTGCCTTTGGTCAGATTACAGGGGCAACAATCCTGCTTGCCCCTTTATATTTCTCAGGAGAACTAATCACAGCCCCGCTAACCAGTCAGTCAATAGGAGCAGTTGTAATCCTAGGCGTATTTGGAACTGGGATTGCCTATACGCTTTACTATCCGTTACTAAGACAAGTAGGTTCAGCTGTCTCTTCTTCTGTGACTCTGATTACACCGTTGGTTGCAGTAACTCTTGGTGTAGTGATATTAGGTGAACAACTCAAATGGTATGAACCGGTTGGTGGGGTTATTATCCTGCTTGGTGCAGCTATCGCTCAAGGATTATTTAGAAAAAGAAAATCTTTAGCGATGTAATTACTTGATGCTCACATCAAGTTTAAGCTCACCGTAACTGCCCTTTGGAACAACAGGTTTATTAGGTTTTACCGGAGCCAGAGCCTTGAATGCAGAACCTAGAGCAGGTCTGATGTCTTGTTCACCTTTATTGGGCCAGTGAGCACAAGCCCACTCTGCTTGAGCTGCGATACTCAAAGACGGATTCACTCCAGGGTTTGCCGAGAGCGCAGCACCATCAAGGATATGTAAACCAGGCTGCCCATAGGCACGTAAGTATCCATCAAGAACACCTTCTTCAGCGCTGCCTGCTATAACGGCACCGCCCAGGAAGTGCGCTGTCATCGGGATACCAAAAGGTTCGGTAATTACCGCACCCGGTGTTCCATCGAACTGTTCAGCAAGCACCCTTGCTAAATCATGACCCTTAGGAACCCAAGCAGGATTCTCCTCACCATGACCTTGTTTAGATGTGATCTTGGTTCCAAAAATAGTTCTCTTTGCCAAGGTAACTAGCGAGTTGTCTCTAGCCTGCATAACTAGCAAAATCAGAGTACGTTCAGGCCAACTTCTCAAGTTATACATGCTCGGTAGTCTTCCGATATTTCTGATGGAAGCACCGATAAGCCTTAGGAATGTTGGCTTCTGGCCACTCTTACCGGAAGCCATGATTGACTCCATGATGCCCATGAAGCCTGAACCTTTGCCGTATCTAACTGGCTCAACGTGAGTGTGTTCGTCTGGGAATACCGAAGAAGTAATAGCTGAACCTAGCGAGAAATCAATGGTCTTCTTCTTAGCAACAACACCTAGCAGTGACTCGCTATTAGTTCTACTCAAATACCCGAGCTTTGAGCTCAGGCCCTGCAGGTGACCGCGTCGACGAGTTTTGTGTAATAGCTTTGCAGTCCCTAGAGCCCCAGCTGCAACAACAACCTGATCAGCAGTTACCTTCTTAGCTTTTATCCAGCCCGTTGAACCACTACCTCTAGTGCTAAGTACATAGCCATCGGAAGTATCGATTATGTCAGTAACCGTTGTGTTTGCTACAACTTTTGCTCCAGCTGATTCTGCTAAATACAGATAGTTCTTCACCAGTGTGTTCTTTGCCCCATGACGACAACCGGTCATGCATTCACCACAATTAATACAGCCTGTTCGGGCAGGCCCCTTACCACCAAAGTATGGATCTTGAACTGTCTTACCTGACTCACCAAAGTAGATGCCGAGCTCAGCCATCTTGAAGGTATTGCCGTAGCCTAGCTTGTCTGCAGCCTTTCGAAGTTCGGTATCACTAGAACTTAGATACGGATTCGTCTCAACACCTAGCATGCGCTCAGCTTGAGAGTAATAAGGAGCTAGTTCCTTCTCCCAATCACACATCTCGGACCATGTTCCTGTTTTATAGAAACTAGTCGGTGGTCGATAGAGAGTGTTGGCGTAGACCAACGAACCACCGCCAACACCAGCGCCAGACATGACCATTACATTGCGCAACAAGTCAATTCGTTGAATACCTTTAAGTCCAAGTTTTGGAAAGAACAAGAACTTCTTCAGATTCCAAGATGTCTTAGCGAAATCGTCATCTTTGAATCTAGCCCCTGCTTCAATGACAAGAACGTTGTATCCCTTTTCAGTCAGCCGAAGGGCAGCGATAGACCCGCCAAAGCCTGAGCCGATGATAACAACATCAAAATCTTTTGTGGCCATAGCTTATGGCAGTCGCAAAGGTGCAGAGGCTAAGCGTTCTTGAGCTACCCACTTCTGGTTATAACCAGTGGAAGAGCTCATGAGATCTAGGAAAGGCTTAGGGTCAAATTCCTCTGGACCCATAACTCCAACGCCTTCCCAGATGCCATTAGCTATTAGCTCTAGAGCAATCAACGGGTTGAATGCAGTTTGAGCAACGACTGCCTGCGCTTCAATCTGAGCCATAGTCTCAGCGTTATCGGCTACGTGGTAGATGTATGTGGCTCTTGCTGTTCCATCTTTACTCTTACCCGTAACAAGAACACCAGCACAGGTCTTACCTGTCATGCGAGGGCCAATGGATGCTGGATCTGGCAAGACAGAAACAACAACATCTCTAGGGGCAACTTCAACCGGGCCTTGTGCAGAACGAACTCGAACAGGCTTAGTGGCATCTAATCCAAGGCGGTGGAGAGTCTTTAGCACGCCAATGAAATCTGAGCCCAAACCATACTTGAAGCTAACTCGTCCCAACTTCATCGTTCTTGGCAGCATAGTGATTTCTTCGTGCTCTATGTTCACACACTCAACAGCGCCAATACCTTCGGGGAATTCAAAGATCTCTGGCTCGCTGAACGGTTCTGTTGTGAACCAGCCCTTCTTCTTCTCAAACAGGGTTGGTGGGTTCAAACATTCTTCAATGGTTGTCCAGATAGAAAAAGATGGAGCAAAAATTTCTTTGCCATTCTCATCGGTAACAACCAGGTTTCCACCATCCTTGACAGAGGCTTCATCAATTTCACTGAACAGGTAATCAGCGGCATAGCGAACAAAGATGTTGCTCATACCAGGCTCAACACCGATGCCAACAAGCGCTAACTTTCCTGCACGTTGCCACTGTTCGTGCAAGGCATACTGAGCATCACCCAGTTTGATACCTGTCTTGTGGAACGGATCCTGCTCATGGGCCTCACTCAGGCTAAGTGCCATATCCAGATAGTTGACTCCCGCTGTGTAACAGGCAGAGAAGATTGTTGAAACGAACTTAGGCTCAACAGCGTTGATGACATAGTCGACCTGGTGTTCGGTAATTAGAGCGGCGACTTGAGCAGCATTAGATGCGTCAATCTTTGCTGATTGGAATTTAGCAGCGACATCATCACCATACTTGTTTTGAATCCAAGCAATAGTTTTATCTGCTCTTGCTTGGTCGTAGTCACTGACTACGAAAGTTTCATAGAAGCTACGTGTTGCAGCAATCTTTGCAACTGCATCTCCAACACCACCGGCGCCGACTAGAAGAATGCGCATAGTTATTTCACAACCTAATTATTTTCAGGTAACCGTCTTTGGTTACAAGAACCAGCCTACCTAAGCCAGTTAGGCATCCCCTGCTCGACGGCGCAGCCGTTGAAGAAACTCTATTGTTCTAGGGTTTTGCGGGTTGCTAAAGAACTCTTTAGCCGGCCCTTCTTCAATAATTACCCCGCCATCTAAAAATACAACCCAATCAGCAACATCCCTAGCGAAGGTAAGTTCATGGGTGGCCATAAGAATAGACGTCCCGCCGGCTTTTAGGTCTCTAATAAGTTCTAGGACTTCACCAACCAGCTCAGGATCCAATGCGCTGGTGACTTCATCCAAGAGAAGCAAGGTTGGCTCTAATGCAACAGCTCTCATAATGGCTGTTCTTTGCTGTTGACCACCGGATAACTTGTCTGGATACTCATCTGCCTTTTCTGCCAAGCCAATTCGATCTAGTAAAGCTAAGGCCTTTGTCTTGGCATCAGCGGTTGATAAGCCTTTCACATGCCTTAGCGCTAAGGTGATGTTTTCTTCAATAGATAAGTGCGCAAAGAGGTTATATGCCTGGAAGACTAGACCTACTTGTCTTCTAATTTCATCTTGATTGATCTGAGGGTCTGAAATGTCTTCGTCGTTAAGAAATATCTGCCCATCACTGATCTCTTCAAGCAAGTTCACACAGCGCAACAGTGTCGATTTACCTGAGCCAGAAGAACCAATCAACGCAACAATTTGTCCTCGGTAAAGCTCCAGATCAATTCCTTTGAGAACATCTTTATCGTCAAAGCTTTTCTGTAATCCTTTGACATTCAATATCATCGGGCCTAATTCACTCACAAAACACCACCTGCCTGCTCACGCTTAGCCAAACGTCCCGTTACATAGTCGGCCAACCTAACAGTTGGAATAGCCAATAGAACAAAGAGCAAACCTGCCACCACATAAGGTGTGAAGTTGGCAAAGTGCGCCACCTCAATCTGAGCACCGCGAACAGCATCAACGGCACCTAAAACAGAAATCAACCCAACATCCTTCTGCAATGACACAAAGTCATTCATGAGAGGAGGAGCTACCTTGCGGAAAGCCTGCGGTAAGACAACTAACCGCATTGACTGCGTATAGGTGAGGCCAAGCGACCTGGCCGCCAATCGCTGAGACGGATGAACTGCCTCAATGCCGGCTCTAAAGACTTCAGCAACATAAGCCGAGTAAGTAAGTATCAGCGCTGTTGTTCCTAGAACCTCGGCAGGTATTCTTCCTAAGAATTCAAGCCGTAGTCCTGGGATACCAAAACCCACCAAATACAAAACAATGATTAGCGGTAGACCTCTAAAGAGGTCAACGTAACCTCTAACCAGTAACCGAATCGGGGTAAAAATTGGTGACCTAAGAGTTCTAAGTAAAGCCAAAGCCAAACCAAAAACTAGGACTCCGATAGCTGAGAAGAAGAGCACTCTAAGGTTCAATAAGAGTCCATCTAACACGTGAGGTAAGGCAGCAACTGCAGTGTCATAGTCAAAGAAACTCTTTTGAACTCGATCCCAACCAGGTGTATTGACTAATGACAGCCACGCTATAACTGCAAAACCTAAAGTGCTCAGAATTGCAACAAGGGTTGACTTCTGTTTCCTAGATTTACGAAAAGCCCGCCGGTTCAGCTCAATTTCACTTGGCTGACCCTGACGGGCTTTCGTATTAGACATACCTCAAATCTACTTGAGCACTGGCACACCAGCGTCAGCTGTTAGCCACTTTTCCTCAAGCTTCGCTAAAGTTCCATCTGCACGGAGATCATCAACAGCCTTAGTAACAGCAGCAGTTAGCTTAGAGCCCTTGTCCAACACAAGACCGAACTGGTCGCCCTTGGCAGCGGTTGGAAGTTGCCCAACAATCTTGCCACCATCAAGTTCACAGCATGAAGCATAAAGAGCTGTTGGCAGGTCAAGAACGATTGCATCAACCTGACCGTTTGTTAGCGCAGCCTTTACATCATCATTTGAGTTAAAAGCCTGAGCTGCCTGGGTTGGCTTAATGACATTACCGATTGCATCAAAAGAAGTTGTTCCAGTAGCGGCACCAATTAGGTAACCCTGCAATTCAGCAATGCTGGTAGCAGATGCTGCTGGAGATCCAGCAACTGTTACTACAACCTGAGCTGTCTCATAGTAAGCAGAAGAGAAATCTACGTTAGCCTTACGCTCATCAGTAATTGAGTACTGCTGCAAGTTGAAGTCGAAGTTCTTAGATCCAGGTGCAATAGCTTCATCAAAGGTTGTTCTTACCCAAACAACATCTTCATTCTTGAAGCCAAGCTTTTCCGCAACTGCATATGCAACCGCTGCTTCAAAGCCTTTGCCTGATGCAGGGTCATCACCGACAACCCAAGGTTCATAAGCCGGGTTACCTGTTCCGATAGTTAGTTTGCCTGCCGTAATCGTGTCACCTGAAACACTTGTTCCTGAACACGCAGCCAGGGTTGTTGCTAGCAACACTGCTGCAGTAGCTGCCAGTGTTCGCCATAGGGTCTTCTTTGTAGCCATTAGGAACTCCTCTGATTTAGGGGTTGGAAAGATATGACTATTGTCCCCTATTTTTACGGGACTTTTTCATAACTTTACGATCTGTTACTTAGCGGTAAGAATTCCTTAGGAATATTGGTTGCCACCAGGTAACTGGTGAATATAAAGGTGGTTTCAAAGGTTGAGTTGATTAGGTCGTAATCAATCCTGGCCTTAGCTGCATCAATGTCCTCAGGTGTATAGATATGAGCTGGGAAGTACCCAGGCTTATAGAACATAAGGAAGTAGTGACCCTTAGGGCTCAGTCTTTCTAGGACCCTTGAATAAGAGCCTTTATCAAAGTAAGAAGGTGCCCCATAGAGCCCCAAGATAGTGTCAAATACATCTTCGGGCTGGGACTTATCCCATGCTTCAAAAGTTGAGTTTACTGTTTTGTGCCCAGGGAACTTGATCAGCAGAGATGTTGTTGTAAGAGAGTGTGAGTCCAGTCCCACAACCTAAATCAAGGACTTTACCTTTGACCCAAGGAGAGAGAATTTTGAATAGATCGGTATCTTCTTCTTGGAATGCCTGTGAGCCATAGTGTTCGTCATATGTCTTAGCGAACTCATCATAGATAGCTTGAACTCTGTCTTGTTCTGAGCCGGTCACAACTAAATCTTCTCTAACGCTTGGGCAATATCTGCAAGGATGTCGGTGATGTGTTCAACCCCAACAGATAGACGAACAATATCTCCCGGTACTTCAATAGGAGATCCACTAGCTGATGCGTGAGTCATCTCAGCTGGGTAGTTCACCAAAGACTCAACACCACCTAGAGATTCAGCAAGAGTAAACAACTTGGTGTTCTCACAGAACTTCTTAGCAGCAGCTATGCCGCCAACTAGTTTGAATGAAATCATTCCACCGAAACCATCCATCTGCTTGCGAGCAAGATCATGACCTGGATGTGATTCCAAACCTGGATAGTAAACAGCACTAACAGTTTCTGTTTGAGTTTCAAGATAGTTTGCAACTGATTGAGCATTGAAGCAATGTCTATCCATACGAAGAGCAAGGGTCTTTATTGATCTATGTGTCAGCCATGCATCAAATGGAGAAGAAACTGCACCAACAGCAAACTGAATGAACTCAATCTTCTTAGCTAGTTCACCATCGTTGAGGACAACAGCTCCACCTAGAACATCAGAGTGACCACCTAAATACTTAGTAGTTGAATGCATAACAATGTCTGCACCTAATTCAAGTGGTCGCTGCAGGTAAGGAGTTGCAAAAGTATTATCAACAACTGAAACAGCACCATGCTTGTGTGCAATTTGAGCTACCTTAGCGATATCAAAGATGGTCATCATTGGATTAGAAGGAGTCTCAATCCAAACCATCTTGGTCTTACCTGCAACAAAAGCCGCTTCAAGTTCAGCTTCGTTATTCAAATCAACGATGGTGAAGGTGATACCCCAAGGAGCA
>RFYI01000016.1 GCA_009921165.1 Actinomycetota bacterium | reverse complement strand
GATAAAGATGGTGACGGACGCGGCCATGAAGGACGCGGCCATGGCCCTAAGGGTGACTTCGCCCCAATCACTCAGACCGTAACTGTTGATGTTCCAGCCACCGGCACCTACCAACTTCTTGTAACAGAGGTAAAGCCAGCAAATGCTCCAACTCCTCCTGTTGGTGCACCAGTTCGTCCAGATCGCAGTTTCACAGTTGATGTAACGGGAACTGGTTCACAAACCATCACTTTGAACTTGCCACACCCTGGCGACTACAAAGTATCGCTCATTTCCGTTAGTTCAACACAAAGTATCACTGTGACAGACCCTACCAAGTAACTTCTCCTCTCTGGTTAAGTAACTAAACCCCAGGTGTTAAAACCTGGGGTTTAGTTATTTAAGTCTTAGCCGACTTGAGCTCGGCGTTTACCTCTGGTGTGCTTCGGCGAACATCCTAGATTCTCAGGTATCCCCGCACAATCATCACAAAGCAAAATGAGGTCCCTGCAACCAAGTGATGTGCAGTTTCTGAAGTTCGATGTTGGAGCAGAACATTTTTCACACTTACCAATGGTTTTAGCATCCTCTGTGAAGTTAATGTTCAATCTGTCATCAAAGACATATAGTGAGCCTTCCCAAAGCGAGTTATCTCCTTGGCTTTCACCGTAACGAACAATGCCACCATCATCTCACATCTAACTCCACCGGTGCAGTATGTGACGATAGGACGATCTTTGATGTCGTCATATTTACCGCTTTGAATTTCTTGAACAAAGTCGTGAGTGGTTTGGACATCCGGGATGATTGCGTTCTTGAAACGACCAATCTCGGCTTCAAAAGCATTTCTGCCATCAAAGAAGACGACTTCATCACCACGTTCGGCCACCAACTGGTCAACAGCCTTTGGCTTAAGGTGCTTGCCACCGTTAACAATGCCTTTATCGGTAACAGTGATGGCATCTGGTGCATCGAAGGCAACTAGTTCATTGCGAACACGGACTCTAAGTCTCGGGAAGTCATTACCGGTACCCATTGACCATTTGAAGTCAATCTTCTTGAACCCGGTGTATTGCTTTGTGGTTTTAACGTACTTTTTGAGCGCTGACATGTCGCCACCCAGGGTGCCGTTGATTCCATGCTTAGAAATGAGGATACGACCCTTGAGCCCTAGGCTTTCGCAGAGATTCTGCTGCCATAGCTTGACGGCCTCAGGGTCACTGATAGGAGTGAAGCCGTAATAAAGGATGATTTTTTGTAGTTCCACTCTTGTAATTGTAGGGATATCGCCATCTCTAAAACAGCCCTAGGATTAAGCCCATGACTGACATTCTAGGAATCAACAAAGCTGGCTTTGACCCAGCTATCAGACCGCAAGACGACCTTTTCAGACACGCCAACGGTGACTGGCTGAAAAACGAGGAGATCCCAGCCGATCAGGCTGTTCATGGCTCTTTCTATAAGCTCCGTGATGACTCGGAGGATGCCGTTAAAGCAATCCTCGAGGATGCGCAAGCAAACCCTAAGCCAGGGGTAAGCCAACAGATCGGTGACATGTATGCATCGTTCTTGGACGAGGCTAGAGCTAATGAACTAGTTGCTGCTCCGATTGCTCCAGATCTAGATCGCATCGCCAAGGCTAACTTTTCAGAGCTCACTCGTATCATGGGTGAATTAGAACGAACTGGTTCAACGGGTCTATTTGGTTTTTATGTGAACAACGACCCGGGTAATCCCGAAAGATACCTTGTGAACATGTATCAGGGTGGGTTAGGTCTTCCTGATGAGTCTTACTATCACGATGAGAAGTACGCAGCGTTCAGAGACGCTTATCTTCCATACATAGCTTCAATGCTTCAGCATGCAGGTTGGTCAGCAGCAGATGCTGATAGAGATGCTGCGACCATCATGGCATTTGAAACCGGTTTATCTAAGTTGCACTGGAGCGTAGTTGAATCTCGTGATGCTGAGAAGACATACAACCTAATAACTTTCGAGCACCTAAAAAACATGATGCCAACTTTCGATTGGGCGTCATATCTCGAAGGAATGAAGTTTGATTCGAAGATTCTTTTTGAAACAGTCGTCATGATGCCTTCATTCTTTGAAGGAATTAATTCTGTATACAACGAAGGCAACATTGCTGCAGTCAAGTTGTGGTTGCAGTGGCAGGTTATTAACTCAACAGCTCCTTACCTAAGTGATGCATTTGTTAACACTCGTTTTGATTTCTATGGCAAGACTCTTACTGGACAACCAGAGATGCGTGCACGCTGGAAGCGTGGAGTTCAGCTGGTTGAGGGATCTCTTGGTGAAGCCGTTGGAGAGATCTACGTTGAGAAGCATTTCCCACCTGCAGCTAAAGCTCGCATGGATGAACTAGTCGAATGGTTGATCAAGGCCTACGAAGAGTCAATCAAGAACCTTGACTGGATGACCGAAGACACCAAGAAGAAGGCATTAGTTAAGCTTTCTAAGTTCAACCCAAAGATTGGTTACCCAAGCAAGTGGAAGGACTACTCATCCCTTGTTATTGATCGCAACGATTTAGTTGGTAACGTGCGTCGTGCATCAGCTTGGCAGGCAGATAAGGAAGCAGCGAAAATCGGTGCTCCACTAGATCGCGAAGAGTGGTTCATGACTCCGCAGACAGTGAACGCCTATTACAACCCTGGCTTCAATGAAATCGTTTTCCCGGCAGCGATCTTGCAGCCACCATTCTTTAGCTTGGATGCCGATGACGCTGTTAACTTCGGCGGTATCGGTGGAGTTATTGGACATGAAATCGGCCACGGTTTCGACGATCAGGGATCTAAGTATGACGGCGATGGAGCTCTTATCTCATGGTGGACTGAAGAAGACAGAGCAGCTTTTGAAGACAGAACTAAGATTCTCATAGAGCAGTATGACGAGCTAACCCCTGATGGTCTTTCAGATGAATTCAAGGTCAACGGCGCTCTCACCATCGGCGAGAATATCGGTGACCTTGGTGGAATCACCATTGCATACAAGGCGTACCTAATGAGCCTGAACGGTCAAGAACCTCCAGTAATTGATGGCCTAACCGGTGCACAGCGATTCTTCCTTTCTTGGGGCTTGATTTGGAGAGGTAAGTCAAGAGACGAGATTGCTATTCAACGTCTTGCCACTGACCCACACTCACCTAGCGAATTCCGTTGCAACCAGGTGGCTCGCAACTTTGATTCCTTCTATGACGCCTTTGGTGTCACGGATGCAGATTCAATGTGGCTTGATCCTGCTAAGCGCGTTACAATCTGGTAAGCATTCAAAACTAGATGAAACTTTGGTTGCGCCTGCTGTGGGCTCATCTAAGTTGGCGTTGGCGTAGCAAACTAACTGTGGCTGATGTTGGCGTCCGTCAATTCATGGTGTGGCCGACAGACATAGATATATTCCGTCACATGAATAATGGAATCTATCTAACTCTGCTGGACCTTGCTCGATTTGATTTGATGAAGCGTGCTAATACCTGGCAGAAACTAAAGAAAGAAAAGATTCATCCTGTTGTTGTCCAGGAGACAATTACCTTTAGAAAATCACTAACACCTTGGCTTCGATTCAATGTTGAAACAAAGATCCTCGGCTGGGATAACCAAGCGTTTTTCATTGGACAACGCTTTGTCGTCAAAGGTGAAATATATGCAGAAGCAGTTGTGAAGCTCAGATTCTTGCAATCCCCTAAAGGAACTCCAACTCCTGCTGAAGTAAATGAACGTCTTGGTGGTTGGCCTGCAGCAGAGCCTAAGTTACCTGAATGGGTAATCCAGTGGAATGCCTCGGTTGCTCTTCCAAAGGGAAGAGAACCCGCTCCATCAGACTGGATGAAGTAGTTCTGTAAAGCTCTTCGTTGAAGAGAGTTGACCTTCAAGGTTAACAAATAAGGCTTGAAGACCATGCTTTTCAGCTAATGCCAAACCCTGATCTCCTGCGGCAAATAGAGCAGTCGCCCATACGTCAGCGCTAACTAGATCATCACTAACAACCGTTACTTGCGCTAATTGGTTAGCCCATGATTTATTCTTTGGATTCCAAATATGTTCACCACGTTCTGCCGTTCCGGAAGTTGCAACAGCTCGAAAATTGCTGTCATTCAAATCAACAACGGTTAACACTCCTGCTTCAGGAGAGGCTATAGTCACTGGCGTTGATATTCCAATTCGCAAAGCAAAGCCCGGTGTGATTTCTTTGGAGAGTCGTATATCTCCCCCCGCGTTCATAGCAAAATCTGTAATGCCATTTTCTTCCAGCTTTTCGGCAGCTAGCTTTGCAGCCCAAGTTTTTACGACACCGGAAGGATCAAATGTATGTTCTGGAGTGAAGGCGGTAAACCAACCTTCGGTTTCTTTTGTCCATTTCTCACAGAGATCCCAAATCTCATTAACTACCGCAGGGCATTGCGCGACGGATGTTTCACCTCTGGCTAATTTGCTAAGCGGTGAATCGGGTTTATAAAGACTGAAAATACTGTCAGCTTCATGAAGTACTGCAACAGCTTCCGCTATCGCCTTATCGCTGTTCAGTTCAGTTCTTCCAACAAAGCGGAACACCGTGCCCATGCAGAACTCAGTGTGACGGAATTCCTTTACTTGATTCATGCTTCTAGAACTGAGATAACGCGTCGCCAAGTGCTTGCATGAAAGCCTGCGTTGAGTAGGTCGCACCAGACATCATCGAGGTATCAAAGGTCGCACTTTGGGCTTGCTTAGCAAGAGTGATCAGGTAAGGAAACGAGGCAGCTCGACCGTTGGTAGCGCCGGCCTGATTCATCGTTATATCAGTAATAGTCGTTCCCTTTTTGGTAACCGTAAGTTGCACGGTACCAAACCGGTAATACACCGGGCTGCTCGTGTGACTAACTGTGCTTGCTGGCGGAGTCTTTGTCGGCTTAGGGGCTGGCGTTGTTGGTTTAGGAGTGGGGGTTGTTGGTTTAGGGGTTGGCGTTGTTGGTTTAGGTGTAGGGGTTGTTGGCGAAGGGGTTGGCGTAACCGTTGGGTGAGGCACAAACGTACCTGGCGTAGAGGCGTTAGCCCCTAGTTCAAAACCTGTAACAACAGAAGTTAAGGAAACAGCCCCCATTAGTATTTGACTTGATCTTCTCACCAGGCAAACTCCTCTGAATGGATTTGGTTTGCAGGAGTTCCTGCAAGGTGCAGGGATTTCTCAACCGTCTGCGTAAACGCTGCGGGGCCACAGATAAAGACATCCGATTTCGCGACCTTAGGGCAAAGATTGACTAGTCGTTCAGCATCGGGCAGGTGATCATCTTCACCGGCCGGTAACCATGACCTTGGACTCTTTCTTGAGCCTTCAAGAATGTGAAAGTAGAAACCGCGCTGTTTTGCAAGCTTAGCAAGCTCCTCTGCAAGAGCAGCATCATTTTTGTTTCTCATTCGATAAAGAACAGAAACGTCTCCTGGTCTTGCAGCCATGCTTTCAGCAAGAGCTCTAATAGGTGGCGCACCGATACCGGCAGCAATCAATACAACATTTTCTTGTGTTCTTCTATCTTCTGTGAAGACCCCATATGGACCTTCAAGAATTACACGTGTTCCAGCCTTGATACTTTGCATCAACTCGGTGTCATCACCTCGGTTACCGACAGTAAATCTTAGAGTGCTATCTGTCGGAGCAGCAGAGAGACTAAATGGATGCGCTCGCCACCATTGACCTGGTGTGACCAATCTTAAAATAAAGAACTGCCCAGATTTAGCCTGAAAACTTTTCAACTTTCTACCGGAGATATAAATAGAGGTAGCATCGCTCGATTCTGCGACGCTGCCAGAAACTCTAAGTCCATGTAATCCAGAGAGCACAATTGGACTGAGTAACCTAAACCAAAGAATATTTAACCCAACAAATAGATAAGCAGTTATCCAAAACAATTGAGCCAACGGTTTACCAGCAATGTCTGTTCCAACATTGATTTGGTGGGGAATAGCAAGCATCACCGCGCCGTAAGCAAGTAAGTGGACAAGGTACCAAGCTTCGTAACTCAATCTGCTTCTAGTGATTTTGATTGAGGTAATAACAACAATGATCATCAAAACGAATGCTATGGTTCCAGTTACTAAATCAGGAATGCTAGAGAGCATAGTCAAAAATTCATCAACGACATTCTTTGAGTCAGCCATTGCGTAAGACCAAGTGACAGCTAAGAAGTGGACTATTACTAAATAGAGAACCGGCTTACCAAGACGCTTATGAGTAAGAGTCGCTCGGTCGTGACCATACAACCTATCGAGCCATGGAACACGAGCTATAAGAAGGGTTTGGATAAGTAGTAGATCGGTTGCCACCAAAGCACTGAGGCGATCGACTGCGCTGAGCGCCGCGTGAAGATCGGTTAGACCGGTAAGGCCACCATCTATAAGGAAGGTAAAGATGACCCATAGCAAGCTCAACCAGCCAATCGATTCAACTAGATCTTGGCCACGACTGACTCTCAGCAATTTCTTGACCCCAAGTTTGACTCGGGGATTAGGCTCAACTAAAACCAGCGGCCTCTTCTCTTGGCTGGTAAATGAGTTGGTTTTAAAGCTTGTCATGAGTTCAGTTTGGTGCCACAGTCTGAATGAATCCTGCATGCTCCCTGAATGTCGCCTACTAAGTCCATCCTCTGGGATGATTGCCTTGTTTACAAAACAATGATGTTCGGCAGTGCTACTACCCACGCCCTGCCTGAAATTGGAGTGTTTTAGGTGCAACGAATCGAGCGTGAACAAATCGCTGAACAAGCGGTTGCATTGGTTCAGCATTGGCTCGAAGAATCTAAACGCCAGTCAGCGAGATCGCCTGCTGAGAAGCGATTAGCCAAAATACTTAAAGATCCGCAAGGGCTGGAATGGACACTAAGGTTCGTTGATCGAGTCATTCGGCCAACCGACAAAACAGTGGCGGCAATCGAACTAAACAAGCTCGCTAAAGACCTACCTAAAAGTCTGGGCCTTATCGACAGAGCCACTATCCAGCTAGGTGGGCTAGTAGCGATCCCCTTTAGAGCGATTGTCATTCCAATAGCTAAAACAAGACTCAGACAACTAGTCGGCCATCTTATTGCCGATGCCCGACCACAAAAACTCACAAAACACATTGCTGAGTCGAAATCCGACGGCATAAATCTAAACCTCAACCTCTTGGGGGAAGCTGTCCTCGGTGAAGAGGAAGCAAATTACAGATTTGAAGAGACATTCAACCTATTAAGAAGGCCAGATGTCGATTACGTGTCTATCAAACTCTCCGCAGTTGCTAGTCAGTTATCGATGTGGGGGTTTGAACAAACAGTTCGACGATTGGTCGACAAACTAACTCCTTTATATGAGTATGCGGCAAGTCAACCAACACAAAAATTTATTAACTTGGATATGGAAGAGTACCGGGACCTTGGACTTACCATGCTTGTCTTCAAGAAACTTCTTTCAAAAGAACAACTGCAACATCTTGAAGCGGGAATTGTTTTGCAGGCTTACCTTCCTGATTCCTTCGAAGCCCTCAAGGAGCTGACAGATTTTGCTCAAACCAGAACTGCTAATGGCGGTGCAGGCATAAAGGTAAGAATTGTCAAAGGCGCCAACCTAGCGATGGAAATAGTTGATGCTAAATGGCATGGCTGGGAATTAGCTACTTATCCGACGAAAGCAGAAACCGACGCCAACTATAAGAGGTTGATTGACTACGCCTTAGATGAGAGAAGAGTTAGGCATCTTCGAGTTGGGATAGCTGGCCATAATTTATTTGATCTAGCCTTCGCTCACAAGTTATCGGTAGCAAGAAAAGTAACCGATGGGGTTGAATTTGAAATGCTTCAGGGCATGGCTCAACAGCTATCAACTCAAGTCAGGAGAAGTGTTGGGTCACTTTTGCTATACACACCAGTAGTTAGACCAAGTGAATTTCAAGTAGCGGTTGCATATTTAACTAGAAGGCTGGAAGAAAACGGATCATCAGATAACTTCATGTCTGGCCTGTTTGATATCACGACAGATAGAGATGTCTTCGATCGTGAGCGCATGCGCTTTGAAACATCACTCAGAGTAATGGATAACCTAGGCCTGGCTCAGAATAGAACCCAGAACAGATTGATAGACAAGACATCAAGAAGCACTGTGTTTACTAATGCGCCCGACACCGATCCCGCGATTGCTAGCAACAGGGATTGGATTAGGCAAGTGCTAGCTGCCGCGAAGCAACTCGAAGGTAACTTAGAAGCTCACCAAAGCCATGTTGCAAGA
Source organism: Actinomycetota bacterium (assembly GCA_009921165.1). Taxonomy (GTDB): domain Bacteria; phylum Actinomycetota; class Actinomycetes; order Actinomycetales; family Microbacteriaceae; genus Rhodoluna. The sequence continues at coordinate 17,542 of RFYI01000016.1, read as the reverse complement.
GCAGCCATAGAAACCTACGAATTGGAAGAACTTATTAGTTCGACCAAAGCAGCAGCTGGAAACTGGAATTCCGATACAGCAAGACGTAAGGAGCTCCTCATAAGAGCCGGCTCAGAATTGGCTAACAGCAGAGGCTCGCTTATGCAGCTAATGATTGCTGAAGCAGGGAAAACCTTCACTGAAGCCGACAGTGAACTTAGTGAAGCGGTTGATTTTGCTAACTTCTATGCTCATTCAATAGATGAGATAAAGACCATAGAGAAAGCCGATGGGGTTACTTTTATCCCTCATCAGTTAGTCGTTGTGACACCACCATGGAACTTTCCTGTTGCAATTGCTGCAGGCGGGGTGCTGGCAGCCCTGGCTGCCGGAGCTGCAGTCATAATTAAGCCTGCCCCACAGGTAGTGAACTGCGTCATTGCTCTAGTTGAAACACTTTGGCGAGCTGGAATACCAAAGGATGTCCTGCGGCTCGCGCTGATTCCAGATAATGACCTTGGATTACAGTTGGTTGGCCATACGCAAGTTGATTCAGTGATCCTCACCGGTGGTTATGAAACTGCCGAACTTTTCAAGAACTACAGAACGAGAATGCAACTAGCAGCTGAAACCAGCGGCAAGAACTCGATAGTGATCACGCCATTCGCCGACTTAGATTTAGCAGCAAACGATTTAGCTAAGAGTGCGTTCGGTCATGCTGGACAGAAGTGTTCGGCGGCCAGTCTCGGTGTATTAGTGGGCTCGGCCTATTCCAATCAACAGTTCTTGAAACAACTGGTGGACTGTGCCAAGTCAATGAAAGTGGGTTACGGGTCTCAGGCCGATGCAACAATTGGACCTCTAATTGAACCACCTAGTCCAAAGTTACTTAGAGCGCTTACCACGCTTGATCAAGGTGAAAGTTGGTTATTGGAACCAAAGCAGCTTGATGAAACCGGTCGACTTTGGCAACCGGGTATTAAGTTAGGCGTTCAACCAGGTTCCTTTTTTCATCTAACCGAATGTTTTGGGCCGGTTCTTGGTTTGATGGAAGCAAAAAACCTAGCAGCAGCTCTCGAATTACAAAATGCAACCGATTATGGTTTGACTGCTGGAATTCATTCTTTAGACAGCACAGAGATAAGTCATTGGTTAGATTCAATCGAGGCAGGAAATCTCTATGTGAATAGAGGTATCACTGGAGCGATTGTGAAAAGACAGCCGTTTGGCGGCTTTAAGAGATCTGCAGTTGGCTTTGGGTTGAAAGCTGGTGGCAGGAACTATCTTTTACAGTTTGGAGAATTCAAGGACGCGAGTCCTGTTTCAATTCAAGGGAAGCTATCGAGTTCATCAATCGAGTTCCTAAACAAAACCAAACAATTAGTTGCTGAAGATAAACAGACCTGGTTACAACAAGCCTGCCTTAGCGATGAACACTGGCTGAGAACTTTGTATGAACCAGGGCATCTTGATGGCGGGGATTTAGAAGTGGAGGGCAACTATCAGCGCTATGTGAGAGCAGATAATGTTCTCATCAGAGTTAGTTCAAATGCTGCTCCTGAACACTTACTAAGAATCGTTCATGCCGCTGAAGCGTCTAAGGCAAGGTATTTCCTATCTATAGATCCTGGTTTTGCTAGTGTCTTAGGGATGAAGTTGGACCCATGGCTAAAGGGCATAGTTGGTAATAGATATGTTGTTGAGGCTGAGCAAGTGTTCAACCCAGTAATAATCCCCGGGACAAGACTGATTTTGGTTGGGGCTAAGGAGCCCAACATAAGTAATCTTCAGAAGAATCCTGATTTATTTGTAATTCCAGGGGACGTTACCAAATCTGGTCGAATGACTCTATTAGCGTTCCTTAGAGAGCAGTCCATCTCAATTACACAACATCGCTTCGGAGCTATCTCCAGTGAACTGGTAAACATATTTAAACCGCTAGTGTAAAGCCATGACTGACCTACCTATTACCAGAACCTATAACGACTCATTTGGCGTCGAAATCACTTTTTATGTTTGGCCTGTTGAGAAACCTAAAGCCATAGTTCAAATCGCGCATGGTCTTGGCGACCACGCTAGAAGATATGACCATTTGGCGCATGCGCTAAACAAAGCTGGTTACTCGGTTTATGCAGATGATCACAGAGGTCACGGAGTTACCGGTAAGAAACAGGTAGCCAGTGGTGCAACTAAGACCATGGGTAACTTAGGTAAAGGCGGCATCAAAGCTGCTTTCGAACAAGTCCATGAGCTAACTAACATCATCAAAAGCGACAACCCTGGTTTGAAGCTAGTGCTATTCGGGCACTCTTATGGTTCATTTATTTCTCAGAAACTTATCAACCAGTATTCAACTGAATACGATGCTGCAATTCTTTCGGGTTCGTCTCTGTTGGTTCCAGGAGTTCTAGGTGCTGGTGGTTTTAACAAGAAATGGGATAAAGAACCAGGCGCTACTGGTTACGAATGGCTTTCAAGAGACAAGGAAGTTGGTAAAGCATTCGAGGCCGACCCACTCACTTTCTATGCGGCAGCCGCAAAAGTGTTTGGTGTTCCAAATGCTATCCAACTTTTCTTCACGCCTAAACGAGGAATAAGAACAGATCTTCCATTACTTCTTCAAGCTGGCACAGATGATCCAATTGGTGCTGAACGCGGCAACCAGATGCTAGCTAACACATACAGAAATAAGTGTGGTTTAGAGAATGTAACTGCAATCATTTATCACGACGGCAGACACGAGATGTATAACGAGATAAACAAGGATGAAGTCATTCGTGACCTCCTTGCTTTCATCAAAGCTAACGTCGCTTAGATAAGTTCTCTAGACAACAGGTCATGAGTTTCAGGGTGACGCTTCATGTATGTCACTACATATGGGCAGATCGGCCAAACTTTACCTAGATTATTCGCCTTAACATCAGCGAAAGCTTCACGCATTAGTATCGCTGCATAGTTTTTACCCTGGTGAGCTGGATCGACCTCTGTGTGAGGGAATTGCATCTCCTCACCAACAAAGACATAGTCAGCGTGACCAATCTTTTGATCCCCTAGCCATAATTCATATCGGCTTAGGTCCGGATTGTGTAAAACATGTGGGTCCATGCTGTTAATCTCTTTCTGTGCAGAACAATTCAAATTACCAGGTCATCCAAGGGGATAACCTTGCTGTTTTGCAGTCTATTGCTGATGCAAGTATTCAACTCATATACGTTGATCCTCCCTTTAACACGGGGCGAGTCCAAACCAGGGGCTCTTCGACTACCACTAGAACTGAGACCGGTAACCGTATTGGTTTCAAAGGCCAGCGCTACGAGATAGTCAAAGACACAGTCCTGAGCTACGACGATGAGTTCAAAGACTATTGGTCTTTCCTTGAACCGAGGCTTGAAGAGGCCTGGCGGATATTGAAAGATACGGGGACACTGTATTTACACCTGGATTACCGAGAATCTCACTACGCCAAAGTTTTACTTGATGCCCTATTTGGAAGAGAGTGCTTCCTCAATGAAATCATCTGGGCCTATGACTACGGTGGCAAGGCTAAATCACGCTGGCCAGCTAAGCACGACACCATCTTGGTTTATGTGAAAAATCCAGAACAGTATTACTTCAATAATGAGAATGTCGATCGCGAACCATACATGGCTCCAGGTCTAGTAACACCAGAGAAGGTTGCTAAAGGTAAATTACCTACCGATGTTTGGTGGCATACCATCGTTTCACCAACAGGTAAAGAAAAGACTGGCTATCCAACTCAAAAGCCTTTAGGAATTCTAAGAAGAATTATTCAAGCTAGTTCTAAAGAAGGCGATACAGTTTTGGATTTCTTCGCGGGTTCTGGAACAACGGGTCACGCTGCTGCATCGTTGGGTAGAAACTTTATTTTGATTGATCAAAACCCTGAAGCTATTCAGGTCATGAAAGAACGGTTTAGCGCATTGCCTGTTTCGTTCGAGAGTTAGTCTCTCTGCTGACTAACAAGACAACAATTGTTGTGATTATCGTAAGAATAGTTGCAACTGCCAATGCCATGCCATAGTTTTGATTGCCAGGTCGAGCAATCAATTGATACATCAACATTGGGACGGTTGATTGATCACCGTATGCAAGCAGGCTCGCTGCACCAAATTCACCCAGAGAAACTAAAGCGCTAAAAGCGACAGCTGTCTTTAGAACTGGTCTAACTAAGCCCAAATCAACGTAAAAGAAAACCTCTCGTCTTCGTGCGCCGTCTGTCATGGCTTGTTCTCTGCTGGAATTATCAACAGCTAGTAGCGCTGGGTAAAGAACTCTAACCACCATAGGAATTGCCAAAATTGCTTGCACCAAGGGAACTAAGTACCAAGCTGAACGTAGCCAAGCTAGATTGCCCGTGAGGGTAATTAGATAGCCCAAGCCGATTACAACAGAAGAAACCCCGATAGGTAAGAGAAAGTAAGCATCTAGAGCAATACCAAGAAAGTCAGTTCTCCTGTTTGTTCGTGAGTGTTTCCGAGAGTGTTCGGCAAGTAGGTAGCTGACCAAAGCGCCAACAAGAAGTGCAATGACTGTTGCCAGCAGCATATTTCTAATACTGTTCAGGGCCGCATCAAAAAGGGTGATATTCAGTAAGTCCCTAGCACCTCTGGAATTGAGCAGGAAGAAATTATCAAAAGTTAATTCTCCTGCACTTGAAATAAAGGATTTAGCCATGACAAGAACTAACGGTAGGAGTATTAGGAATACTCCGGTGACAAATACAAACATCACTGCCGGCCCATCTCTTTTATCAAGAACAGGAGCTTTCGAAGCGCTTGGCTCAAAACTAAGTGGGTTAGTGCCACCCCAGCGGCTAGCAGTAAAGGCCGCTAAACAGAAAGCTATTTGCAGTAGGGCTAGAGCCGAGCCGTGTTGCAGGTCCAGTCGCTGTAATACGGAGGTGGAGATTCCCGTTTCCAGGGTATTGACCTTGCCGCCACCAAGGCTAAGCACTATTCCATATGACGATGCACAGTAAAGAACAACGATTGCACAGGAAGCTCTTATGGAACTCCTCAGCTGAGGTAAGGCTACTTTTAGTGTTGAACGTAAACGTCCCGCTCCAGCTACCTCTGCTTCTTCCTCAGTCTGGTTATCTAGGGTCTGCCACTGTGAACCAACAGTCCTAACGACAACCGCATAGTTAGCAAACACGTTTGCCAAAATAATGGCAACTATCGGATCCAGGCCGCCTATCAAAGCACCTAGTTCAGTAATCGCTATCGCAACAACAAGACTTGGCAGCATAAAAGGCACTGTGATTAAAGATCTGATTACTGCAGCACCTCTGAAGTTTCTCCTATATAAAAGGTAAGCACCGGGGATACCTAAAACCAAGGTGATCAGTGTTGAAACTACCGCCTGCCAAATCGTGAACCAGAGCACGGGCCAGACGCTGATCTCAGTTGGTTCACTACTTGTTAGGTGGGAGCCGAAGCCTAAATCCAAAACACTTATTAAAGGCCAATAGAACAGCGCCGCAACAAAGAGAAGCGGTGTCAACCATAGAACGAAATTTTTAAGGCGCAATGTCAAACACCCAGTTGTAATCACCCAACCAGTTATCCCGCTTTTGAGCTATATCCAGATGCTCACCAATGGTTGTTATTGCTGGAGCGGCATTTCTAAGCCACGCTTGTGGAATCGAAACGCTTTGGTCAATTGGATATACATACATGCTCTCGGGCAAACTCCTTTGGAAATTCTTTGAAAGCATGAACTTCACCAAAGCTTGAGCGCCCTGGGGGTTACCTGTATTTTTTAGAACCCCAACATATTCAGTCTGTCTAAAGCAATCTTTTCTTATTGTTTGGGTTCTAGGGTTACCTTGACTGTCTAGTTCATCAGCAGGTGATGAGGAGTATGAGAGAACAACCGGGTATTTTCCCTTGCCGGCTGAGCCAGAGAAATCTGTGTAATAGGCATCCTCCCAGCTGCTGGCAACTTTAACTCCGTTGTCTCTAAAAGCTAGCCACCAGGTAACAGCAGAAGGAAACACCCCAGCTGTTGCCGGTGGAAAAGCAGCATATGTTGAAGCAAGAAAAGCTAAACCGGTTGAAGAAGTATTTGGATTTTCAATAACGGTTAGATTTCTATATTTAGGCTCAGCTAACTCTCGCCAATCGGCTGGGATAGCGAGCTTGTGATTGTTGAAGTATTCAGTGTCTATGTTGAAACAGACATCCGCATAGTCAACCGGTTTTAGCTCACCATCAATTATTTTGTTCTCTCTAGCAACTGGAGCAAAAGTGTTATCAATGCCAAAAACAGCATCCGCTATCGGAGCATCTTTAGTAAGGACAAGTTTGCTTGTCATCGCTCCAGCATCGCCCGCTCTAACTATTTTTAGATCGTAACCAGTTGAGTCTTCAAACTCTTTGACTAGTAGATCGCTGATCACAAACGAATCATGTGCAATAAGTGTTACCGGTAACTTAGCTGCCGTTGTTGAACAAGCGCTTAGGAGAAAAACTGCTGCTATGACTACAGAAATGCGTTTCATACTCACCTTCCTACGCTGGCATTACCCAGTTCAGGTTTGACGGTTTTAGGCTTGACGCTTCTTCTCAGCCCTTGAACAAGGGCACCCGTGTGTTTAAAGCCTAAGGCCTCAGCACACTAAACGCATGCCGAGGCCTTGGAGAGATAACTGCTAGTGCATACTGGCTGCTGCTGCGTCAGCTTTCTCTTGAACACCAGACTTAGTTCTCAGTGCTAGCTCCTTGATAAACAGGGATATCGCGAAACCAATTACGATCACGATTGTCGCTGAGAGGAACACATTCGCAGCTGACTCAGCAAAAGCCTGTTTGATCGGGTTAGCTAGCTCCGGACTCGCTGTCTTTAGGAATCGAGAGTCGCTAGTGATCTGGGCCATGATGTTTGAACCAGGAAGGAAAGCAGAGTTCTTTGGATCAGCCAGCAGTGCTGGATTCGCGGCAATCGCAGCTCCAATCTTTGCCCCAATTTCAGGACCCTTATCAGCCAGGTTATTGAACAGGATAGATAGGAACACGGCAACACCCAGAGTTCCACCCATCTGTCTAAAGAAGGTGGCCGAAGAAGTTGCAACACCAATATCTCTAGCTTCAACCGCATTTTGAGATGCGATAGTCAGAGTCTGCATCAATTGACCTAAACCAAGACCCATGAAAATCATCCCAACAGTGATCTGCCAGATAGCCCATTCGTAGGTAAGGGTTGAAAGGTAGATGTATGACAAGCCCATCATGCCTGCACCGACCACCATGAAGATTTTGTATTTTCCGGTTGCACTGGTAATTCTTCCGCTCACAACAGTTGAAATCATTAGACCAAGCACCATGGGAATCATTAGGTAACCCGAGTCGGTGGGAGAGGCACCGTAAACAATTTGTAAAACCAAAGGCAGTGACATCATTCCACCGAACATTCCGATACCAACAACCACTCCAAGCAGTGTAGTTAGTGAGAAAGTTCTCGAGCTAAAGAGCTTAAGTGGCAGAAGTGCATCATCACCCATTTTTCTTTCAATGAAAATAAATGCGGCGATTCCGACTAATCCAACAGCATAGGAAGTGATGGAGTTTACTGAACTCCAGCCCCACTCTCTTCCTTGCTCGGCAACAATCAGGATTGGGACCACACCGATGATGATGGTGAGAACACCCCACCAGTCAATAACTTTAGAAGTTGCCGCGTGGTGTGGGATGTGAAGGAAAGAAAGCACAAGGAATAACGCAACTAAACCAATCGGCAAGTTCATTAGGAAAATCCAACGCCACCCGGTAATTCCAAAAATATTATCTATACCAGCAAAGAGCCCACCGATAAGTGGTCCAAGCACTGAAGATGTTCCAAACACTGCAAGGAACATACCTTGATACTTGGCCCTATCTCTCGGTGGAACAATATCAGCCAAGATAGTTAGAGCCAGTGCGAATAAACCTCCTGCACCAATTCCCTGAATTGCTCTAAACGCAGCAAGTTCATACATGCTGTTTGCAAAACCTGCGATTACTGAACCAACTACGAAAATAGAAATAGCAGTGATGAATAAATATCTTCTTCCGAAGATATCTCCCAATTTGCCGTAGATAGGTGTTGCTATAGTCGAGGTAATTAGGTAAGCAGTGGTTACCCACGCCTGTGCAGATAAACCATGAAGATCATCTGCGATAGTTCTCATTGCTGTTCCAACAACGCTTTGATCTAAAGCGGATAGGAACATACCGGCCATTAGGCCGAATAATACAAACATGATTTGTCTGTGGGTCATTACACCCGTTTTAGCTGATTCAGCTGCTGCTGCTTTGCGATCTGCACGCGCCAAGGCGTTCTCTTTTCTCTTTGGAAAGTTAGACTTTAGAAATGGTCAGAGGAACCAAGAATCGGTCACTAATAGGTACAACCATAGTTCTCTCTTTTTTATTTCCCTCGGTAACTAATTTTACACCCGCCCATGCCACAACCCCTATCCTCGAATCCACAACAGATCCTGAATCAACATCTGTTGTTGTCAATAAGCAAAGACCGCTAGACCCCATCCAATACATACCTCAAGACCTCGTAGCCCCTCAGTTTGGTAGCTTAAATGCCAATCCATACGGCCGAAAGCTAAGAAAAGCAGCCTCAACAGCCTCATATAAGTTGGCAAAGGCTATGAAATCAGCGGGCAAAGGGCGGCTTGTGATCCAAAGCGCTTATCGCTCATTCGCTGAACAGAAAGTGGTTCATGACCGGCAGGTAGCCAAATATGGCATTGAGGCGGGGGAAGCACTAGCTGCCAGGCCCGGATTTTCGGAGCATCAAACCGGTTGGGCCATGGATGTTTCAGCCAGAGGGCAAGGCTGTCAGATAAGGGTTTGCTTTGGACAAACCAAAGCAGGTATTTGGTTAGCAAATAATGCATATAGATATGGATTCATTGTTAGGTATCCAAATAATGCCACCGCAATCACTGGATATCAGTATGAGCCATGGCACTTGAGATATGTGGGTAAAGCACTAGCTCGGGCTATGTTTGATGCTCAGGTTCACACATTAGAGCAGTACTTTGACTTACCAGCAGCACCTAACTACTGATAACTCAACTAACCTGTATCTATGGCTAATTCAGTAACCAACAAGAAACCTACCTACGCCTTCCTGGGCCCAGTTGGGACTTTTACTGAACTTGCTCTAGCTCAGGTTAAAGGAGCTAAGAATGCCAAGACTTTGCCAGTTTCCACCGTTAGTGAAGCTATCGATGCAGTTATCTCAGGTAAGGCAACCAGAGCCATCGTTCCAGTGGAGAATTCAATTGAAGGTGGTGTGAGCGCAACTCTTGACGCTCTGGCTAATACAACCAACATCAGAATCTTCGGTGAATACCTAGTAGCAATTACTTTCAACCTTGTTGCAAAACCAGGAACAAAGTTAGCTGATGTGAAAGTTATTACGACTCATCCAACTGCTTACGCTCAGTGCCGTGGCTGGTTGCAAGATAACTTGCCTAAGCATTCACACCTACCTGCGACATCAACCGCTCAGGCTGCAGTATCACTTTTGGAAGCAAACTCAACTGCTGATGCAGCAATATCAGCTAAAAGCATCACCGATCATTACAAGTTAACTGTTTTAGCTAAAAATATTGGTGACAATAAAAAAGCTCAGACTAGATTTATAGAAATTGGTTTATCAGCTAAGCCAACTGCTCGTTCCGGTAAAGACAAAACATCTGTCATTGTTGAATTACCTACAGATAGACCCGGCGCCCTTTTAGAGATGCTGGAACAGTTTGCCGCTCGTGGTGTGAACCTTTCCAGAATTGAATCAAGACCGGTTGGTGATCAATTAGGCAGATATCGATTCAACATTGATGCCCAAGGTCACATCGATGATGAAGCCATCGCTGAAGCTCTAATGGGCTTACACAGATTCAGTCCAAGAATAGTTTTCTTGGGTTCATACCCGAGAGCAGATAAACAAAAAAGTGAGCACGAAGGAAATAACTCAAACAAGGAATTCTCTTCTGCCGAAAACTGGCTAAACAAACTCCGTTCTGGTCGCTAAAGGTAAGTTATACAAATGATTGACGCAAACCTGCTCAGAGATAATCCTGAAGCCATAAAAGCATCTCAACGCGCTCGCGGGGCTAGCGAAACTTTAGTTGATGAAGCAGCTTCTGCTGACGCTAACTGGAGAAAAGCCTTAGCTGAATTTGAAACTCTTAGAGCAGAGCAGAACGCTAAAGCAAAGCTTGTTGCAGGAGCTACTAAAGATGACAGAGCCGCCCTTATTGCCGAAGGTCAAGCTTTAGCAGCGGAAGTGAAAGTTGCAGAGCAGAGAGCTAACGAAGCACAGACTGTTCTAGATGCAGCAATCTGGAAGATAGAGAACGTTGTTTTGGAAGGTGTACCTGCCGGTGGTGAGGATGACTTTGTAGTGATCCGCGAAGAAGGAACTAAACCGGTATTTAATTTCGAGCCTAGAGATCATGTGGCGCTTGGCGAATTGCTTGATGTGATTGACATTGAACGCGGAGCGAAGATTTCTGGTTCTAGGTTCTATTTCCTAAAAGGTTGGGGAGCAAGACTAGAACTTGCTCTAATGAATATGGCCCTAGATCAAGCCGCTAAGGCGGGATTCACAGCACTGATAACTCCAACTCTGGTAAAGCCTGAGGTCATGGCGGGAACTGGATTCCTAGGTCAGCACGCCGATGAAATCTATTACCTACCAGGAGATGATCTTTATCTAACCGGAACCAGTGAGGTTGCTCTTGCCGGTTATCACAGCGATGAGATTGTCGATTTAAGTGATGGCCCAAAGAGATATGCGGGTTGGTCAACCTGCTACAGACGCGAAGCTGGTAGCCACGGTAAAGACACCAGAGGAATTCTTAGAGTTCACCAATTCAACAAACTAGAAATGTTTTCATACATTGCGCCGGAAGAAGCTGAAGCAGAACATCAAAGACTTTTAGCATGGCAAGAACAGATGTTGCAGAAATGCGAACTTCCATACCGAGTCATTGACACAGCAGCAGGAGACCTTGGTTCTAGTGCTGCTAGAAAATTTGATGCAGAAGCATGGGTGCCAACGCAAGATGCATATCGTGAATTGACATCAACCTCGAACTGCACAACATTCCAAGCCAGAAGACTAAATGTTCGATACAGAAAAGAAGATGGTAAGACTGCAACTGTTGCAACTCTTAACGGAACATTAGCAACCACACGTTGGTTGGTGGCGATCCTTGAGAACCACCAACAGGAAGACGGTTCAGTTCGAATTCCTGTCGCACTTAGACCGTATCTCGGTGGTGCAGAGGTAATCGAGCCGAAGAAAAAGTCAAATAACTAATGCAAGAACCTTGGTTGATAGCTATCGACATAGATGGCACATTAGTTCACGATGACGGCTATATGTCTCCAGCTGTCATTCGAGAGGTGCAAAGAGTTAGAGAGCTAGGTCACTACGTAATTGTTGCAACCGGAAGAGCGGCGGCTAATGCCATTCCAGTAGTTAGAGATGTTGGAATCGAAGAGGGTTATGTCGTTTGCTCCAACGGAGCGGTAACTGTTGAGGTTGATAGGACTCACTCAACTGGCTACCTAGTTCGTGAAGTCATTAGTTTCAATCCAGAACCGGTACTTAGTCAGTTAATAGATAAACTTCCTGATGCCCATTTTGCAGTTGAGGATATCGATGGAACATATCGTTTCCATAAGCCTTTTCCTGCCTATGCCCTTGGAAGCAAAAACATTGAGACACCGTTAGATCAACTGATGCACGGTGAAGTATCTAGAGTTGTAGTTTTATCACCAGAACAGAACGTGAATGACTTTTTAGCCATAGTTGAATCTGTTGGTTTGCACTCCGTTTCCTATGCGATCGGCTACACGGCTTGGTTGGATATTTCCCCACAGGGTGTAACTAAAGCTAGTGCTTTGGAACAGCGTCGAAAGGCACTAGATATTCCTCGAGAAAGAGTAATTGTTATTGGTGATGGCCGCAACGATATCTCGATGTTTGAGTGGGCAAACGAAGGCGGCGGATATTCTTTTGCTATGGGTCAGGGCCCAGATGAAGTGAAGGAAGCTGCCAGAATCGTGACAGCAAGCGTCGAGGATGACGGTGTTGCGAGGGTGCTAGCTGGGCTTGAAGGAATTATTTACACCCAAAACTAGGCTCACAGCCTAACTTCAGGTTCCTAAAGTATTTTTAGACCACTTGATAATTAGTTAGACTAGTTCACGGAGGTCTGTCCGAGCGGCCGAAGGAGCTAGTCTTGAAAACTAGTGAACTGAAAGGTTCCGTGGGTTCGAATCCCACGGCCTCCGCCATTTTGCTTTACTAAGTCTCAAGCCAACTCGTGAAGGGGTTACCGAATTGACTGAGCAGTCCAAACCAAAGAAGGCAACTAAAGCCGAGCGGGCAATAGCTCGTCATGGCAACGTTCATGCCGCTGGTAGAGCCAGAACCTTCTTCGGAGTAATAGGTAAGGCCCTAATAGTTGTTCTCGTGTCAACTCTTACCGTTACGGCTATCTCTGCTGTTCAGCTATCTCAAGAACTATCTCGTCACAAGATTCACCTCACTGACGTTCAAGGTAAAGACATAGTTATCCCGCCTTTGGATGGCCCACTAAATCTCTTGCTTGTAGGCTCCGATTCACGATCAGGAACAGGTAACGGAGTCTTTGGCACGGAGACTTCTAATCTTGCTGACGTAATTATTCTTTTACACATTTCAGCAGACCGCAAAAATGCAGTTGGCTTGTCATTTCCTAGAGATCTATTAGTAGCATGGCCAGCTTGCCCATCCACCACAGGTGGACCTGGTTACTACGCTCAATCTTTAGGCCAGATTAACGCAACGATTGCAAACGGTGGCCCTGGCTGCACATTGCTAACTGTCGAACAGCTCACAGGCTTACAGATTCCTTATCTAGCGATGGTTGATTTCAATGGTGTCATTGAACTCTCTAACGCTGTCGGCGGCGTTGAAGTTTGTGTTGCGGAAGACATCAACGATGAATACACCAACACATATTTAAAAGCAGGCATGCACAAGCTACAAGGATTGCAGGCATTACAATTCCTAAGAACCCGTCACGGAGTTGGCGACGGTTCTGATCTTTCTCGCATCAGCAATCAACAGGTTTACCTAACTTCTCTGGTTAGGAAGCTAAAGAGCAAGGACATTCTGAACAACCCGGTTGCTCTCTATAGCCTTGCCCAAGCTGCAGCTAGAAACATGAAGCTAAGCGACACTCTTTCTGATCCTTCAGCTATGGTCGGTGTCGCCAATGCCCTCAAAGCTATTCCAATGAACAAAATCACCTTCCTTCAGTTACCTTCTATCGCAGGGTTACCTGAGCCGTACCAAGGAAGAGTAAAACCTGACTACGAAAAAGCCCAAGTGCTATTTGACCTACTAAAAGCAGATAAACCTTTGGTACTAGGAAAAGTTGAAAACACCGGTAGCGGATCAGTTGTTGCACCGACTAGAGAACCAACCCCAACCAAAACTCCAACGAAGAGCCCTACTGCTAAACCAACTAAAACCCCTAAGCCGACCCCAACTGCAACTGTCACACCTTTACCAGAATGGGCTCAGGGGACTAACGCTGCAACAACAACCTGCTCAAAATAGGCTCAGCGTAAAATGACAACAATAGTTATTTGGGTTTCAGATCTTCAGAAATCAGTAGCGTTTTATTCAGCTTTATTCGATGCCAAGCATCCTTACGTTTCTGAAGCATTTGCCAGCGTTAGTGGCAATGGCAATGAGGTTCTGATTCATCTATTGCCTGAAGAATATAGATCAGAACCAACTCTTGGCGAAGAAAATCCAATCAAACCTGTCTTTGAAGTAGTCAGCATCGAGAACGCTAAGTTAGCAGCTGGTAGAAGCGGTGGACGGATTAAGTCTGATATTCAAGAACACGGCAGTTGGAAGTATGCCGATGGTAATGATCCGGACGGAAATGTCATCCAGGTGCGTGAGGGTATTTAGTTCGCTAGATAAAGATCTCTAGCAGTGAGCCAATCGACTTACCCTTTTCCGAAGGATGCCTGAACTTCCCCTTTGGGTTGATTCGATAGGTATTTCTTCGGCCCAGCTTAGTTATTGTGATGGGCGAAGTGGTTTAGTTCACCGAAACATCAAGGCTAATTTTAGTAACAGCAATAAAACCAGGCCTGCTAGCGGTGACAGCAATACGTAAGGTAGCTCCAAGTTCTGTGCTGGAGATTTTGTATGACTTAGCTGTCGCTCCAGAGACGGCAAGACCATTTCTAAACCATTGATATTTCAAAGTGGTTCCAGAGTCCCAACTGCCTGGTGCCGCAGTTATAGTTTTACCAACACCGACTACTCCAGTAATTGTTGGTGTTGGGGTCTTGGTTAGGTTCCCAGGGTTCACGGTAACTGCGCTGCTCGTAACGGCGATTGGGTTATAACCGACTTTGGTGAAAATTACTTTTATGCTCAAGGCCCCATTCACATCCTCGGCTTTGATTGCATAGGAAGTCTTGGTAGCACTGGGGATAATCACCCCGTTTCTAAGCCATTGATAAGTAGCTTTCATCCCCGCTGGGACAGTAGCTGTTACCAAGACTGTTCCAGCCATGGAAGCAGAACCAGCAATCGCAATCTGAGGTGCAGTTAGGTTCCCGGCTTGAATAGTTACTGCTTGGCTAGTTGAAGAAGTAATCGGATAGCCCAACTGATAAACAGTTGTAGTGACACTTATAGGTTTTAGGTAATCCAAACCAGTTGGTGTGTATGTTGATTCGACTGCTCCAGAAATGGCTTTACCTGATCTCAACCATTTGTAACTAACCTGAGTTGAACCATTAGAAACCGGACTTGCGGTTAGTAACCCGTCGACCACTGGGGTCCCACTAATAGCGGCAGAAGACGCTTTAGGGTTACTAACTAATACCGCAGTTGAATTTGAAAATGCGGTTGGTAGGTTTTGTTTCGCCGCCCCAACAACTACAGAGACCAGATGCCCGGCGTCTAGAGCATCAAGAACGTAAGTGCGACCGGTTTGATTTGTTAGAGCGACACCATCTCTTAGCCATTGGTAGGTAAATGTTGCGGTGTAATCCCAACTGGATGCAACAGCAGTGAGAGTGGATCCAATTGATGAAGAGCCGTTGATGCCCACCTGTGGTGCATCTGGCGCTCTGGTTGAAAGGAAACTGGTTAGCGCAGCAGTTCGATAAGGGAAGAAACTATCTAACCAATTTTGCATAGCGGCGACATAACTAACATTTGAGGTAGATCTGGTTTCATAAGCGATGTATGCATTGTTGATAACTGACGCAACTTTATTCTTGAAACCGACCATATCGATCTCTTGAGCTTTGTTCTTAGCGGCGACTTCAGCTTTTATAAGCAAGGCGGCGCAAGGCTCATAAGCAACACACTTGCGAAGCATCACAGATCTTTGTCCATTTCCCCAGTTTCTAAAAGCAGGTCCCTGACCCAACCAATCCAGCTGAGCTGAGCTATCCGCGGGGAAAGCGCCGTCTTGTCCCCAGGGAATTATTCTTAGTTTTCCAGTTTGATCAAACACTAAGTAGTAGTTGTTCTGAACAACATCGGTATAACCATCCCAGTTGCTTGTGTAAATATCTGTTGCCATCAGGTTGATAACTGATGTCATATCAGCAACCTTGTTTACCGCTTGCCACCATTCAGCACCGTCTAAGACTGATACGGCGATAGCTGCATTCAAGTCAGATCGGTCAGTGTCACCATAGTTGGTGTCATAGCAACCACTTTGGTAGTAAGTAAGGTCTGCTCCATAACAGTTAGAACTGTATAGATGTTTAGGGTTTACCCAACGCTTCAACATTTGACTGTCGACAGATTCGATGTTCATGTATAGACCAAAGTCAGCACCATTGAGAGTGACCCAAGAGTATGTGGTTCTTGGGGCGATGATTCCCATTGCACGATACAAACGGTAAGCAGTTGCCTCATGAACGAAAGAGGAATCCTGAACCATAGAGTTCAAAGTCATACGAGTAAGACCCATGAATTTTTGGTTAGGAACAAAAGCATCGAACTTTAGCTTCAGTGGTGCTTTGCCATAGAGATTAGTTCTTGTTGCCTGTCCCTTAAGGCGAACACCGATATCAGCAAGAGTTGTGATTTTGCCATCAGCTGTTGTCAAACTGACCGAAGCATGCTGATAGACAGCAGTTCCAGGATTATTGTTCAGAGTGTCCACTGATGCTTGAGGAAGAGTCAGGTTGACATTAGAAACAACTAAAGGGTTATAAAAAGCAGCTGCTTGGTCAGCTCCCTCGTTGTATGAGGTAGTGCTGATTCCAGAAACAGGCTGGGCAGCTTCGGCAGATTGAGCAGAGAGTAGCGTTGCACCGATAGCCAAAATAGCTAAGGCAGTAACCCTGAGTTTCCTAATATCCAACGTCCATCCTTTGTCGTTGGTTCTAGTCTATTTAGGTCTGCTTAGTACTCTTGGCGCTCTGCGCGCTTAGGCAGGACGCTTGAGACACCAAGGAACAACACAATTATCAGTATCTGAACTAGCAGTGCATTTCTAAAGCCCGCATCTGCTTCACCTATTTGTGAGAACTTGAAGAACACTGTTCCGAATATTGCAACACCTAGAGAAGATGACACTGATTGAACTGCGGATAGCACACCGCTAGCAGAACCACTCAGGTTACCTTCGACTGTTGACAGAATGGTGTCGAAGATAGGAGCGGCAATCATTCCTGTTCCGATACCTGAAACAACTAAAGCAGGAACTAGCTGCCAGATTGAGAAGTTTGCTAGAGAAGGCAGGGAAACCCAAAGCAGAACAACACCAACAAGTTGAATAGCTGCACCAATCTGGAGAGTGTATCGGCCACCTATCTTGTCAGACAGGAAAGCACCGCTGATAGTTCCGCCGATGGCAGCACCAAGAGCGATAGGAATATTGCCAAGAGCAGCGTCACTAGCTGAGAACATTTCACCGAACTGTAAGAAGAGGGTAAGAATCAAATACACACCGGTGAAACCAGCGAAGTAAAGACCTAACCCAGCAAGACCAAAGTTGTAATCTCTCTTCTGGAAAATACGTGGATCAATAAGCGGGCTATCGCCACGCTTGATGGTTGACTTTTCGATTCGGGTAAACACATAGAAGACAACAACTGATCCGATAATCATTAGGTAAGTCCAAATTGGCCAGCCAGCTTCTTGCCCTTTAATTAGCGGATACACCAACATACCTGAAGCTAGAACAACCAAGAAAGCGCCAAGTAAATCGATCTTCACAGTTTTATCTGCTTCAGATTTAGGAAGATATTTGATTGAAAGTAATGTTGCAACGATACCGATAGGAAGATTCACTAGGAACACTGCACGCCAACCAAGACCAGCGATATCTGCTTCAATCAAGAAGCCACCAATGATTGGACCTAAGATTCCACCTAAACCAAAAGCAGGACCATATGCTGCAAAAGCTTTACCAAATTCTTGTGGTGGAAAAGATTCTCTAATCAAACCAAAGCCCTGAGGCAACAGCATCGCTCCAATAAATCCTTGA